>JAFVAO010000013.1 GCA_017480445.1 Lachnospiraceae bacterium
AAAAGCACCGGTATCTCCTTGGTTCCTTCTGTTTGATCCGCATTCATCTGCTTTACCGCATGTTCTTCCTCTTCGGCGATTCGCTCACCGAGGCGCTGCATCACATTCCATACACCGCCCGCACTGATGCTCTGTCCGCAGGTGCTGCTTATCACATCGGCAGTAACACGGTAAGGCGACTCTGTTACTGTCATGGCTATCTTTTCTGCCAGATTGGTGGATATCAGCCCAATCTTATCCATCTGCATGGCTTCATCCAGCAGATATACAAAAGCCTTCTCACCATTCTCAAGGCTGGTACGGTATACCCTGCGCCAGTAGACGACATCTCCGTAAACTGTTTTTATACTGGTTTTGCGACTGCCTTTATCCCGATAATTCTTCGTATCCCTGGTAGCAGCCAGCTCATCATCATAGCCTTCCAGCATAATTCTAGTAATCTCACAAGCCAGCTCACAGACATATTTAAAAACTTTTTGCTCCAACTCCTTGAAAGATATCAGCTTTTCTTCTACAATAGTATTCATCATACAGTCTCCTTTACGTGTTTTTCTTCGCAGTTAACATCATAAAGAAAAACTGTATGATTGGGAAGAGGTTTCGACTTCTTCCCTTTAATTTTGCCAATTAAAATTATACACTAACGCATAAATTTTCATATTTGCTCATAGCGAACAATCCTGAACGCCATAGCTTATCACCTCTTAAACAGGCATTTCCCTTTACCTTTGCCCATTCCATCCGGCTATCCTTCATATCAGCTCCCCGGAAAAATGCTGTATCTCATGCTGGATGATCTGAGCCGTAAAGCCGGAGTACTTTCCGTGCTGCTTCTTAAACTCCTGATCCAGATAATCTACCTCGATCTCTTTATATCTGGTACACGGTCTCGCACCCTCCAGTGAAAGACAGCTTTCCTCTGTCTCGTATTTTCCGGTCTTCTTCGTGATCACCGGATTGATCATCGGAAAGATAAACGGACCTGCAGCGACTACAATGATCTGCTTCTTCACGCCGATCATATTCGCCGCCATCCCGACACATCTGTCCTGATTTGCTTTTAATGTATCCATCAGATCCACGATCACCTGCTTATCCGCTTCCGTAGCCGGCTCGGACTTCTGCTGAAGGAACATCGGATCTCTCACAATCTGCTTTACCATATCTCACATCCCAAACGCAGCGCACAGCTTATCGTACCGAGGCTGCTCATAATGCTTCCCTCCAGGCATCTTCCCTAAATCCCGGCAATACCCTATCATCCGTAACCAGCAACGGTCTTTTCACCAGCATCCCGTCGGAAGCCAGAAGCCTAAACATCTCATCCTCACTCATATCCGGCAGCTTCTTCGACAGTTCCATCTCCCGATAAAGCTGTCCGCTGGTATTGAAAAACTTCCGCAGCGGCAATCCGCTCTTCTTATGAAGCTGACGCAGCGTCTTCTCATCCGGATGATCTTCCTTGATATCGATCACTGTATGCCCGATCTTGTTATCATCCAGCCACTTCAATGCTTTCTTACAGGTTGTACATTTTGAATAGCAATATACCTTAACCATAGTCATAATCTCCTTTTACTATCCCTTCAGAATGGTCGAACCAATTCCCTTCGACTAATTTATCATACCGCGATCAACTACTTATTTCAACCATTATCTGCCTACTCCCAAACTACTTTAGGGTTTTGTTAATTCCCATACCCTTCCAGAATCGTGCCGTCCCTGCCATCAACATAAAACCCATAAAATTTCCTGTTTTCATCATGAATCCATGTAATCTTATAGTAGGATTTACCGTCAAAGTCCGCTGAATGATTGTCCGTGAACCAGATATCGCATCCCACGCCAGTGGTGTCAATTCCCTGCTCTTCCAATCTTGCCCGCGTGATCTCCTTGGCCTCCTCCGCGGAGATGCCGCCGTTTTCCACATTTTGACGGATCTTTTCTTCCGGGTATTTCCTGTGCCCCTCGTAGCTCTCATCCAGTATTGAACCGTCCTGTGCATTGACCATGAAATAATAATATGTGTGACTGACAAAGTTCGCCCAGTTCACACCGTAACGGGGTATACCGCCGTAGATGTCTCTCCTCCCCGTTCCGTCTTCAAAACCATGGTTCATCTCAAATCCATCAAGCTGCAGTCCCAGTTCCGCTGCACGCTTTGTCGCAATTTCTATAGCTTCCTGTTCCGTGATCACGATATTGTCTTCATTTCCACCAATGTGTTCATCCAAAATAGTACCATCCTCCGCATTGATCCAGAAATAGTAGTACGTATGGCTGAAAATATTGCTCCAGTTCACATTGTAGTATGCCGCCCCACCATACCGAACCCCCATGTCTTTTCCATCATCATAATAATGATTCATCTCAAACCCGGTGACATTAAGTCCAAGCTCCTGAAGCCGCGACTGTGCAATCTCAATGGCCTCTTCCTCCGTGATACCGCCGCTTTTCACATTTTCCTGAATCAGATTCCGCTGCTCTTCCTCTCTCGCCATCACCTCGCCCGCAAGCAGCGCATAGTCTCTCTTTTTCATGAAATCCAGCAACTCAAGAATCTCCTCATCCGTCAGCTCCCGGTACAACGGCAGATAAAACGTACTGGTGGAAGGCAGGAAACAAAGTAACCCGCTTTGCACATATTCGGATGCTTTCTCCTCGCTGTCCGCCAGCAGCAGATCGTTTTGCGGAAAATATCCCTCCAGGTACTCTGTGTAAAGCTGTTCCATCCGCTGCTGCTCTGTAGCAGAGTATGGTCTGTTGAAGGAGTCACTGTCCACATCTGCATTCTGCACCTGCTGTTCCAGCGATGTGATTGTTTCCGGCGTCATATTTTCCATGCGCTCCTGTAAACGGGAAGTCACCAGCGCATAGGCCGGCACGCTGACTCCTGCAGCCGCGATCAGTGCCAGAATGACGCCGGCCGCCTTCATTCCTCCATGCCGCTTTGTATCTTGATTCTTCAACGCTTCTATCATGTTTGCCTGCGCCTCATCCTCCATCACAATACTGGAGACCGCATTGATCAAATCTTCTTTTCTCATATCCCACAACTCCTTTCCTGGTGAACGCATTCCTCTAAGACATTGCCTGATCTTCAAGGCGTATACGCAGCTGTTCCCTTCCGCGCTGCAATCGCTTTTTGACTGCCTGCTCGGAAACCTTCAATATCTTGGAAATCTCCCTGATCTTATATCCTTCGATGTAATGCAGATAGATCACTGCCCGGATTGCAACCGGCAGCTGCATCAGTTCCTGTATGACCGCACTGCTCTCCGCGGGCAAATAGCCGATATCCATATCATCAATGTCGATTTGCGGGTGTCTTGACCGAAACCGCAGCATATCCTTACAGATATGATTTGCCACGGTGAGCAGCCATGCCTTTTCATGCTCCGGAGAAGAAAAGGTCTTATGCTTTTCCAAGTATCTGCAAAACACCTCCTGTACCGCATCTTCCGCGTCCTGCGCATTTCGCAGCATGACGACACAGACCCGATACAACAGGTTGCCATATGTGTGAACGATCTCCGTTATTTTTTCACTTTCCATACCGTCCTCCTATCGTATGTCCGCCGGTACCGCCGCGCGTATCAGTACCGGTTCTGATGATAACACGTTGCAGGGCCGGAAAAGGTGACATGCAATGAAAAAGATCAGAAGTTTATGTATTGCTCCTGATCTTTTACAAAATTTCTTATGCATTTATATTCCATTCGCACCCGAGCCAGCGCTTTCGTATACTTATTCGCACTGTCACTCGCCGTCCTCGTCGGCAATGATGGCCGTCCCCACACCTTTGTCGGTGAAGATTTCCAAAAGCAGGCAGTGCGGGATGCGTCCGTCCAGAATATGTACACGGTTTACGCCGTTGCGGACCGCGGAAGTACAGTTGGAAAGCTTAGGCAGCATGCCGCCGCCGATAAAGCCACCGCCAATAAGCTCGTCTGCCTGATCTGTCGTCAATCTGGAGATAAAGGAGGACTTATCGTTGATGTCCTTGTAAAGCCCTTCGATGTCAGTCAGAAATACCAGTTTGTCCGCGCCCACAGCCTTTGCCACCGCGCATGCCGCATCATCGGCATTGATGTTGTAGGTCTGGAAATGATCGTCCAGACCGATGGGGGAAACGATGGGCAGGAAATCCTTCTCCAACAGGTCATATAACACCTTGGGATCCACACCGGTGATATCGCCCACGAAACCGATGTCCTGTCCGTCGGAATATTTCTTCTGTACCTTCAACAGACCGCCATCCTTGCCGCTTAATCCCACAGCCTTCACGCCCAGCTCCTGCACCATGGACACGAGCTGTTTATTGACCTTGCCAAGCACCATCTCAGCGATCTCCATGGTCTCATCGTCGGTTACGCGCAGACCGTTCACGAATTTCGCCTCCTTGCCGACCTTACCTACCCAGCGGCTGATCTCCTTGCCGCCGCCGTGTACGATGATGGGCTTGAAGCCCACCAGTTTTAGCAGGGTCACATCCTTGATGACGTTTTTCTGCAATTCCTCGTTGCTCATAGCGCTTCCGCCGTACTTTACCACAATGATCTTGCGGTTGAATTTCTGAATATAGGGAAGTGCCTCGATGAGGACTTCCGCCTTCTGTAATACCTGCTGCATATCTTTTTCCATAATCATGTCTCCCTTTATATCGTATCTTTATAAAACCGATTCGCGTACAGCCCTATGTACATGTGGGGTGCTGTGCCATTTTATGAGCGGTAGTCCGCATTGATCTTCACATAGTCGTAAGTGAGGTCGCAGCCCCATGCGGTGGCTTCCTCCTCACCTTCGTGCATGTCCACGAAGACAGTCACTTCGTCGGCCTGCATAATTTTCTTTGCAAGCTCCTCGTCAAACACGATGGGAGTTCCCCTGTCGAACACCTGCAATCTGCCCGCTTTGCCCTCGAAGAAAAGCTCTACATCATTCTGGTCAAACTGCGCGCCGGAGTAACCCATGGCGCACAGGAAACGTCCGAAGTTGGCGTCGCATCCGTAGATTGCTGCCTTGGAAAGATTGGAACCTACGATAGCGCGGGACAGCGTTCTCGCATCATCCTTGGACTTTGCGTTTACCACCTTTGCCTCAAAAAGCTTGCTTGCTCCCTCACCGTCGCCTGCCATTCTGCGGGCGAGGTATCTGCAAACGGTGAACAGTGCTTCATAGAATGTGTCGTAAGCCTCACCCTTTTCGGTGACGGTTTTATTTTCCGCCAGACCGTTTGCCATGATCAGCAAGGTATCGTTGGTGGAGGTATCTCCGTCCACGGTGATCATGTTGAAGGTATCCTTGATCACATTGCTGAGTGCTTCCTGCAGCAGTGATTTTTCGATTGCAAGGTCGGTAGTCAAGAATCCCAGCATGGTACACATATTCGGATGGATCATGCCGGAGCCCTTACTCATACCGCCCAGCGTCACGGTCTTACCGTCTATCTCAAAGGTCACCGCGATCTCTTTATTGATGGTGTCGGTGGTCATGATGGCTTTGGAAGCCGCCGTTCCTGCCTCGGTAGTATGCGCCAGAGTCTTGCTCATTTTCTCCACGCCGTTTACCAGCTTGTCCACGGGAAGCTGCATGCCGATGACGCCGGTGGAAGCGACCGCCACGCTCTCCGCGGGCACACTTAAAGCTTTCTCCACCGCTTTCGCAGTAGCTTCGCAGGCATCCCAGCCCTCCTGCCCGGTGCAGGCGTTAGCGATGCCGGAGTTGACCACAACCGCCTGCATCTTCGCACCGGAAGATACTATTTTCTGATCCCACTGGACGCAGGCTGCCTTGACCACATTGCTGGTAAAGGTTCCCGCGCACTCGCAGGGTACTTCGGAATAAACCATAGCCATGTCCGTGCGATCCTTGTATTTGATGTTGGCCTCGCAGCATGCCGCCTGAAAGCCCTTTGCGGCGGTGACGCCACCCTCGATCTGTTTGACCTTTGCGTTGTCTGTACTCATTATTTTTCCCTCTGTTTTATTTATTGAACGCCGTGATATTCGCCTCATTCAAGGTGAAATCATAGTAATTCAGATCCTCTCTCTTCGTCCAGCCGATGCAGTTCCAGAACGCATTGCCGATGTCATTCACCGTGAACGCGATCAGGCTGACTTTGTTGATCTGTTCCGCTTTCAGCGCATTCATGCAATATACCACCATGGCCTTGCCGATGCCGAGTCTGCGATAGTCCTCCCGCACGCACACATGGTACAGACAGCCGCGCCTGCCGTCATGGCCGCACAGGATACCGCCCACGATAGAGCCGTCCTCCGCCACCGCCACCACGCTGGTCTCTGGGTTGCGCTTTAAAAACCGCTCCACACCCTCGCGGGAGTCATCGATGCTGCGGATGCCGAAGCCTTTGATGGTCATCCACAGCGCCCGCAAGCCGTCGTAATCTTCTATGGTCATTGTCTTGATGGTATACGTCTTGTCGCTCATTTGTTTCTCCAAATCTACAGCTTAATGCCGGATTCATCTCTGTACAACTTTTCCCATAACAAATGCAAATCCGGATTTAAATCCCGTCTACGGGAAGCAGGGCACCAGCTCCAGCCCTTCGCTCTCCGGCAATCCAAACAACAGATTCATGTTTTGTACCGCCTGCCCGGCAGCACCCTTCACCAGATTATCCAGGGCGCCCATCATGATCACGCGGCCGGTCCGCTCGTCGATGACAAAGTTGACATCCACATAGTTACTGCCTTCCACCCACTTGGTCTCGGGGCACACACCCTTGTCCAGCACACGCACAAATTTTTCATTCGCGTAATATTTGTCGTAAGTAGCCTTGATCTCCTCGTAGGTGGGCAGACTGCCGTCCGGTTTTCTCTTTAACTTCGCGTACTCTGTCGCCAGAATACCGCGGTTCATGGGCACCAGATGCGGCGTAAAATTGATCGTCACTTCGCAGTTGCCTGCATAGCCCAGCTGCTCCTCGATCTCCGGCGTATGACGGTGGGTTGCCACACCGTAAGCCTTGATGTTCTCATTCACTTCGCAGAACAGGTTGGGCAGCTTCGCGCCTCTGCCCGCGCCGGACGTACCGGACTTGGCGTCCACAATCAATGTATCCACGTCGATCAAGCCCTCTTTTACCAAAGGATATGCCGTCAAAATTGAACAGGTCGTATAACAGCCGGGATTTGCCACCAAGCGTGTCTTGTCCGTAATCTTGCCGCGGTTGATCTCGCAGAGACCGTATACCGCCTCCTCGATAAACTGCGGGGATTTGTGCTCGATCCCATACCATTTTTCATAGGTCGCCACATCCTTAATACGATAGTCCGCAGAGAGATCCACGATCTTCACTTTTTGCAGAATCTCTTCCGTGAGCAGTCCCGCCAGAAATCCCTGGGGTGTGGCAGTGAAAATCACATCCACCTGATCTGCCAATTCGGTCAGATTATCATCCTTGCAGACATCCTCCACGATCTGAAACATATTCTGATATACTTCATAATACTTTTTATCAATATAGCTGCGGGAGCCGTACCAGACGATTCTCGCTTCCTTGTGATTCGCCAGAATCCGTACCAGTTCAGCGCCTGCATATCCGGTCGCACCGATAATTCCTACCTTAATCATACCTTCCTCTCATTCTACCGCTTAAACGGCTTGTTTCTCATGCATAACGAACGCGATATATGTACCATCATACCACTTTTTACGCATTTGTCCACAATTATTTTATTTTTATGCAAAAATATTGCATATTTGTTATTTTATGCATGTTTTATGCATTATTCAGACAAATTATCACTTTCAGAATCGCACTAAAATAGCACCGCCTGACGCAATGCGAATGCTGCAATGCTAATGGTAATATGTCTTCCAATGCGCGATGACCTCTGCCGTATCTTCATACGAAAGCGCTGTCAGTGACCAGAGCATCCGCCTCGCCGGTTCCGTCTGCCCCTGCCGGACATATTGGTTGACCAGTTTCAAAAGCCGGCGGGGATATGCACCCACCGGAAGCGTGATCATCCGATCTTTGAAACTGTTTTCTGCATATTGTCCGTTCGCCGCCACGCGGAAAGTCGGTTCAATCTCTCCACGCATAAAGGCCCGTTCCTGCCTGTGGGCATATATTCCCACCCCGAAACAACCTAACGAAAAAAGTACTACAATTCCCGTTAGCATGTATAATGTTTCTCGTAATTCCAGTGGATTGTCTACGGTGTTTAACAGGATGGGCAGCACATGCGCACGCATATCTTCCTCTGAAGCATACCATCCGCTCCCCCACACCGCATCCTGCAGATATTGATACTCTGTCTCACTCAGATTTTTGATGATCCCGATCCGGTTAAGAGTCTGTTCGGACGGATACGCCAGCTCACCGTTTAAGTAAGCATAAGTGTCCTGCGTGATTGTCTCCATGATATCGTGATCTGAGGAGGATATCTCCAGTCCGATCCAGTAAATTTCTTCACCGGCATATGCCGGAATCACATAATCATATAGATATAGTCCTGTATCAGAATGTCCTGCATATTTACCAAGTGAAACCGAAAACGTCCCCTCTACGGCATCCGTTTCCACAAGCGCTTTGCAATCCGTCTGCTCTGCATAAAGATCTACCGGCTGTTTCATAGCGGCGATCCAGTCTTTGCGAAACAGCAGAGATAAAACAACCATACCGATCAACAAGTAGGTTCCCATCATATACATAACTACATAACTTTTCATGATCGATAATACCTCTGCCAGTTCTCGATCACCTGCTCCGCCTCCTCGTAGGTAATACCGGTGAGCGACCGCAGATCCTGTTTGGCGTATTCCAGTTCATTCTGTTTTACGTATTGATCCACGCGTACAAACCATTCCTTGGGAAAGGATTGATTTCCGATCATCATGGTCCCTTTCGGCGCCTGTGCCGCAACTGTCTGCGGCGCGGCCGTCGTAGCGGATGCTGCACCGTTCCGGCTTCGCAGGTAAAAAAGGAGCAGCAAAACCAAGAACACCAATCCGGCCCAGAACAACACGATCGACAAAAGAAATGTGAATTTGGTTTTTGCCACGTCAAAGGTCGCAATATAATAGGGCTGCGTGAATTCTTCGATCTCGTCATTTGTATACCCCATATCGGCAAACATTGCCTTGAGGTAACTATAATGCTCGTCATCCATTTTCTTCAGGCAGCCGGATTTCGTCAGATAAATAGAACCAAAATTGCTCTCTTCCCCCATCAGAAACGCATAGGATTCATCCGTGATCTGCTCCATAAGCTCCGTGTCCTGTTCAGGCACCTCAAGACCGATCCAATAGGTATTCTCCTCTGTATATGCGGGAATCGCGTAGTAATATTGATAAGATTTGCCGACCGTCCTGCCGTATTTATTCTCCGTCGTTGTCTCCATTTCCATGTAACTGCCAAGGGAAAAATCATAATCCGTCCGGATGTGATCATATTTGGTCAGTTTGTCAAAATCCCCGCCGGGGCCGTACAAAGACACGCTCCCACGCATCGATGCAATACCTTCTGCAAAATGTGTGCAAAATAAAATCAGACCGGCTACCGTAAGTACGACTCCCAGTCTCAGCCAAGCTCTTTTTATGCCTCTCATGTTCCTGTCCTCTCTTATTTCGGCATATGTTTTTCTTTTCCCTGTAGCCTCGCCATGGCTCTTGCAAGCGCTGCCCGTGAGATGTGGTATTCCATAATACTCTGCTTTTGCTGCAGCTGTTCCTTGGCGCGCTCTGCTGCCGCCCTCGCCCGAAATGCATCGATCTCCTCCGGTCGTTCCGCGGAGAACACCAGCACATCTACATGGTTATGCGCCACCTTCAGGAAACCATCCGATACAATCGCCACATGGGTCTCTCCATCCGGCGTACGAAAACGCAGTTCACCGATCTCGATGGTGGTGGTCATCTGTTCATGATGCGCCATGATCGCCATTTCGCCGTCCTCGACCGGAAAAATGAGTATCTCACACGCTCCGTCGTAGAACACCCTGTCACAGGCAACGATTTTCAATGTAAACGTATTCATGTTCTCACCTTCCGGCCGCTTTGGCCATCACGTCCTCTATCGTACCCACATTGAAGAAAGCTGACTCCGGATACTCATCCAGCGCACCGTCCAGAATGGCGCGGAATCCGCGTATGGTCTCCTTCACCGGCACAAACACGCCCTTGACGCCGGTAAAATTCTCCGCCACATGGAACGGCTGGGACAAAAAGCGCTGTATTTTTCTGGCGCGATACACCGTCAGCTTGTCCTCATCCGACAACTCTTCCATACCAAGGATCGCAATGATATCCTGTAACTCCTTGTAACGCTGCAGGGTCTCCTGCACGGCACGGGCTGTGGCGTAGTGTTCCTCGCCCACCACATCTGCCTCCAGAATACGGGAAGTGGACTCCAGGGGATCCACCGCCGGATAGATACCCTGTTCCACAATTTTACGCGAAAGCACAGTCGTTGCATCCAGATGGGAGAAGGTCGTCGCCGGTGCCGGATCCGTCAAGTCATCCGCCGGCACATATACCGCCTGCACAGAGGTCACAGATCCCACCTTAGTGGAAGCGATCCGTTCCTGCAATTCTCCCAGATCATTGGCCAGCGTCGGCTGATATCCCACCGCGGAAGGCATTCTGCCAAGCAGTGCGGAAACCTCCGACCCCGCCTGTACAAAACGGAAAATATTATCAATGAACAACAGCACGTCTCTGTGCTGTACATCGCGGAAATACTCCGCCATGGTAAGTCCCGTCTCTGCAACCCGCATACGTGCTCCGGGCGGCTCGTTCATCTGCCCGAACACCAGCGCCGTCTTGCCGAGCACCCCCGACTCCCGCATCTCGGTCCACAGATCATTTCCCTCGCGGGAACGCTCTCCCACGCCGGTAAAAATCGAATAACCGCCGCTCTCTGTGGCGATATTGTTGATCAGCTCCTGGATCAGCACGGTCTTGCCCACACCGGCTCCGCCAAACAGGCCGATCTTACCGCCCTTGGCGTAAGGCGCCAACAGGTCGATGACCTTGATCCCTGTCTCCAGCATCTCAGCAACCGGACTCTGTTCATCAAATCCGGGGGGCTCCCTGTGGATACACCACTGCTCACCTTTTCCCTCCAACTGTTCTCCGTCATCCAGCGTCTCTCCCAGGACATTGAACAGTCTGCCAAGGGTCTGCTCTCCCACCGGAACCTGAATACCGGCTCCCGTCGCGACAACCTCCATGTCCCTGCAAAGACCTTCCGACGCGGCCAACATAATGCATCGCACCACATGACCGCCTACATGCTGCGCAACCTCCATCACGCGTTTCTGATTTCCGACTGCTACGTACAGCGCATCCTTGATGGCAGGCAGGGCGCCATCCGCAAATTCCACATCTATCACCGGTCCCGAAACCTGCACGATCCTTCCCTTGTTTTCCATAGTTTACCTTTCTGCCTCTTCCTTTTGCTTACGCTTTTTCTTTTTCAATGCCTTGGCGCCGCCGATCACCTCAGTGATCTCCTGCGTGATCATCGCCTGGCGCACACGATTGTATTCCACGGAAAGTACCCGCAGCATATCTGTCGCGTTGTCCGTCGCCGACTGCATGGCGATCATGCGGGCATTCTCCTCGCTGGCACTTCCCTCCACCAACGCACCGTATAAAAAACCGGTCACGTAGTTGTACGCCAGCTTTTCCAGAACCGCCTTGGGAGACGGATAAATCTCAAACCATTCCTCCGGAGGAAGCTCTTCGCTCTCCAGATCGTCCCCCCGCTTTTTTCTGGCCTCCGCAAGCAATTCCTGCTCCACAAATGTATGGGTCTTCAGCGGGAGCAGCTGCGCCGTCTCCACCACGGAACTCATACTGTTGATCATCCGTGTATAGATCACATATACGGCGTCCACCTCGCCCCTTTGATACAGATCCACTACATTCTCCGTGATCACCCGCGCGCGGTGCAGCGTCGGATTGGTGGCCGAGAACAGGAAATCCTTATCCAGCTCATATTTGTAGGAGGCAAAATATTGTCTCCCCACTTCACCCACGACAAACAGCTTGTAGTGCTCCACGTCATCCACCCTGATCTGCGCTTCTTTCAGCACATTGTGGTTATACGCGCCAGCCATCCCTTTGTCGCCGGTGATCACAATAAACGCGGCCTTTTTCTCCGTCTCCAGAAGATCCTGCTCACGATTGTCAAAATAGATGTCCTGCATATCCGGAAAATGCAGCAGAATTTCCTTGATCTGTTCCTGCAAACCATAGAAATACGGCTCCGTGTTTTCCAGCTTCTGCTTGGCTTTCCGCAGTTTCATGGAGGACATCATGTACATGGCCTTCGTGATCTTCATCGTATCCCGGATACTATTTATTCTGTTTTGCAGCTCCTTCGTGTTAGCCATTTCAGAACTCCTCTTGCCGCAGCACGCTTTCTCTGCGTCCTATCAAAAGCTGTAAGTTGCTTTAAAGCTTTCCGCTGCTTCTATGATGGACGCTTTCACATCGTCCTCCAGATTGCCGGTGGTCGTCAAGCGGCCGATGAAATCTCCGTGTTCTTCTTTGAAATGATCCAATAGCGCCCGTCTGAACCCACGGATCCTGTCCGCCTCGATATCACTGAAGATATGCGCGTTCGCCGCCACCAGTGTGATCACCTGCTCTGCCATCGTAAACGGCGCTCCCAGAGGCTGTTTTAACAGCTCCATCAGAGCGCGGCCGTGTGCCAGCTGCCGTTTGGTATTGTCATCCAGATCGGAGGAGAACTGTGTAAATACCTCCATCTCGCGATACTGGGCCAAGTCGATTCGGATACTGCCGGCCGCCTTCTTCATGGCTTTGGTCTGTGCCGCGCCGCCCACACGCGACACGGACAGCCCCACGTTGACTGCCGGTCTCTGTCCCGCATTAAAAAGCTCACTCTCCAGATAGATCTGTCCGTCCGTGATCGAGATCACATTCGTGGGAATATAGGCAGAGACATCCCCCGCCTGGGTCTCAATGATCGGCAGCGCGGTGATGGAACCGCCGCCCAACTCCGGCGTCAGCCTGGAGGAACGCTCCAACAGTCTGGAATGTAGATAAAAGACGTCTCCGGGATAGGCCTCCCGCCCGGGAGACCGCTCCAGCAGCAGTGAAATCGCGCGATAGGCCACAGCATGCTTGGAGAGATCATCATAGATAATCAGCACGTCTTTGCCCTTATACATAAAATATTCCGCCAGTGCAGTCCCCGAATAGGGCGCAATATATTGCAGCGGAGCAGGCTCCGATGCAGTGGCGGACACAACGATGGTATAATCCATCGCACCGCTTTTTTGCAGCGTATTGACCAGCTTGGCAATCGTCGATGCCTTCTGTCCGATCGCCACATAAATACAGATCACGTCTTTTCCGCGTTGATTCAAAATGGTATCCATGGCAATGGATGTCTTGCCGGTCTGCCGGTCCCCGATAATCAGCTCACGCTGCCCGCGTCCGATGGGGAACATGGAATCGATGGACAACAGTCCGGTCTCCATGGGAACCGCGACGGATTTTCTGTCCACAATGCTGGGGGCAGGATTCTCCAGCGGTCTGTAACCGTCCGCCTCTATCTCGCCCGCTCCGTCAATCGGTGCTCCCAACGCATCCACGACTCTGCCGAGGAAACGGTCTCCGACCGGGATACCTGCCATTTTCTCGGTGCGTACCACGCGACTGCCCTCATGGATCTGCGTGTCACGCCCAAACAAAATAATACCGATCTCGTCTCTGCGGATATCCTGTACCATGCCCTTCACACCGCAGTCGAAGAGTACGATCTCACCATAGTACGCATGATCCATACCATGCACGTTCACAATACCGTCTCCTACCCAGTCGACGATTCCGATCTCTTTTTCCTTCGCTGCAAGCGTAAAATCCTGAATATTCGCTCTCAGGATCGATATGATACTGTCGGGATCAAAGGCGCCTGCCTGTTCCTTTTGCAGATTGCTCCGCACGGAAGCGGCCACGGATTGCTGCAGTTGTTCCAGACGTCCCTGTTCACTCCAGTCGTACTCCCTGGTGCCCACACGCAGAATAAAGCCGCTCTTCAGAGAGGCATCCTCCCGCAGTACAATCTCTATGGACGCTTCCCCCGTCTCCTTTTGCAGGAAACGACGGATCCCGTCTAACTGTTCCTTGCTCGGAGCAGTCACATATACCAATTCCGCTTTCAGCGTTTCTCTGGTTTTCTGTATCACTGTTTTTCACCCGCTTTGATCAAAAATGCTTCGTAAAGAGACTTGTCCGTCTCCGCATTTTTCTGTGTCGCGGCGATTTTATGGACCGCGTCCACCACCATATCGCCAATCTCCTGCTGCGTATTTTTCAGAATCTGATCCTTCTGCGCATGCGCATCCGCCACGGCCTTCTCTTCGATCTGTCTGGCCTTGTCCTTAGCCTCACCCACAATTCTCTGATACTGCGCATCGGCATCCTCTCTGGCCGCCTTCAACATCTGCCGTTTTTCCTCTTCCGCCTGTGCCAGGGATTCGGAATATTGATCGCGCAGTGTCTCGGCCTCCGTCTGTTTCGCAGCCGCCTCCGCAAGCTGTCTGTCCGCCTCGGCCTGTCTGTCCGCGATGATCTTTTGCACCGGTTTGAACAAAAATACCCGCAAAGCCACAAACAGCACCAAGAGGTTGACAACCGTACAGATTAAATTCACCGGATCTATTTTCAGCATCCTTCCTACCTGCCCTTCTGCTTCCTGTTGTGTGGTACTATTTCAACATAACAATAATCATCAGCGCGATAACGAAACAATAAATTGCCGTCGCCTCCGCCAATGCACATCCGAGGATCAATGCCGTATTGATCTTGCCCGATGCCTCCGGCTGTCTCGCGATCGCTTCCACTGCCTTTCCTGTGGCGAGGGCGATTCCGAGGCCCGCACCGATTGCGCCGAATACGGCGATAGCTGCTCCAATTGCAACAAGTGTGTTCATACTTTTTCTCCTTTATCGTTTACTTTGTGTTAGTCTATAGCTTCGTTCTCCGGCTCAGTCCTCTGTCTCCAGCATCTCACTGATATACAGCGATGTCAAAAAAACAAATACATACGCCTGCAATACGCCGTCAAAAATATCAAAATAGACGCTCAAACCGCCGGCAGGATCACCGGCACCACAATCTTGATCATTTCCATGATGACGAACGCGCCCAGCACATTACCAAACAGTCGCATACACAGGGACAAGAGTCTGGTCACGAGCTCCATCAGGTTGATCGGCGCCACCACCGGCACCGGCTCAATAAATTTGTGCAGCCATTTTCGGATGCCCAGATGGTAGATGCCTGCCGCCTCCACCAGAATGATACTCATCGCCGCCAGCGCAATCGTGACATTCAGATCCTTCGTCGGGGATTTGAAGCCGAATAAGCCGAACATATTCGCCACACCGATATAGAGTAATACCGTGGTCAGCCAGGGCACATAAGATTTCCCCCGCTCCCCGATCATCCCTTCAACAAGTCCGGTCAGCTTGGTCACCAGCAGTTCTACCAAAGCCTGCCGCTTACTGATATGGTCGATGCGCATATTTCGCGTGAGCAAGACGGATACCAAAATAAGCACCGCCATGATGATCCATGTCACCACCACCGATTCGTAGATCGGGATGCCGTCCGCATATTGCGGGATGGCCGGTATCCTGATCGGGAGCGTAAAGACGGTTTCACATTCCAGTTCTTCCATCAGTCTTTCCGCCAGATCGCCCAAATAATCATCTCCTTCACTTTGAAGTACGGTCAACCGGGTGACCGTGTTATAAAGCAAGCGGCATGTTTCTCAAAGAGTACATGCCGCTAAACCACCGGGTTATCTCATTAGAGCAGATCCATTCCCTGCTCCTGCATCTTCATTGCTCTCACCTTACAGGAAAGACCAAACAGATTGATAAAGCCCTCTGCATCGTGATGATCGTAGAGATCACCGGTCGTAAAGGACGCAATGCTCTCGTTGTACAGCGAATAAGGGGATGTGGTACCCGCCTTGATGATGTTGCCCTTGTAGAGTTTGAACTTCACCTCGCCGGTCACATACTTCTGTGTCTCCTCGATGAAAGCCTGCTCCGCCTGACGAAGCGGTGTGAACCATTTCCCTTCGTATACGAGACTCGCAAAACGGCTGCCCATCTCTTTCTTCATCGCATAGGTATCGCGATCCAGAATCAACTCCTCAAGCTGCTGATGTGCCTCCATCAGGATTGTTCCGCCGGGGGTCTCATACACGCCGCGGGACTTCATACCTACCACACGGTTCTCCACGATATCGATGATACCGATACCATGCTTGCCGCCCAGCTCATTCAGGGTGTGAATGATATCGGAAACCTTCATTTGCTTGCCGTTCACGGAAGTGGGCACGCCCTTTTCAAAGGTCATCGTCACATATTCACCCTCATCCGGCGCCTTCTCCGGTGTGGTGCCGAGCACCAGCAGATGCTCATAATTCGGCTCATTGGCGGGATCCTCCAGCTCCAGACCCTCATGGCTGATATGCCAGATGTTGCGGTCGCGGCTGTAGGAGGAATCTGCCGAAAACGGCAGATCTATGCCATGTGCTTTACAATATTCGATCTCGGACTCGCGGGAATCCATCGTCCACTTATCATTTCTCCACGCAGCAATGATCTTGATATCGGGTGCCAGCGCTTTGATCCCCAGTTCGAAGCGGATCTGGTCATTGCCCTTGCCGGTCGCGCCGTGGCAGATTGCCGTAGCACCTTCTTTTCTGGCGATCTCCACCAGCTTCTTCGCGATCAGCGGACGTGCCATGGACGTTCCCAACAGATATTTATTCTCGTAAATCGCATTCGCCTGCACGCAGGGTACAATATACTGGTCACAGAACTCGTCGATCACATTCTCGATATACAGCTTGGATGCGCCGCAGAACTTCGCTCTCTCCTCCAGGCCGTCCAGCTCCTCCGCCTGCCCGCAGTCCACGCAGACGCAGATCACTTCGTAATCAAAATTCTCCTTTAACCAGGGAATGATCGCGGTGGTATCCAAACCACCCGAGTAAGCCAGTACCACTTTCTCTTTCATACTCTATGCCTCCATCACGTAAATTAAATGTTTCCTGAAACCTGAATCATACTATACAACATTCTTCCCGGAAAAGCAAGAAAAAGGGGGATACTTTTTTGATCCTGACTGTGCTATAATCATCTTATTCGCTATTGAAGCTATTGAAAAGGAGAAATCTCATGCCGCAGCCACCTATATCCTCCACATTTATCCTCCTGTGTGCCTATCTGCTTGTGATCAATTTGATCGCTTTTGCAATGATGGGCAGTGACAAGCATCGCGCCAAAAGAAACGCCTGGCGCATCCCGGAAAAAGCCCTGTTCGCCTCCGCACTCCTGGGCGGCAGCATCGGTGCCATTCTCGGTATGCAGCAGTTCCGCCATAAGACCAAACACTGGTATTTCAAATATGGTATGCCGGCCATTCTGATCGCGCAGGTCGCACTGCTTATCTTTCTATGGGTACGGTTCAGGTAGTCACGATGATACCGCCGTCGTTGGCGTACATACTGCTGATCCCTCTCATATCCATCACCAGAACCTCCTTGAAGCGCGCCTGCTCCGTACAGATCCGGCGCACCAGCTCCGCCCGTTCGGGTGCATTGCAATGAGAGATGATCAGTCTGCGCGCCTCCTTATCCTGCGTCTCGTTCAGCAGCAATTCACATAACTTTCCAAGTGCCTTTTTGAGTCCCACGCACTGTCCGCGCTGGATGATCACGCCATCCTGCGCATCCATCACGGGCTTGATATTCAAGGTGGAGGCAATCATCGCCTTCATGGTGGAAAGCCGCCCGTTTTTCCGCAGTGTTTCCAGATTATCCAGAACAAAATAGGTGCGCACGGAATCCCGAAAAGCCTCGATCTGCTCTACGATCGTCTCAAAGGGAAGACCCTGCTCCTCCAGCTCCATAATCTTCAGCGCGATCTGCGTCTCACCGCCGCTGGCAGACAGGGAGTCCACCACGTGAATATCCTTATGACCATATTTTTCCGCATACAGCCCTTTGCCCAGACAGGCACTGTTATAGCTGCCGGACAGCTTTGACGTCAAGGTCACGGCATAGACGTGATCCACATCCGCATGAAATGCCTCCATGTAGCGCTCCGGCGACGGACATGCCGAGCGGGGACATGTGGGACACGCGGCAACCTTTGCCAGAAATTCTGCCTGGTTAAACGTATCGTCATCATATACGAAATAATCACCTACCTCCAGGCTCAGCGGCACGCGCTCAAAATGTGTATTGCCCTTGTATTCCTCCGGAATCTCTCCACAGCTGTCTAAAATAATCTTGTAGCTCATGTTTTGCAAACCCTTTCATGTAGTTTTAGATACTACATATGCTAGCACACATTATTTTATAAGTAAAGTATTTATTTCCCTTTTACCGCATTTTGCTGTATACTACTCTTATATTGAAATTCAAAAAAGCGTTGCGCGCGAAGATACGGAGGCCCTGCATGGTCGCTTTAGAAATCTTATCCATGAAAAATTTTATGAACCACCTGCTCACTGATCAGACATTTGACCGTTTTTTGCTGGAGGAGGCGACGATCTCTACCGCCAATACCTACACCATCGACGGGCACATGAACCTGGATTTTTTTCCTACGGAGCTGCGCAATTCCTCGGATATTCCCTACGCCTTTCGCCCCTGGAGCGAGCTGAAGGGACTGTTTTACGATCTGATCAAGGGAAAATATCCGCCCACCTTTTTTAAATTTGTGCTGCAGCTGAAACCGGAACATACGGCAGCGCTCCTGCAGGATCCGAACGTAAAGGCCCTGGTTCTAAATATTCGCTATGACGGCAACAAGGCGCTATTGACCACCGGTATCTCCTATCACACTTTCGTATTAAGCAAAGAAAGCGACCTGATCTGGGATACTTACCTGACCGGTTATCTGGCAGAAAAAGGAATCGGGTATGAGAAACTGTGAGTTTCCCATACCCGATTTACTGTCTCATTTTGGGTTTAAAGAAAAAGCTGTCCAGATAGCCGAAGATCAGCGCAGCGCTGGTGCCGGCCGCACCTGCTTTTAAGCCGCCCGTAAATATCCCCAGAAATCCCTGCTCTGCAACGGCCTCCTTCACACCCTTCATCAGCACGTGGCCAAATCCCAATAACGGCACGCTGGCTCCCGCCCCCGCATACTCCAGAAACGGTTCATACCATCCCGCCGCACTGAGCAATGCACCGCTGACGACCAGTAACACCATGATCCGCCCGGGCATCAGCTTGGTCTTTTCCATCAGAAGCTGTACCGCGGCACAGATCAAGCCGCCGATCAGAAACGCTTTGAGATAATCCATCCGTCACACTCCTTTCCATCACCGCCTGCGATAACATCTCCGCAGTCTTTCCGCAATGTGATAGAAAAAAGTATTGCCTGCTTTCCTTAAAATTATGTAAGCATCACCGTATTCTGTCAGACCTCCGCGATGACCTCCACCTCACACAGCACATTCTTTGGCAAGGTCTTCACTGCGACGCAGCTGCGCGCCGGTTTCTCCGTAAAATATTTTGCGTAGATTTCGTTGAATGTGGCAAAGTCATTCATATCCGCCAGAAAGCAGGTCGTCTTGACCACCTTGGAATAATCGGTTCCTGCCTCCGCAAGAATCGCACCGATATTTTGCATTACCTGCTCGGTCTGTGCCACGATGCCTTCTGCCTCAATCGCACCATTGGCGGGATTGATCGCGATCTGTCCCGACGCAAACAACAAGTTTCCTGTGATGATTCCCTGCGAATAAGGGCCGATTGCCGCCGGCGCTTTATCGGTTGCAACTTTCTTTAACATACTGTCCATCCTCCTATTATCTGTGTTTTGCCTACTTTTTTACTTCCGGCTCGTCAAATTCCGCCGTCACATAGAAGCCTCTGGCATTCTCCACGATATCCACCACGACCCCGTCCTTGCTGACCAGGCGTTCCGGAAACGGAATGTTGGCCGACATCGCAAGAGACGGATCAATGGTATAATAATAGTTGCTGGGGAGCAAGCCCTCCGTGACCGTGATCGTCTGACCGACCTCCAAAAGTCCCGGTCTCTCCATCTTAAACTCCATTCTCCGCATCGCGTCTCATACTCCTTTCGGCCAGGCCGGTTTCTGACAGCCTCACTGAGTATTTTAACAGCAAATACCGCGTGTTTCAAGCATGGATCCTGCGGATAATATGATTTTTGCATTTTGGCATTGCGTTGTCCCTCAGGGACGTTCCAGCACCACGGCATGGGCGATCCCCGGCACGCTTTTGCCTTCGTTAAAACTCGTCTTGGAGAGCAGCGCCCCTGTCGGCATAAACAATACCTTCTTCCAGGTGCCCTCCTCCAACAGCTTCAGGATATAGGCAGACAGCGTCACAGCGCTACAGCCGCACCCGCTGCCGCCCGCATGAGTGTCCTGGGCACCTGCGTCAAAAATTTCCATACCGCAATCCATATGCCGTCCGGCAATGTCATAGCCTTTTTCCCGCAAGAGATCAATCAGGATCGTCTGCCCCACGCTTCCGAGATCACCTGTTATTATTTTGTCGTAATCTTCTGGTTGACTATTAAAGTCAATAAAATGTCGCTCCAATGTGGATGCTGACGCCGGTGCCATACAAGCGCCCATGTTCATCGAGTCTTTTACCCCATAATCCGTTATTTTCCCGATAGTGATCCCTGTGATTTTTGCTCTGGCAACGTGCGACATTTCTGTTTTTTCAGCTTCTGACATATCTGTCGCCTTGTCGTAACATGTGTTATTTAATCCATCTTCATTTGCACTCAATACAAACGCCCCACTGCCCGTCACCGTCCAGGTCGCCGATAACGGGCGCTGGTTCCCATAGTCCAACGGGAAGCGAAATTCCTTTTCGGCACTGGCAAAATGACTGGAGGTCACACACACCGTCTTGTCTGCAAATCCTCCCGCAATCATCATAGATCCGATCGCCAGCGCTTCTCCGCAGGTAGAACATGCACCATACAGTCCCAACAGCGGAATCTGATAACTCGAGATGCCAAAGGACGTCGCGATAGATTGTCCCAACAGATCGCCGGCCAGCATGCAGTCCACATCCTGAGCGTGAACGCCCGCCTTTTCGAGCGCCAGTTGGACAGCATGCTTCTGTAGGCTGCTCTCCGCTTCCTCCCACGTGTCACATCCGAAGAAATCATCATTCCCGACTACATCAAAGAGTAAACCCAACGGACCTTCCCCTTCTTTTTTCCCCACTACACTGGCACTTCCGATAATGAAAACCGGCGTTTCCAGCTGTATGCTGGACGTTCCCAATCGTTGTCTCATATGACTGCTCCTTTTCCTTTTTGTCAGCTAGCATACCCCACGCAGCCATTTTTATGCGTATATTTTCTCCCCCTTTTACGCATGCTATAAACTAGGTGATCGCGAAACACTATTTCAGAAGTACCGAATTGGGCATATACAATGTGCCCAATGATACTCGTATAGAATCTGCGTTTCGCAATTACCTACTACTGTACAGGAAAAGGAGTATCCCTGCTATGAATTCGATTCCCTTTGATACTTCGCCCGCTGCGCATGCAGCGCCGGCGCACGCATCCGGCGATATCCGCGCCCAAAATCCGCGTGCCTCACAAAATGATCCACCCTTCCCCTGCGCCATGCAGGATACGTTCAAAAGCGGGACATTTTCAGATCCGGCTCCTGCCCCCGCCACGTCCACTGCCTTTTGCGACCGGATACCGCGGGTGCGATGAGCGCGAACAGGCGATCCGTCAGCACCAGTATTTCGTGCGCCAGAAGCGGCATAGACGCCAATCCCGCCAGCATCAGCCATTCCGCTCCAGACAGCCGCACGGTACCGAAACACTCCACCAAAATCGGGAGCCGCGTCACCGCCAGCTGCAGCAAAATCCCCAGCGCCACTGCCACTGTCATCATCCGGTTGGGGCGGGTGCGCATCTGCCAGATCGATGCGGTGGTGTCCCGCATGCCGACAGCGTGGAACAACTGCGACATACTTAACACGGTAAATGTGTAGGTCTGCGCGCGCATCAACATCCCCTCATTCTCCAACACTGTCCGGATCCCGGCCAGGGAAATGCGCTGTCCATCCGCAGCCAGCAACGCACAGGGCAGCAAGGCGAAGGCCGCCAGACTGATTCCTGCGATCAGGAAACCGTAAAACAGGGTACACATTAGCCCTCCTCTGGAAAAGAGGCTTTCCCGCGGATTCCGCGGGGATGTTTTCATCAATTCCTGCGCATCGTTGGTATCCATGCCCAGTGCCAAGGCAGGCAGCGAATCCGTAATCAGATTGATCCACAAAATATGTCCGGATTTTAACGGCGTTGCCAGCTGCAGAACAACTGCCACAAACATGGTCAGGATCTCGCCGAAGTTGGAGGAGAGCAGAAAGATCACCGATTTGCGAATATTCTCATACACGCTTCTGCCCTCCTCAATGGCTTTTTCTATGGTCGCGAAGTGGTCGTCTGCCAAAATCACATCCGCCGCCTGTCTGGCCACATCCGTGCCATTTTGTCCCATAGCGATCCCAATGTCTGCATTTTTCAGCGCCGGCGCATCGTTGACTCCGTCTCCGGTCATGGCCACCACCTCTCCGATGTTTTGAAAGCCTTGGATGATCCGCAGCTTCTGCATCGGAGAAACACGGGCAAACACCGTGATATTCTTCCCGATCAGCTCTGCCGCGAGCTCTTCCTCATTCAAGTGCTGCAGCTGCTCTCCGGTCAGACATTGCTCCGGCCGCTCCGCAATGTGCAGCTCTCTGGCGATGCAGAAGGCGGTATCCCGGTGATCCCCCGTGACCATCACGGTTTTCACACCAGCTTCACAAAATACCTCAATCGCTTCTCCGACACCCTGCCGCACAGGATCCCGCATCCCCAGCAGTCCCAGAAACGTCAGCCGCTCCTCCGTCGGCTCCCCGCCGCCCTCATACATGGCAACCGCCAGCATGCGCAGCGCCCTTTGTGCCATGTGCTCCATCGCTTTTTCAATCTCCGCGCGGTAAATTTCTGTCAGTGGCTCTTTGCCCGTCGCAGTGCGCACATCCACGCACCGCTTGAGCACTAGATCCGGTGCACCCTTGACAAAACTATACTTCCGCCCCCTGCTGTCCTCATGAAAAGTCGTCATCATTTTCCGCTCCGAATCAAACGGGATTTCCTGTCTGCGCGGAAAATAACGCTCCGTCTCCTCTCTGTCAAAATCAAACCGTGCGCCATACTCCAGCAGTGCCAGCTCCATAGGATCCCCCACAGGGGATCCGCCTGGATCTCCCACAGGAGAGCCGCCTAGATCGTCTATGGAAGATCCGATTCCGCTGTGCAGCTGCGCGTTGTTGCACAGCACCATTCCCCGCAGCAGCTCTTTACTGAGATTGCCCTCTCCCAGGTCTGCCTCCGCCCCGAATCCCATACAGCACTCCACTGTCATCCTGTTCTGGGTGAGTGTTCCGGTCTTGTCCGTACATACCACCGTCACAGACCCCAACGTCTCCACGGAGGGCAGTCTGCGAATAATTGCATTGACCTTGACCATGCGGGTAACAGACAACGCCAGACAGATTGTCACCACCGCCGGAAGCCCTTCCGGCACCACGGCTACCGCCAGTGAAATCGCCACCAACAGCATATCCAGAACGTTCTGTTGCTGCACCATAGCCAACACGAACAAGATCCCACACAGCAGAAGTGACAAGATACTTAACAGCTTGCCGAGATCAGAAAGCCGCCGCTGCAGCGGTGTGGTCTCCATCGCATCCCCGCTGACCATGGAAGCAATTCGCCCGATCTGCGTGTCCATGCCGGTCTCCGTGACAATCCCCTCACCTCGTCCGCCGGTGACCACCGTTGTCATAAATGCCCTGTTTCGGCGATCCCCCAGCGGAATCGACTCCTCATCCTCTGTCTCAGGCACAGCATCGGCATCTTTTTTCACCGGAAGTGTCTCTCCGGTAAACGCCGACTCCTCGATCTGTAGATCCGTCGTCTGCGTCAACCGCAGATCCGCCGGCACCTGACAGCCTGTCTCCAGACACACCAGATCTCCCACCACAAGTTGTGCCGCCGGAATCTCTCTCCGTATTCCATCCCGCACAACGACCGCGTGAGGTGCCGCCATTTTCCGGAGCGCATCCAACGCCTTGCGCGCCTTCCCCTCCTGCAACATCCCGACAAACGCATTCAGGAATACCACCACGCCGATGATCGCCGCGTCCGCCCACTCGCCGAGGCAGGCAGAAAGCACTGCTGCCGCAAGCAGTACATAGATCAGCGGATCATTGAGCTGCGCCAGAAACATCTGGAGCCTTGTCCGCTCTTTTTCGGCAGTCAGCACATTCGCGCCCTGTTCCTCCAGCCTTCTGCGCGCCTCCTCCTGTGTCAATCCATTTTCCCGCTGCCGCGTCTTACTTTCTTTCATTTGCCATCTTCCTCCCCAAGGATTGTCCGCGCCGAAACCACGCTGATTTTTAATATCTATATGAGGTGGAAAGGACAAGTATTCCTGCAAAAAATAAATGTAGTCAAACGCAGGATTTTATGCTATGATATAAAAGAATGAATCTACTGTATTCGGAGGTGGCTTATGTTTGGTAAAAAGAAAGAAGTCGCTGTGGCAAACGCTGATAACACCTTGCTGATCGAACTGATGGATAAGGCAATCGCCGGAGACTTTTCTCCTGTAGATCTCACCCAGTTTCAGGATCCGCAGGTAGCCGATAAGTACAACAAGGTACTTGCCAGTTTTGTACAGTTGAACAATAACTTCGTTATGCGGTTAAATGACTCCATGAAGCTCATCGGAGACAGCGGCTGCGTAAAGGATATGATAGAGCAACTGAATTCCCAGACCACTGCAATCAACAATATGCAAGGATCCAGCCAGGAGCTCGGCGCCTCTATCCAGAATATTCAGGATGCGGTGTACACCATTCAGGAGCGGACACATACCGTTCGTGAAGACGCCGATTCCTGCGTGGAATCCATGAACTCCAGTATCCGTATTGTAGACGAGTCCGTGACCAACGTTTTGGAGATTAACAAACAGGTTTCCGATTTCCAGGCGAAAGCAGCCAAGATCAACGAGATCATCGACATGGTGAAGAAAATTGCCAACAAGAGCGGATTGCTGGCGTTGAACGCATCCATTGAGGCAGCCCGCGCAGGCGAGGCCGGCCGCGGATTTGCAGTGGTTGCCAGCCAGGTAAAAGAGTTGTCCGCCAACACCTCGCAATCCGCAGAGGATGTTATGACCTACGTGCAGGATCTGATGGACGGTATTACCAGTCTGGTAGAGTCCGTCAACACCACGGCGGCACAGCTTGAGTCCGGCAACGACACCATCCACCACTCGCTGGAAAGTCTCCAGCACATGGATCAGAACCTGCGTCAGGTAAGCTCCGAGATCGACCATATCTACGGAGAGATCAACACGCAGTCTGCACTGACCGAATCCTTTGTGGCATCCATTGATACCATCGCCGGAAGCTATGACCAGCTCTCCGAAGAATGTATCGGTACCGGTGCACATATGTATAAGATTTCCCGTCTGATCGATAACCTCCGATCCGACGTAGCAAGACGCCGTGCAATTCTGTATCCGCAGGATTGGCTCATCGTGTACGAGATCGACCACTTGATCTTCACCTGGCGTCTGTATAACAACCTGGCTGACTTCGAGAAGCTCCGTCTGGATCAGGTGAACAATCCCAAGGGCTGTAAGTTCGGCAAATGGGTCACCGCCCAGACCGATCCCCGCATCACCGGCTCCAATGCCTTCAAGCAGGCGGTTAAGTATCACGACGAGATCCATGCACATGCCGTTGATTCCTGGCATGCCAAGGATGAGGGAAATCGCGAGGAAGCGCTCCGGCATTTCCTTATGGCCTACGATGTATATCCGAAATTCGTCAAGGCGCTGCATGATATCCGCAGAGTGATCGCCTCCACCGGAGACACCAGAGAGTCTAAGATCGAAGCAATTTAACAGCATATACACCACACAAAACAAGGGAGCCTGCTTACAGGCTCCCTTATCCAGTCTCTGCTGCTCCTTGATTCGAGATCTGTTTTATTCTGTCCAGCCGGGCTAACTTTCCGCCAGCAAAAGCTTCGTATATGCCTCCTGCGGCGCTTCAAAGATCTGCTTCGTCTCCCCCTGCTCAATGATCCGTCCGTCCTTCATGACCATGATCCGGTCGCTCATCCGATACACTACATTGATATCATGTGAGATAAACAGATATGCCACGCCCATCTCCCTCTGCAGCTTCTTCATCAGATCCATGACCTGCGCCTGCAGCGTCACATCCAGGGCTGATACCGGCTCATCCGCAATCACGAGCGCCGGCCTTGTGATCAGCGCCTGTCCGATGCTGATCCGCTGTCTCTGTCCGCCGGAGAGCTGTGACGGCTTGCGGTGCAGATAGCTTTCATCCATGCCGATCTTGCGCAGCATCTCACAGACCAGCTCCCGCCGTTTGTCCGCCGTCATTTTCCACGCGTCATCTCTGGCTGCCGCCGCCCGCAGCGGCTCCGTCAACAGCCACTCCACCGTCTTGGCAGGGTTCAGACTGCTGTAGGGATCCTGAAAAATCATTTGCGGTCTGACAGATGCGTGCCTGACCTCGCCGGTAATGTCCCGATTCATCCCGAGGATCGCCTTGGAGAGCGAACTCTTCCCGCACCCGCTCTCTCCTACAAGCCCCAGCGTCTCTCCCTGCCGGATCACAAAATTGGCGTCGGACACCACGAGCTGCTTCTCATTTTTTTTGAAAAATCCGGTCTTCTGCTTCGGGTAAAATACGTTGAGATGCGCTACCTCCACGACAGGCGGCTGCTGTGTCACGACCGCCTCCTCGCCCCGCTTCCGCTTGGGCACCGCCGCAATCAGCCGCTTGGTATAGGCCTCCTGCGGATGTTCAAAAATCGCTTCGGTTCTGCCGCTCTCCACCACCTGTCCGTTCTGCATCACCAGAATCCGGTCGCAGATCCGCCGTGCCAGATTCAAGTCATGGGTGATGAAGATCATCGCATTTTTTTCTCGTTCATTAATCTCCTTCAAAAGCGCGATCACCTGGTTCTGGATCGTCACGTCCAGCGCCGTCGTCGGCTCATCCGCCACCAACAGATCCGGGTGCAGGATGGTCGCCATGGCGATCATGACACGCTGCCGCATACCGCCGGAAAGTTGATGCGGATAACAGCCATACAAGATCTCCGGACTTTTAAGCCCCACCGCGGCGAAGCGCTCGCAGACCTTCCGGCGCCGCTCCTCCTTCGGCAGATCCGTATGCAGCAAAAGCATCTCTTCCACTTGGGCACCTACTTTCCCAGTCGGATTCAACGAAGTCATCGGCTCCTGAAAAATCATGGACATCCGCGCGCCCTGATACCTTCTGTACAGTGCCTTATCCTGTGCCCTGCCAGCCTGCGCCATCACCTGTCCGTCAAACAGAATCTGACCGGAACAGATCTGCGCGTCATCCGCCAGCAGTCCCATAAGTGTGAGCGCCGTCACCGATTTGCCGGATCCGGACTCTCCCACAATGCCCAGAATCTCTCCGCGTTCCACGGTAAGGTTCACATGCGAGATCGCCGGATTGCCCGGGAATTTCACGGTGAGATCCTCGATCTGCACCAGAGTCGTACGATCACTCATGGGACACCTCCTCCCCGCTTCTGCGGATGCCCTCGCTTAACAGTGCAAAGCCCAGAACGATCCAGACAATCGTAAGCCCCGGAGAAAGCGCGTACCAGGGCGCTCTGGTCAGGTATCCCTGCGCATCCGACAGCATATTGCCCAGACTTGCGTCCGGCGGCAGCACACCGATTCCCAGATAGCTCATGCCGGACTCCGCCAGAATCGCATTGTTGAAACCGATCATCACCGACACCCAAAAGGTAGAAAAAATATTCGGCAGAATGTGGACGAACAAGATACGCGCCCGCCCTACCCCCATCAATCGCGCACGGCGAATGTAATCCGCATCGCGCAGGCGAATGAACTCACTGCGCACGATCCGGATAAAACTGGGCGTGAAGACAATCCCCAGCGACAGGATCAGATTGTGCCTGCCGCTCCCCAGGAGACTGATCATAACCAGTGCCAGCAAAATACTGGGAAATCCATTGATCGCATCCACGATCCGCATGAGCGCCTCGTCTAAGATCCCGCCAAAATAACCCGTGGTCGCTCCGATCAGAATACCAAGGCTTCCGGAGATCAACACGACAAAGGCACTGACCACAATGGTCGTCCCTGCCCCATGCATCACGCGGGAAAAAATATCCCTGCCAAAGTTGTCCGTGCCGAACAGGTGCCTCCAGGTAGGCGCATGAAAGCGCTCCGCCGCCGACATCGCCGTCGTGCTGTACGGTGTCCAAAACATCCCCAGCACCGCCATACACACGGCTGTCACCGTCATGAACAAACCGATCCACAGGTACCAATTGACGCTTCCGCTATGCACTTTTTTTTCATTCGTTTTGTTTGTCATCCGCGTCACTACCCTATTGCTTGCTGATCTGCGGGTTGATCACCCGATACAGCATATCTACCCAAAAATACACGATGATCACCACCGCCGTAATGTACAGAATCAATATCTCCACCACCGGAAAATCGCGGTTGGAGATCGAACTGATCAAAAGCCTTCCCACACCGGGCAAGCCGAACACCTGCTCCACAACGATACTGCCTGCCACAATCTCAGCAATAATCATGCCGAGAAAGGTGATCACAGGCATCAATGCGTTGCGCAGCACATGTCCGTACATGATCCGCCGCGAAGAACATCCCTTGCTGCGCGCCGTGCGCACGTAATCCTGCGACTGCTCCGTCAACATGGAATTGCGCAGAAACCGTGCCGTCATAGCAATCTTGGGCAATGCGACAGAGATAGCAGGAAATATCAGATACCGTAAGAATCCGGCAAAGTCATCGCGATAACTCACGTATCCGCCGGGCGTAAACCACTTGAGAACCATACCGAAGAAATAAGTCACCAGAATACCGAGGAAAAAAGAGGGCACAGCCATCGTGGTCTGTGTCAGCACATTCAAAACCGCATCCAGAATGCGGTTTTTGCTCCGCACCCAAAATACCCCCAGCGGGATGGATACCACGATAATGAGCAACACAGACAGCACCGCAAGCCAAAGCGTCACGGGAAGCTTGTCCCCGATCAGCTCTGCCACCGGCATCATTTCATTCATGGATTTGGAGTAGCGGTAGCTCCTCCCGAAATCCCCTTTTAACACGCCGCCTATCCAGTGCGTGTACCGCACGAGGGGCGGATCGTTCAGACCAAGCTCCTCGCGGAGCTGCTCCTCCCGCTCGGGCGTGGCTTCCGTGCCTAAGATCGCAGTCACCACGTCGCCGGGAATGATCTGGAACGCAAGGAAAGCGGCCACGGATACCAGAAACAATGTCATAATGAGAGTGATGATTTTTTTCCCGAATAAACGGATACTCTGGTATGCCATGACCGGACTCCTTTCTGTTTTACTTTGTGTAGTACACTACGCTCATATCCTGTACATAAATGGGATAGAAGGTATAGCCGGCAAGCTCCTGCTTGATGGCCACGGTGATGGGCGGTACGGAGATAAACGCCGTGCCGGCATCCTCCGCCATCAGTCTCTGCAGCTCCTTGTAGTAGGTTGCTTTCTCGGCAAGGTCAAGGCTTGCTGCTGCCTTCGCGTAGGTTTCATCAAATGCGGGATTCGCATAGTTGATGAAGTTTTTGGAGGATTCTGTCTGGAAACGGTTGAGCAGATAGCCGGGCGTCAGATCGGTCGTGATGCCGCTGATGGTGCCCTGGTATTTGCGTCCGTTATAGACGTCGTTCAGCCAGGTCTCCCATTCCACCGGAACAATGGTGGTATGGATGTTTGCCGCGTTCAGCTGATCTGCGATCACTTCCGCCGTCTGCATGTGCACCTCGTAGTTAGCGGGCACCTTGATCTCGAAGTTAATACCGTCCGGGAAACCTGCCTCTGTCAAGAGCTCTTTGGCCTTCGCAGTGTTGGCGCCGGTGCCGTACACATCATTCAGATCTACATAGTAGCTCTGCATGGTGGGCAGCATCGCCGCGCTGACGATTGCTCCGTTGCCGCCGAACACAAACTCGTTGACAGAATCCTTATCCAGCGCGTAGCAGATCGCCTGACGTACCCTCGCATCCTTCAGCGTGTCATCCGCATTGTTCAAAAACAGTGCCTGCACTACGTTGGAGGGCGCTGCAAGCACCTGCATGCTGTCTGCAAGCTCTGTCGCCTGAGAATCGGTCAGGTAAGGGTAGATGTCGATGGAACCGCCCTTCAACTCTAAGAGCGCCGTATCTGCACTGTTGACGATCTTGAAATCAACCTCGTCCAGATAGGGCAGACCCTCCTGCCAATAGTCCGCGTTCTTTTTCACCACAATCCCCTCCTGGGGCTTGTATGAGACAAAAGAAAACGGTCCGGTACCGATCGGCTGTGCCGCCTCATCCTCTCCGCTGCCCGCGGGGATGATCGCTGCTGTGAAGCTGTAGATCAGCTCCAGATTCGCACTGCCTACGGATACCTGAACCGTCTTATCGTCCAGAATATCTACACTCGTGATGCCGCCCTTGTCGGCGCTCAGAGTGGAAATGAGTGCAGTGCCATCCAACAGACCGGACACGCGGTCCAGCGAATATTTCACGTCTTCCGCCGTCACAGGATTTCCGTTGTGGAACTTAACCCCCTCACGCAAGGTGAACGTATAGGTCAAGCCATCCTCGGAAACGCTGTAATCACTGGCTACTGCATTCATCAGATTACCGTTTGGATCGGGCTTTAACAGCCCTTCAAAAATGTTAAACAGAATTTCTTTCGTTCCTGCCGCAGTTGCTTTGTGTGGGTCAAGACTATCCATATCCTGCTGTATACCTACAACAACTTTCCCCCCGTAGACAGGCTCTCCTGCGACGGCCGCCTCCGTGCTCTGCGAAGCCTCCGCACTTTGGGAGCTCTCTGCTACTGTGGATTCCTTAGAGGACTTATCCTCCGAAGACTCTCCTGTACCGCCTGTGCATCCGCTCAGTGCAGTCATGATCAGAAGTGCCGCCATGAAGCAAACGCTAACTCGTCTTTTCATAATCTTACTTCTCCTCTTCGTCAAATGAAGTCTCTCATTATTCAATTGTCACCCTTATTGTAACATAGTAAACGGGGAATGCAAGTTTTTTATTACGTACAAAACCAGGCTTACCACCAACAGCCCGCCTCCCACGATCCAATACACCTTGGAAAGCCGGTTCGTCGTGCCGTAAATCTCCAGGATGCCGGTGAAGACACTGCCCAGCAGGAAAGTCAGCACCGCCGACTGATAGACGCTGAAAGCGATTCCCGAAGCATTCGCTGCCTTATCCGAACCGCGTGTTCGCAGCCACACCGTGTAGGGCAGCACCACGCCCAAAAGCGGAATGAGCGCCGCCCAGACCATGAAGCCCGAGTACACCCCATGACTGAAATACTCATAGATTGCGGAAAAAACCGCCGTAAAGATGGTAATCCCCGCAAATACATTTCTGGCTCGTTTTACCTGTTCTCTGACCTGTGTATCCATCTGTCCTGCCTCCTGTTTTCTCACTTCTGATCTGTTCGTTTGTCTCCTCTTGCGCTTCCTCATTTGCCATGACTGTCTAGTATGCAATATACACAATATCGCTGACCGCCCGCTCCCTGATCCTTCCCGTGGTGGTGGGATTGTTCACCAACTCGCCGTTATAAACCATGGTGGAGGAGCCGCCGCCGTCCAGATTATAGGCGGTCACAACGCCCAGCTTTTGCATGAACTCCGCCAGCTCGTATAAGGATAGCCCTACGCTCTCATTGGTTCTGCCGTCGGACACCACCATCACATAATCCCCGTTTGCCAGAATCCCGATGGCAGTCCTGGGATTATCCCGCATGGCCTTATCCACCTCATCTGTCGTACTCACGGAAATCTCCCCTGCCTCAATTAATGCCGGTCCGAAGGACAGCACCTGCCAGGCACCCTGCTCCACCAATTCATGCGCTGTGATCTCACCCTCATCCACAATGCGGAAAGAGCCATCCTGCCAGATCACCAGATCCTTCTGGCCGTCCTTGCCTTCCTCGCGATACAGTACGCCGTTGCGGATCACATAGCCCGTCTCCCTTGCGCCGTAGTAGTCCCCGTTGATCGCCAGCACTGCGCCAACGCTTTCAGCGATCTCCGTCGTCTTCTCCGTCACGTTTCGCCCATATGCGCCCTGGGCAAATGCCGTCCGCAGCGCCACCGGCGTACTGGTGTCGATCTGTGCCACATAGATATCCGTGTCATATTCGCGATATTCCGTCAGCGTGATTTCGGACGTCGTGCCGGAGCTTTTGGGCGTTTTTGTGCTTTTTTCGGTTACACTTTCTTGCTCCTTTGCACGCTCCGAGACCTTCGATTCTCCTGATACGGCTTTGTCCGATGCTTTCTTCCTTCCGGAAGGTTTTTTCGCCGGCGCGTCTCCTTCTTTGCTGTGTTCTTTGGCGTGCGCGACCACGGTTCCCTGCGGAACTGATATTTTCTCCTGATCTACCACCTCATAGACCGAAGAAATGACAAAGGTGTCCAGAACGGCATACAAAGTGAA
>JAFVAO010000014.1 GCA_017480445.1 Lachnospiraceae bacterium
CACCAGAGACATATAAGAGTATGCCGCTACCGCGATGGGTCCCATGATCGCCGTCTGTCCCAGCTTGGAAGCAAGGAAGATAGAGGTAGGACCGTCCGCGCCGCCGATGATGGATACTGCGGCAGCTGCCTTGTCATTAAAGCCCATCCAGATTGCGCCGAAATATGCGCCGAAAATACCGAACTGAGCGGCCGCACCCAAGAGGAAGCTCTTGGGGTTTGCGATCAGAGGACCGAAGTCCGTCATCGCGCCCACGCCCATGAAGATCAGGGAAGGCATGATCGCCCACTCATCCAAAATGTAGAAGTAATGCAGCAAACCGCCAACGCCGTTTGCCGATTTTGCGGGCTCCAGCATAATATCCGGATAGATATTTACAAGGAGCATACCAAAAGCAATGGGAACCAAAAGCAACGGCTCAAACTCATGCCTGATGGCTAAATAAAGGAAAAAGCACGCAACGGCAATCATCACATAATTTCCAACCGTCAGATTGAAGAACGCGGTCTGATGGATCAGATTGTCAAGCGTATTCACTATGTAATCCATTTGTTGACCTCCTGTTGTTTTTCAAAATCTTTCCGACCTTACCCGCTTAGTTCAGGGTTGCCAGAAGTGCGCCTGCCTCAACAGCATCGCCAACAGCCACGTCAATACTTGCCACGGTACCATCCTTCGGTGCAACCACAGGAATCTCCATCTTCATGGCCTCTACAATCACAACAGGATCACCGGCCTTCACTGCCTGACCCACACTCTTCTCAATCTTAAATACCTTGCCTGCCGCACCAGCCTCGATCTTGATGCTGCCGGCACCGCCAGCCTTGGGTGCTGCTGCAGCAGGAGCTGCCTTCGGAGCAGCCTTCGGTGCTGCGGGAGCCTTTGCTGCCACGGGTGCACCGGAAGAAGCGCCCTCTTCTACGACTACATCATATACATTTCCATTTACGGTGATGGTATAATTTTTCATTTTCTATTCCTCCATACTTGTGTAATTGAATTGGTTCGATTAAAATGCTCTTCTTCTCTTGATGGAACGCACCACAAATCCGTCTGTGGACGTTGCACCCTCGCTGGCTGCGATCGCCGCCGCGATCACGGCTACCAGCTCCAGATCACTGCTCTCATCCTCTTCCTGCTTGGTGATCTGTGCGACCGCGTTCTCAATGCCCGCTGCATTGTCCGGTGCGGTCTCCGCCGCCTTCGGCGCAAATGCCGCCTGGATCTTCGGAATCACATTGAAGCAGGAAATGATCAGGGAAATCAGGATCAACACGATAAACACGCTGCCCATACCAAGCAGAGTATTCATACCGGCCTTCGACATGGAGTCCGCCATCGTATTGACTTTGTTCAGGGACGCGGATTCCAGTACCAGGAAACGATCGTTGGTCAACACAACCTCTGCCACCGCTTTGGCTTTGGTGCCCTGCATCTCAACACTTACAATGATCTGATCGTCATCGATCACCGCAGTGGAACCAAGCACCTGTGCCGGTCCGCCGATCTGCTCTTCGGCAGCCTGAAAGGACTCAATCGCGCCGAGCAGGCCGTTTCCGTCTGCCTGCAGATCAAACAGCCCTTCAACGATGGCCTCTCTCTCCGCCTTGGTGCATTCCGACAATGTGTCGACAGAGACATCATATTTTCTTTCCATCATGGTTGTGATGCTCTCGCTGTACTCGCCGTAGCCCACCAGATTCTGCAGCATGGGCACATACTGCTGTTCCGCTTTGGCACATGCGGTGTTCACCTTCAACTGCTCATAATGTGTCAGTTGCTTCTCGCCGCCGCAGGCCGTCATTCCCAGAACACAGGCGATCATACAGGTTAACAATAAAAATCTCTTCATTCTATAATCACCCTTTCTAGACAGCGCCGTGCTTCTTTACAGGACCATCTTCACTCTTTGTAAACAACATTTCAAAAGCACCGATCACATATTTTCTGGTGTCCGCCGCCTCAACGATCTGATCCACATATCCTCTTCTCGCAGCGTTGCTGACTTGCAGGATCTGTTTCTCATACTCTGCAGCCTTCTCATCGATCACCTCTGCACCCTGACCGTCATACATAATCTTGGCAGCCAGCTTGCCGTCCATCGCGCCGATCTTTGCATCGGGCCATGCGATTGTGATATCTGCGCCCAGTGTCTTGGAATTCATCACAACATACGCGGTACCATAGGCCTTGTCCAGAATCACATTCACCTTGGGAACCGTTGCGCTGGAAAATGCATATGTAAGCTTTGCAGCCGCTCTCGCAATGCCCTTCTCAGACTCCATCGTCGCCTCATAGCCCTTCACATTGGTCAGGGTCAGCACGGGAATCCCGAACGCATCACAGAAGTTGACAAAATCAGCCGCCTTCTCGCAGCCTTCCCTGGTCAGCACTGCATCCATTTTCTCAGCCACTTTACCGTTCTCATCGCAAGTCTCACAGCGGTTCGCCACAGCGCCTATGGTCATACCGTTCAGGCGGATAAAGCCGGTCACCATCTGTTTTGCATAATTTTTCTTAACCTCAAAGAAGTTGTTGTCATCTGCCAGAATGGACAGCGCAATGGAGGTGTCTCCCACACAGCCCGCAATCTCCGGATTCACGCGATTCAAGTCATCCGCGCAGTCCACTCCCGCATAAGACTCATTATTGGCCGGCAGGAAGCCGATCAGTTCGCGAATCTGGGTGAGAATTGAAGCCTCGTCCGCAACCACGTCTACAATGCCGCTCGCCTCTGACTGGAACGCAGCCGAGGAAGAATCACACTTGGTGATTACATTGCCGTCCAGCGCGTTGGGTGCATTTACGAACAGCTTGGCATTCTTCTCCTCCATGAACGTAAAGTCCGTCAGCGTAGGGAACAGCGCCAGACCGCCGCCGCAGGAACCAAGCACAGCCGTAATCTGCGGAATGATGCCGCTGGCTGCCGCCTGCTTTGCATAGATGACACCAAATGCCGCGAGCGCATCCGTCCCCTCCTGCAGTCTCACACCGGCGCAATCCACCAGTCCGATGACCGGAGCGCCCGTCTTCATAGCCAGATCATAGATGTTGGCAATCTTCCTGGCATGCATTTCACCGATGGTACCGTTCATCACGGAAGCATCCTGGCTGTACACATACACCAGATTGCCGTCGATCACTCCGTAGCCGGTCACACAACCGTCCGAGGGAGTTTCTGTGGGTTTCATATTGAAATCCGTAGCTCTCGCCGTAACGAGGCCGCCGATCTCAACGAAACTGTTGTCGTCGAGTAAAGCATTGATTCTTTGACTCGCTTTTGAAGTAGTACTCATGCTTTCAGTCCTCCATTTATATTCTAAAAATACGAACAATATTGATACGGAGACGCAGGTCTCCAAAGTACATCTTTTAAAGTATAACACAAAAAATGCAACTCGCCTAGAACGAATTGCATTTTTTTACAAATTAATTTATTCGGTGCAAAACACCACCAACCGCTCATCCTCCGTCCCATAATCACAGGTGGAAAGCACCAGCAACCGGTCTGTCTCGCCAAATTGCGGATCCTGATACCAGAACGCCCGGTACGCCAGCGAATCTACGTAGGTCTTGAGCGCCTCCGCCTCCGTCGGGAGCTCCTCATAGCGAAACGATCCCTCGTCCGTCAGATCCACCCTGGCCACTGCGAACACCGTGTAGATATGGCGCTCCTCTTTATCATACAGCTCTACCGTCCGGTGACTTTCACACCAGGCATCATCCTTATACTGCTTCAGCGCCGCGAACATGGTGCCGTCCTTCATATGATGCCCGTGCACAAGCAATGCTCTCCCATCGGCCGCGCACTGTTCATCCAGGAAAATCGCGCCGTGCGCATTGCGCGCACCATAGAAGTCATGCTGCAGGTAAAACGTGTTGTCCTGCTGCACCACCGGATAATCAATCCGCGTGTCCGGAATCGTCAGCCAGAATACATAATCGTTGTTGCGCTCGTACAGCTGCGCATACAGCTCCGCAAGCTGTTCTCCTGAAACGGCACCGTCCGCCTCTCCGGTCGACGAATCCATACCGGCCACACCGGATACACCCACACCGGTCATCGCCCCGTCGTCCGCTGCGGCATCGGGCAGCGCGACCGCCTGTGCGTCGCGCCCTGCGCCCACCGCCCCGAACTGCTCCCTGTATCCGAGCAGCTCCTGCGACAGCTTATTTTGCCGATAGGATTCCAGCGCATACCCGCCGAGGTGTATGAGTCCGTAACAAAAGATCCCCGCGGAAAAGATGCCGATCAGCCCCCATATAATTTTTTTCAAAATCGATGTTTTGTGTTCCATCTAATAACGTCTGCGTCTTCTGCGAAGGCTTACAACGCTGCCGGTCATCCCCAGCGAGCCAAGCAACAGCATTGCGCCCCAGAGAAGGAGCGGTGCATCATCGCCTGTCTTGGGTGCTCTTCTGCCCGAGGACGATGAGCCGGAGCCTGATCCGGAACCCGAACCGCCGGAGCTCGACTTCTTCTCATCGGTGGTCTTGTTGTCGGAAGATCCGCCCTCGTCATTGGAGGCCTTCGAATACTGATCCGTGAAATCCACCTTGGTCACTTCATTGTTCGTGATGTCCACAGTGATCTTCTTGCCGGATTTCTTGCTGCCGCTGTTTACGGTGTAGGTGACCTTTACGCTGTAGCCATCCACGCTGTACTTGGTCTCCTCCACGGTATAACCGCCGGTAGGGGTGCCGTCCAGTGTCAGCGTATACTTTTTGGTGGATGCATCGTAAGTAAAATCATCCTGCAGCGTATAGGTTACGCTGGTGCCGTCATCGTTGTTGGTCACCTTGAACTTCACAACCTTTTCCACCTTGGATTTGCTTGCATCTCCCTTGATGGTCTTGGTGATCACCAACGAACCGGTCTTACGCGTATACGTATTGGTAAAGGATACGGTTGCATCCGCATCGCCTGCCGTCGTCACCGACGTCTGCTCTGCCGTCTGTGTAGCATTGTTCCCCGCCTGCACCTTGGTCTCGCGGGTGTACTTGGTGTCCTCGCCGGTACAAATCTCTTTCACCGTGTAGGTCTTGCCTGCGGTCAGACCGGTCACTGTCTTGGTGTACACACCATTGTCCAGTGTGAGTTCCGTACCTGCAATCGTTGCAAACAAGGTATCGCCATCGTAAATCTCGAACTTGATCTGACTCTTGACTGCATCCCAGTTCTTGCCGCCGGCCACAGTCTTCTTCAGGATCAGATTCACCTGTTTCACCGTGTAGGTATTGGTAAACGCTATCACTGCATCCGCGTCAAAAGCCGCTGTCACAGTGGTCTCTTCTGCGGTCTGCTCTGCGCCGTCATTCACCTTTACCTTGGTCACGCGGGCGTAGTTGATAGCCTCACCGGTACAGATCTCTTTCACCGTATAGGTCTTGCCGGACTCCAGGCCGGTCACCGTCTTGGTGTAGGCACCGTCTGCCAATGTCAACTCCGTTCCCGCAACAGTGGCAACCTTGGTTGCACCGTCATAGATCTCGAAGGTAATCTGGCTCTTGACTGCATCCCAGTTCTTGCCGCCGGCCACGGTCTTCTTCAGAATCAGTTTTGCTTCCTTTACAGTATAGGTATTTGTAAAGGCTACTGTCACATCCGCGCTGCCGGAAACAGTCACCGTTGTCTGCTCTGCTTCTGTCGCTGCTTCATTTCCTGCCTGTACCTTGGTTACACGGGTATAATTTGCATCCTCGCCGGCAAAAATCTCTTTCACCGTGTAGGTCTTGCCGGATTCCAGACCAGTGACGGTCTTCGTATATACGTCGCCATTCTTTTCCAGATCTGCTCCGGCCACTGTTACCTTTAATTCCGTGCCGTCATAGATTTCAAACTTGAACTGACCCTTGACTGCATCCCAGTTTTTCCCGCCGGCTACCGTCTTCTTCAGGATCAGCTGTGCACCCTTCACCGCATAGGTATTGGTGAACGCAACCTCCACATCGGTACTGCTGGATGTGGTAACCTCCGCCTGTACTGCAGTGATCTCTTCGCTGTCCCCTGCTTTTACCTTGGTCACACGGGTGTAATTTCCATCTTCTCCGCTGAACACCTCTTTTACGGTGTAGGTCTTGCCTGCGGTCAGATGTTCAATCGTCTTCGTGTACACGCCGCCGCTCAGGGTGAGCTCTGTACCTGCTACAGTTGCCTTTAATTCCGTACCATCATAGATTTCAAAACTGATCTGGCTCTTCACTGCATCAAAGTTCTTGCCGCCGGCTACAGTCTTCTTCAGAACCAGCTTCGCTTCCTTTGCCGTATAGGTATTGGTGAACGCAACCACTACATCCTCTGTACCCGATACAGTCGCATCTGCATGATCTTCCGGCTGCTCAGTCCCGGTGCCTACCTTTACCTTGGTCACGCGGGTATAATTTGTATCCTCGCCATCACAAACTTCCTTCACCGTGTAGGTTTTGCCCACCGTCAGGCCTGTCACAGTCTTGCTGTAGCCTGTTCCGTCAGCCGAAAGCGCCGTACCTAAAACGGTGGTAAACAAATTGTCTGCATCATCATAGACCTCAAACTTGATCTGGCTCTTGACTGCATCCCAGTTCTTGCCGCCGGCCACCGTCTTCTTCACTTTCAGGCCGCCCAGTTTCTCATAGGTATTGGTATAAGTAACGGTCGCCTTGTTCTTCTTGCCGTCTGCTCCGTCAAAGACAAAGGTACCGGTCTGCTTGTCTGTTGTATTCTTCTTCGAAGCATCATATGTAGCGTCCTCATCGCTCACGTCAAAGTCTGTGGACTTCCAGACATAGCCGGTCACGTTTTTCAGGACTTCCTTTACATAATAGGTGCCCATGGGCAGATAGTTCGCATTGAAGCGCCAAACCTTCTTGCCGCCGACGCCCGTCTCTTCCGTCAGATCCGCCTTGGTTACCTTCCTGTACAAATCATAGTTCGTGCCGTCCGTCGAGCGATAAATCTCGAACATCACAGCGTCGCCCTTCACTTCGGTCAGCTCATCCAAGCCGGTGATGCCGTCACCTTCCACATACTTCTCCAGCACCAGACTGCCTGTCGGCGAGGAATAGGTGTTCACCACTTTCAGGGTTGTGGTCTCCCCCTTCTCAACAGTGACATCGGCACCATTGTCCATCGCACCAGCCACAACGGTCGACTCCAGTGTGTAAACCACGCTGACTACGGAATACTTGCGGGGTGTCACGCCCTCGTCCACGTCATAACGAGTCTCCTTGACCGTATACATACCCACCGGCAGATCCGTGAGGGTCAACTTAAATGTGTTGCCGGTCTGCACGAATTCTGCCTGATCCAGTGTATACTTGCAGACACCCTTGCCATCCCCATCGTATATGGTAAACTCAATCTTATGGATACGGGTCGCGTCATCATAAATCTGGCTTGCATCAATGCCGGAGCCTACGATCGTCTTTACGATCTCAAGATTTCCGGTCTCCTGCGTGTAATCGTTGGTCACCTCTACCGTCGTCTCGGTGTTGTTGCTCACCGCGACGGTCGCCTCGTCATCGGCTATGCCGTCTACCGTAGTCACACGTGTGTAGCCCGTTACATCCGCATCGTACTCAGTCACGGTATAATCGCCTGCCGCCAGTCCCGTCAATGTGTACCGGTAAACACCGCCCACCAACTTCCAGCCGGCATCCGTATCCTCATCACCGTAGATCGTCTTTTCATACGAATTCGGGCCTGTCACCTCAAAGTACAAGTCGGCACAAATATCGTCCCATTCCTTCGCACCGGTGACGGTCTTCTCGATCACCAGTGAGCCAAGCTCTGCATAATCATTGACAAATGCGGCGGTCTTCACCTCATCCTTGGCTGCAATCGTCAGCTCTGCCGCATCCTTCTTGTCGCCGACCGCTTTCCCGTCCTTTGTCGTCTGCACGCCATCCACTGTGGTGCTTCTGACATAACCGGTCAAGCCGGATGCATTTGTCTCGGTAATGGTATATTTTCCGAGCGGCACATCATCGATCGTGTAGACATAAACCGATCCTACCTTCACCCAGCCGGCATCTGTACCCAGGATGGTCTGATCCGCCATTACGGATGCGTTGGAGCTGTCCGCCTTCACAGTGAACGACAGATAACCCTTCACGTCATCCCACGCAAGCTTACCGGTCACAGTCTTCCTGATCTCCAGCTTGCCGACATTATCCTGCGTATAGGTGTTGATCAGTTCAAACGTCTGTCCGCCCTTGCTGATATCCACAGCCACACCTGCATCCGGACAGGGATCATAGCCCCCCGTACTGCCCACGCGATAGGTTTTCGTCACAGTGTATGTCGAATCAGTACCCTGTATCTTCTCATAAACCGTCACCTCATCCTCTGAAAGCGCAGAAAGGTCAATGAGTGTCCAGGTAAAGGTCTTCGTCGCCTCGTCATACTGGAATACTTCATTCAGCTCTGTCACACCCAAAGCCGCTTTCAACTGGGCTTCCGTCATCGCCGCATAATTCTTGATCTCTTCCAGTGTTCTGTGAGATCCCTTATTATCGCCGTCCACGACATACAACGTGATCTTGGACAGATCCAGATCCGCAGGCGGATTGCCTGCGAGCGTCTTGGTCACAGACAACGCCGCTTTCCTGTTGTTGATTCGCAACTGCCCATTATTTTCATAGATATAGTGCGTATAATCACGCACACCAGAGGATGCGATTGTAAACTGATATTTGGTATCGTCCTTCAAATATCCAACCGGTGCAGTCTTCTCCAAGACAAAATAGGTCTGATCCTCGTACAGCGTCCAGCCGTCCTTGTCCATCTCACCCTTGATGACCGCTTTACCCTCGGCATCTGTCGTCACTGAAACCTGTGTACCGGTTTTGTCCTTCACCGGCTCATAGGTAAGAATCTTGCCGTCAGCGTCCTTCGTCAATACCTTATACAGCAGGAACTCTGCGCCCTGCAGCTTGATGCTCATGTCACCTTTCTCCTGCTTTAGGATCGTGATACTGGGGATGCTGGCGCTTCCTTCACCCGAGGAGCCGGAGGAATAATTTTTCTTCTCCGTTGAGGTTGATGTAAAGCCGCTCATCTCTACGGTGTTGTTAAAGTTTACTTCACCCTTACCGTTGATCCGACAGGTATAGGTGATCGTCACCGGCGTCGCGTCCTTGAGAACCGCCGTCAGCTGATATCCCTTCACATCATAGGAGACCACGGCGCTGCTCGGGTCAAAATCAATGGAGAAATAATCCATACTCAGGCTCTCACTGAAGGTATCCGTGAGGGTCAGATTCTTTCCATCATTTAATGTCAGCCCCATCGGATTGACTACAATCTTGTACTGCGCATTGCGCACGACAGGACTGGTCGCCATAACCTCATCCCGATTAACCAACTCTTTGCGCAGCACGGAGGCATCATCCACCGTATAGGTCACATTGCTGCTCGCGGAGACGCTGTTAAACTCCGCCGTATTGGTGAGTGTCAGGGTACCACCGGCGTCCGTCGCCTGCTGATGCAGAGACTTCAATGTCGCCGCATCCTTGGGAATTACATAATACTCCAGCTTATAATAGCCGTAAAGCGCATCGCCATTTTTCGGCAGATTCGTAATTGTAATCGTGCCATCGGAAGCCATGTTGATATTTGTGGAATCAGAGTATTCTCCCTGATACCACTGTCCACCGCCATATACGGCTGTCTCAGGCACTGTCTCTCCGTTTATCGCGCTCTTATAAAATGCCATACCGGTCGGCAGGGTATCCTTGATCACCAAAGGCTCCTCATTCACCGGAGATACCGTCACCTCATATTTATATACAGGATATACGTTCCCCTGCGCGTCTGTCACAGAAGCATCTTGCTTACTACCGGTTTTCTTCACTGTTGTGTTCTTCGGATAAGCTGTCGCTGACGCATTTTTCGACTCACTGCCGGCCGTTACATTTACAGTATTGGTATGTCCCAGCGCCCAATCATTGGACTCAGCAAAAGTAAGCCAGGCCGGATCCACCTTGGTGGTCACCTTTATTTTCAGCTTACGGGCTGCCGCTGTCGCAGAAAGACCCGTTTCTGTTTTCCCTGCATCTTTATAGAATGTCAGTTTAAAAAATTTAGTGTCACTGCTATCCAGTGTATAACTCTCTGTTCCCGTCAAACCCGTTACAGATACAGAGGTCGCGCCGTTCAATAAACCTTCTACGCTGGGCACGCTATTTTGTTCGGGATATGTATCCGTCACTACCAAACTACTGTATCCAGCTGCCGGTACATTGACTTCAATCTCCCAATCGATCTTATCGGTGGTGACATCTACTACGGATTTGCCTACTGTGAACTTATTGTCCGGATTGATCCCGATCGTACCGGAAGCGTTCTTACTGCCATAGGGATAACTTACCGTATTGTTCACAGTCAGGTTATCTGTCACGCCTTCCATGTTGCGCACCGTTGTATAGGTGATCTCATAAGAGCAGGGCTCGGTATCCGCAGGCGTATATGTCCAACCGGTTTCTGTCTTGGCCAGATCTGCCCAGGGAACATTGACCGTCTCAGTCGTTCCGTTTTTATAGGTCTTCTTTACAGTAATACCGGTACCGGAATACTCCTGGCCATTCTGGATGGTATCCTGAATAGGCTTGCCGTTTAATGCAATCTGTCTCTCATCATTGACTTTGATGGTCCATTCAATCGTCGCATTGCCCGATGCATCGATCTTGGCATAGCCGTCCGTACCATTTACCACATTGGCGCTCTTGTATTGAATAGACGTCACCGTCAATGCGTCACTTTCATTCGTATCGGAATTATCCGATGTATCTGAATCTTCATCACACGTAATTGCAACCGCATTCTGCTGTGACGTGATCTTTCCATCCGCCCCGATCTTGCTCGCATCTATGCTGGCTGTATAATAAATTTCCACCGTCTGATTATTGGTCACTTTCGGCAGGGTTGCCGTAAAACCTGTGGCACTTGTGCTGCCTACAGTCAGTCCGGCATCCGCAGGATTGGTCGTAATGGAATCTGTATCCAGTGTAAGCGCAGTACCGTTAATCTGATCCGTAATACTGATATTCTCGCTGGTACCGGTGGATGTCACTTTGATGGTATAATGCATTTTCCCGCTATTTGCATCATACCATCCGCTTTTCTCCACCTTGGCATTGTGACTGTTGTCCGAATATACTTCTTTCTTCACGCCATTGCCGAAATCCACTTCATTCTTGCCGTTTGCAAGATCAAACTGCGCCTGAAACCGCAGCTTAAATTCCGCATTGGAAGTCTGGTTGAGCTTTATCAGATTCTCATCCGCTGTATTCAATTGCAGAGAAAGGGTTTTTCCGTCCGGGGAAACGGTGAACTGATTATCTTTCACAACATATTCTACCCCGCCGATATTCACCGTGATATCGATCAGACCGCCTCCGCCTACTGCAGTAACTCCCGCAGGAAGAGTGTAGGTCATCACTGTCGCATCACCGACAAACTGCAGCTCCTGTTTCTCCTTGAAGACGAGCTCCATATTGTAGGTTTCTTCCGGCTTCACCGTCTCCCACTTATCGCCGGTAATGGTAACATCCTCGCCTTCCACCAACGCATCCGTGATGAATTTTTTCAGGTCCGGGCTGATTTCCGCCGGATCCGCGACCCGCTCCGGAATCGCCGGCGCCGCAATATCCACTTTGTCGCCGGTGCCCTGCTCCGCAGCTGCATCCGTCGCCTGCTGCACTTCCTGTGCAACCGCATACGCATCACCAGCTTCTCCCGCCGCCACATTTAGCGGCGTCATCGTGAGTGCCATGTTCACTGCCATGAACAGTGCGAGCGCTCTCTCTCCGATTCTGTTTCTCTTCATGTCTCTCAAAACCTTTCTCATACCTTTCCCCCTGATCCGCTCTCCTCAGCAAGCTTACAAGTTGTCCATATCTAGAGCATAGTTTTTGTGATTTATACAACATATTGTCCCGCCAAATCCCATTTCAAGCGTCAACAAAAAGGCGTTCCCGAATCTTCCTGACCGAAAATACCTCTGCTGACTGCCCTGTATAGGTGATTTGTCTGACATTACAAAACAAATTACTTGCGTTTATTATAATCTTTTTAGAGAAATAACGCAAGTAATTTTATGAAAAATATAAAATTTTCAGTTTATTGAAACGATTTTAGGCGCACAAACCGTCGGAGCACCTGCTCCACACACCATTTCCAATCAGCTTCCCCCACGGCGCTCTTGGTCACAATGGTCTCCGTCATGTAGACTGTATCTCCCGCCCGATAGGTAACCGTGCCCACCTGCATTCCCGCAGGCACCGGCGCCTGCAGATGCTTTTCCCACACATAGTCCACCTTGATCTTTTCATCCTTGTGCAGCAAAACGGTGATCGGCTCCTCCTGCGCAGACTCCCCTTCCTCGCCGTGTCGCTCCAGCACCTCCAGCGCCACCCTGGCCTCCTGCCCCAGATAGGGCGTCTGTCCGTTCTCCACGGGGATCGGTTTTAACAATGACTCATCGAACGCATGCTTTGCGCCGTTGATCTCCTGATAACTGTAATTGTCCAGCCCATACTGCATCAGCGTCCTGGTGTCGCTCCACTTATAGGTTTTATGCTCCGGCCAACCGCATCCCAGCAGTGCCACGATGAAGACTCTTCCGTCATCCTCCAGCGCGCCGACGTAACAATAGCCGGCCTTGTTGGTATACCCTGTCTTGCCGCTGAACGCGCCCTCCATCATCGTCAGAAACTGATTGTGGTTTACACAGGAGACATTTTTCCCATTTTCATAAAATGAATAGCTTTCGGTGCGCGTAATCTCCCGAAACACATCCCTGCCCGGCGATTCCCTGACACAATACATCATGATCCGTGCGAGCTCTGCAGCGGTCGTCTCATGATCCCGCTCCACGTAACGTCCGTCCGCATCCTGCACGGTCTCCGTGGCGTCCAGACCATTCGGCGTGATGAACCAGGTATGTGTGCAGCCAAGCTCTGCCGCCTTCTCATTCATCAGTGTCGCAAACGCCTTGACCGCCATTTTGCTCTCCTCCGTCGTGTAGTCCGCCACCGGTTTCTCCCGAAGCTCCTCCGGCATATACCGGCTGCCGATGTACTCCGCCAGGACGACGGCCGCGTCATTGTGAGACTCCAGCATCATGGAAAACAACAGGTTCCGCACTTCATACTGCTCGCCCTTCTGCACGTTCATTTTGACCTTGGGCATGGACGCGGCATAGGCGGACACCTGCGCCTGATCCTCCAGCTCTCCGTTTTCCAGCACCAGAATACAGGTCATAATCTTGGTCGTGCTGGCCATCGCCATCGGGGTATCACCATTTTTCTCATAGAGCACTCTGCCTGAGACACCGTCCAGCAGCACCGCAGCATTGGCATAGAGTTGCAGTGGCTCCTCCGCAGCCCGGCTCACCGTTCCTCTCCCGATGATCAATGATAAAACAATCAGCCAGCAAAAAAAGCCTCTGATACCATGCACACTTGCGCCCTGCCTGCGAAACATAACTTCCCTCCGGACCGCTTTGTTCATGTATATGAGACTTTTCCCTGACAATATACCTATTTTCGAGATCAGATATCCAGCTGCAGCTGTACCTCCGCCTCTGCCTGTGCCTTGAACTCCTCCAGCTGCACCGGATTGAGCTCCGGCAGCTCCTCCAGACTCTGCACCCCGAAACAGCGCAGAAACTGTTCTGTCGTGCCGAACAAGAGCGGCCGCCCCGGCGCGTCCAGCCTGCCCAGCTCCGTGATCAGATCATATTCCAACAGCTTGTTGATGGCGTGGTCACAGCTCACGCCGCGCACTCTCTCGATCTCCACTCTGGTCACCGGCTGCCTGTACGCCACGATGGAAAGCGTCTCCATCACCGAATCCGTCAGAGACATCTTGCGGGGCGTCTTGGCAATCTTGATCAAATATTCGTACATCTCCGATTTGGTACAAAGCTGTACGGCGCTGTCGAACCAGGTCAGCTGGATCCCCCTGTCCTGTCCGGCGTATTCCTCCTCCATCTCCTTCAAAAGCGTCTTTGTCGTCTTCACATTTTCTTCTATCAATTCCGCCAGCTTACTCACTTCCACGGACTCCCCCATGGTGAAAAGCACCGCTTCAATGACTGCTTTTGCCTTTTCTTTCTCCATTTCCTATCCTTTCGTCTATGCCGCTTCCTTCAAACTGCCCGTATGCGACACCTGCCACCCGCGGGTCAGGCCACATTGGACGTGATCAGAATATCATCAAAAATATGCTCCTGACTGATCCGGATCTTGCCGGTCTTCATCATTTCCAGAATAATCAAAAAAGTGACGATCAGCTCCGCTCTGCTCTTCTGCTTCTCCAGAAGCTTCCGGAAGCTGAAGGTCTTATGCTCTCTGGCATAGGCCTCCACATAGAGCATTTTCAGATCCATATCGATCTCTTCCTTCTCGATCTTCCCGTACTTGTTGCGAATGGGATCGATCTTGTCCTCCTGCTTGCGCACGATGGACTTAAACAGCTCATGCAGCTTGTTCAGGTTCATATCCCCGATCAATTCGTCATAATCAAGCGGCGGCTTGTACGCTGCCACCTCCTGCGGGAGCTGCTGCTCCCTGTAGAGATTGCGGGAAGCATCCACCTGGCGGTCCCGAAGCTCCAGCGACATGTACTTGCACATCTTATACTCCAACAGCTTCTGCACCAGTTCCTCTCTCGGATCTTCCTCCTCGCCCTCCTCGTTGACCTCCTTCGGCAGGAGCATGCGACATTTGATGTCGATGAGTGTCGCTGCCATCACGAGGAATTCGCTCATCACGTTCATATCCTCCGTCTCCATCTGACGGATATAATCCAGATACTGCTCTGTGATCTCCACAATGGGAATATCATAGATGTCCACCTTATTTTTTTCAATCAAATGAAGCAGCAGGTCCAGCGGGCCCTCAAATGCCTCCAATTTCACCGATATCGCCATGATTTTTCCTCTCCATGGTGTCTTGCACAACAATGACTATTTTACCCGTATTCTACGGTATTTTCAAGTCAATTTTTCGTCTTTTCCGGCTCGGCATGCTGCAGATGCAGCACCACCAGCTCCGCCGGATTGAACAACCGCACCGGAATCGTATGCATCCCCAAGCCGCTGCTCACGATCATCACATGCCCGTCCCGGGTGAACTGACCGCCGTCATATTGCGGAAACAGCCGCAGACTCGGCGCGATCACACCCTTCCCCCAAAACGGCACGCGCGCCACGCCGCCGTGCACATGCCCTGCCAGAGACAGATCCGCTCCCCAGGCGGCATAAGCTTCGAAGAAATCCGGATTGTGTGCCAGCAGAATGCAATAGTCTGCCGTCTCCGCCGCTCCCAGTTCAGACGCCACATAGGCCGCCTCCATCGACTGCCTGATGAACCGCTTGTAATACGAGCGATCGATCTGTAATCCGTACACTGTGATGCCATACTCCGGCAGCTGAACATGCGCGTTCACAAGCGGCCGGATGCCTATCTCGTCAAGTGCCTTCTGATAGCGCTCTCCCATGTCGCCGTAGACATCCGGATACAGTGTCAGACGGTGTTCGTGGTTGCCGTTCCCATAGTAGATCGGGTACTCTTTTGCGAGCTCCCGCAGCACATGCAGTGCCGGATCCAGCTTTCTCCCGGGGCGCGCCGTAAGCATGTCCCCCGCGACCAGAATCATATCCGGCCGGCACGCCCTGATGGCTGCGAGCAGCTGTTCATTGTCTTTTCCGTATTGTTTATTGTGCAGATCCGCCAGAACCACCGCCCTGCAGTCCTTCGCGATGCGGGGATCCGCAAGGGAATACTCCCGCACCGTGAAGTGATTGCTGTCGTAGAGCATATCCCACAGACAGATCAGGACGATGACCACCGCGATCACCAACAAAATATTCCACATATTGTATCTTTGCCGCCGTGCGGCACTCCTTTTGCTCTTAGGCTTTCACCGTTTCTATCATATGCGAAAATGGCTGAAAAAGCAACCGCTCACAACAGAAAATATCCGATGGCTCTCCGCAGATAATCCGCATATCCCGCTTTATCCACATCTCCCGTCACCAGAATCGGCACCTCGCCGATCTGTGTCCCCTGCAGCAGATATTTGACTGCGCCGGCCCGCTGTCCCGCTTTCACGGGTGCCTCCAGCTGCTCGGGTAGCTCCACCACACGCTCGATCTGATCCAGCGCGTTTCCCTCCGTGTCCAGATAATGAAAGCTCCCCTGATAAGCGATCGGCACTTCCCGGTCCACGCCGCCCTTCACCGGCATCGCAGCAAGCGGTTCTTCATTGTTGTCATGATAGACATCGCATACGTTGAAACCGTATTGCAGCATCACCTGTGCGTCCTTGAACCGATCTGCCCCCGTGTCCGCTCCCATCACCACCGCGATCAGATCAATCCCATCCCTGTTCGCCGTGGCTGAGATACAGAATTTCGCCTTGCTGGTCGAACCTGTCTTCAAACCGGTTGTATAGGGATATTGTTTTAGCAGCTTGTTCGTGCTTGTGAGGGTAAAATTGACCGCTCCCTGCCTGGTGACATGTACGATATCCTCCATCCAGATCCGCGTATATTGATAGATCTCCGGATATCTGGTGATCAGCTCCCGTGACATAACCGCCACATCCCGCGCCGTGGAATAGTGTTCATCCGAATCGGTCAGCCCGCAGCAATCCACAAAATGGGTATCGTTCATGCCCAGCTGCTTTGCCTTTTCATTCATTTTCTCCACGAAGGCCTCCTCACTGCCGGCCAGGTGCTCCGCCACCGCCACACAGGCATCATTGCCGCTGGACACCACAATACACTTGATCATCGTCTCCAGCGTCTGCACTTCCCCCTCTGCAAGGAACACCTGCGAGCCGCCCATCCCCGCCGCGTGCGCACTGACGATCACCTCATCCTGCAGTCCCGCTCTGCCGGCTTCGATCTGCTCAAATGTCAGCAAGAGCGTCATGATCTTGGTGATACTGGCCGGGCTTCGCCTTTCCGAAGCGTTTTTTTCATAGATTGTCTGCCCCGTGGAAGCCTCGATCAGGATCGCCGAGGGCGTCGAAACATTGACCTCCGCCCGGGAAGGTACCGATCCCGCCAGGAACATCCAAATGGAAAGTACCCCTGCCAACCATCTTTTTGTATGTTTTTTCCACATAAAAAAGCCCCACTCCCATACTCTTTCTGATAAAGAATATGGAAATGGGGCATAAAATATGCCACTGTTATCGATTTAAAAAGGACTGACACCGCGCGATGATCCGATCACGCTTCTCCCGCAGGTCAACATGCAAGGCCTTGGACAGTTGGAAGAAATAATCCACCAGAACAAGCGCCAGCGCAATGACCACCATGCGGATCCCCATGCGATAATTCACTTTGTCAATCAACCAGTAGACGCCGCTATTCACGAAATGAACAATTCCCACACCGTAAAAGCCCCAGGCAATCGTACTCTCCAGACAGATAATCCCTTTATAGTTGAACGGCTTGTCGTCATAGTCCCACCAAAGCTCTCCCAGGAAGCGGATCATACCGACGCCGACGATAAACTCAAAAATCGTGGCAATCACAGCACCGACGATATACAGCGCCACGTAATGCCCCCTGAGCGGAGACAATATCAGATAGCCGATAACCGCACCGAAACCGTAGATCGGACAAAACGGTCCTTTGGCAAAGCCTCTGTTGGTCAGCCGCCGGTTGCAGATCGACATATAAATCGATTCGACGAACCAGCCCATCATGCTGTACAATACAAAAGCCGCCAAGAGATGGTATACATCTGTCCCGAACAGTTCCCTGCTCCACATACTCTCATCCCCTTACCATATTTTGTATACAAACAAATGGCTTTTCGTAAACCATTACAAAAATCCCTAGTCGAACGCATCGGCCAGGGATCTGTGCATTAGTTATATTTGCGTTTTCTTGCTGCTTCGGACTTTTTCTTACGCTTTACGCTAGGCTTCTCGTAATGCTCTCTCTTACGAATCTCCTGCTGGATACCAGCCTTTGCACAGCTTCTCTTGAAGCGGCGCAATGCGCTGTCCAAAGTCTCGTTCTCTTTTACGATTACGTTAGACATTCTACACCTGACCTCCCTTCAGTCCCTCTAGTAACATGACTGATTGGGTTATTTTATGTATGAAAAACCCCATACACACTTAACATTATATCATAAAATGAATACACGTCAACTGTTTTTTTGAAAAATTTGGAAAGTCGGACTATTTAGGCAATTCCACCCTTCCGCGGATGTCCCCTGTCATTCTCCGCCGCTCTGAGCATAGGCTTTGTAGATCGCCACATGATCGTAGATACAGCGCCAGGAGCTGTGCGCTCCGCCCGTGGCACACACATATTCCTTGCCGCTCGCATCAACGCCGTAGCTCACCGCGCAGTTGCCGGACTGCGCCACAAAGCCGGTCTTGGCGCAGATCACTTCGCCGCCCGTATCCTTGTCCTCTATCCGCCGCAGAAACCAGTTCGACACGGTGATTCCCTCGGGGTGCTGCTCCGTGGAAGAGGTCGTGTAGGTATGCGCGCTGAGCACCTCCCGACAGATGTCATTTTCCAGCGCAGCCTCCATGATCATCGCCATGTCATATATGCTGCAGTGATGATTGGTGTCATATAACCCCACACAGTTGGTAAAATGCGCCGTATCGGAGAGCCCCAGAATCTCCAGCTTCTCATTCATCATGTCCACAAAGGCCTCGTGACTTCCGGCCACATAGGTTGCCAGCCCCACCGCCGCGTCAGCGCCGGAGGGAAGGATCGTTCCGTAGAACAGATCCCGCACCGTCACTTCTTCTCCCACAGCAAAGCCCGTGTTGCTGCATTGATGTACATAGCTGTAGTCCGTAATCTCCTGCGTGATGACAAAGGTATCATCCAGATCCTGAATATGCTCCGCCGCCACCAGCACTGTGAGCACCTTCGTCATGGAGGCGGGATTGATCACCGCATGACAATCCCGATTCACGAGAATCTCTCCGGAGGCCAGATCAATGAGGATCGCACTCTTGCTGTCCACCTCTCCGGGCGGTGCCGCCGTGCGCGCTGTCTCCTGCGCGCTGTACTGCTTCGTGGACACAACAGGCGTGTAGATCTTCTTCCCGTCCTGATAGAACGCTCCCTCGTAGATATCAAAGCCCGCGAGTCCCGCCGTCAGTAAATCCGCCGCTGTCTGCGGCAATCCCTCTAACAGCACGGCCTGCTCGGTCTTTTTGTTCTTCCCTTTTGCGGATCCTGCCGCCTCTTGTGCCTCCGCGGTCTGCTGCGTTTTCTCCGCTACCTTTTCGGCACCTGCCTTGGAAGCGCCGCGCACGATCGCCACAATGCCGCCGATAAGCAGTGCCAGAACCACCACTGCCGCCGGAATCGCCACCTTCAGAATGCGCTGTATGCGCATCTGCCGCGCCTTCTCCTGCTTCATCCGCTGCAGCCGCGCCTTCCGTCTGCGCTGCCGCTCCAGTTCCTCCGCATCTACGTCCCGATCTCTCAAATTGTCACTCACCGGCTTTTCTCCTTTTGCTGTTCTTATTCTGCTTCTGTAACCGTTATCTTGTCTTTGCCGTAATATCTGGCACAGGCATTGTTCACCCAGGTATAGCCATGGGCATCCTGCAAATCCGTGTAAAGGAATGTCTCCGGATACACCGACAGCGGTGCAAACACAACCTCCTGCACACTTTCATCATGCAGCACCGCGAAGCGCTCATTCCACTCGACGGCGTACTGCTCCGCCCAGCCCTGCCGATAATCCCTGTACGCGCGATAGCTCGAAAGCTCCATGCGATTCCCGCACAGCAAAAGTGCAGCAAGCGCTATCCCGAGCACGCCGCAATACACCACCGGCACCCGCAGGAAGCCCTGCGCAGCGCCGTTCATGCGCTCTCCCAGACGCCGCTCCCAGAATCCCAGCCAGTAACACAGATTCAGCACCAGCCAGATATGCAGCGAGTAGTACAACACCGCCGCAGCCCGACCGCCGCCCGTGGTGCCGTCCACCAGAAGCGTCGCCGTGCTCTGTGATGCATACACCAGAAACGACAACAGGGTAAACCAGACCGGATAGCGAAACCGCCAGCCGGACCGCTTCATCGCCAGCCAAGCAAACGGCGCGATCAGACACAGCATCAAAAACAGTTTCCAGTTCATCCAGGAATACAGATTCGTAGCGGATCGCACCACCGACAAAACAATCGCCTGCAGCGGCCCGCCCTGCACTGCCCCGCCGAAATTTCTATCCATGCGCTGCAGATTCCCGGGTGCCAATATACAGAGCAACAGGCTGCCCGCCTCCAGTGCAAACAAATACCACGTTCTCCGGACAACCGTCCACAGCGCGCGCACGCGTTCCCGCAGTGTCTTTCCCCGCACGCCGGTCAGAAACTGCCACGCATAAAATGCCAGCATCCCCGCGAACACGGACAGGCTGGTGCTGTAATTATCCCCGCCGACGATAACCGCCCCGATTATCGCGAGCACTCTGTACGCAACCGCCCTGCCGCGCATTTTTCCTGGCCTTTTTCCTGACATTCTGCCTGACAGTTTGTCCGACCAAATGCCATTTTCCGCCTGCGCGATCCGCACAAACTGTGCGCCGAAGAGCAGCGACACCACAAACACAAATGTATAATTCACCGCGCCCGTGTACCAGTAAAAGCTTTCCACCGTATTCGGCGTATATAAAATCTGCAGCAGCAATGTGGGAACCGCCACCGGCAGCAGCAAAAGCCGCCCCTCTTTGTCCCCGAATCCGCTGCACAGCATCCGCCAGAACAAGATCTCTCCCAACACGAGACTGCCAAGCATCCACCAGCCGACAAGGGTGTAATATTGCTCTCCCCAGATCCCCGGCTGCAGAGATGCCAGAAACGAATTCACAAAGCGTCCTTCCCAGTTTACATAATTTCTGCCGACGGTCTGAAACGTAATCGCCAACACCTCACCAGGCCCTGCGCCCGCCTGAATCGCCTGATAGGCCGTTGCACCGTAAGACCAGTCATCCGCAGAGGGCACATTGTACTGTGCATTCCACAGCAGTGGAAACAACACGACCGCCAGCGCCGCGAGATACACGAGACCGATCAGCTTAAGCTGCAGCTTCGTCTGTTTCGTCATTTGCCCTCTCCTTCCGTCACACATCTATCCTCCGCCGCGCACCAGGACAGCAAAAGCGGAAACGCCGCCATCACCGGCATCAGGTACCGCAGATATCCGTTCACCGGGGACGCCATACAGATCAAAAGCACGACAAACGAAGGCACAAGCAGCGCAGCCTTCTTCCGTCTGGCATTTGCAAACAGCCACGCCGCCATCCCGAAGAGTCCGTACACATACACGCCGCAGCCGTACAGCAGCGACAGCACCGGCATATTTTCCACCGTATAGATACTGTACCGCAGCACCTCCCGCAGCATGCCGTTTCTCATACCAAACGCAAAATGCAAATAATCGTCCTGCCACTCATCCGCATTGCCCAGATAGGTCACCGTCAGATACTCTCCATGATTCGGACATGCGGGATCAAAATACCCATAAATCTGATTCAAAAAGGCCTGCACATACGTCGCTGGGAACCGCCGCAGCTGCGCGAACCACACGGTCAGATACTGCTTCATAAGCGCACTGTCCGGTCTTCGTTCAAAATGACCCTTCACAGGATCCGAAATCTCCGGATCATACAATCGTCCGACCCGCTGCAGCTCCACATCAAAGCAGTCCTGCAGCATAAGCTGCTCACTCTCCGGCATTTCCTCCAGATGATCCCGGATGCACCGCGCCGTCTGCTGTAGCGGCAGCGACAGCATCTCCCGCACAGGGCCTTTGGCAATCCCCTGCGCAGGCATAAACACGCCCTCCTCCACAAACAAAAGCAATCCGCCAAGCAGTATCCCTGCTACAAAGGTCTTCCAGTACTTTCTGCAGGCAAGAACCGCCGCGAGCAGGCCAAGTATGACAACATAGCGCCCGTCGTTGCGGGCATAGACCATAAACGTAACCGCCGACGCAAGCAGCCAGCCGTCCCGACGCGCGGGCCGCCCCGCCATAAACTGCGCAAGCACCGTCACAAACAAAACAAATCCGATATAATAAGGCGTGTCCTTCACCATCGTAAAGCCCCAGATCTGAAAATAGGGAAATACGCCCCAGAATCCCAGCGCAAGCCATCCAAACAACACCGGCGTCTTCCATTTTCTCATGACATGCACGCTGTACGCAAACACCAGATTCTGCACAATCAGCTGCGGGAAGGTATACAGAAACAGTCCCAACGAGTCCGAGCCAAACAACCGTCGTCCAAGCAGCACACAGCCCGCCATGTAGTCGGAGATAAAGACCGGATGATAACTCGTCTGCTCCGTGGCTCCAAGTGCCATCCAGAGCTGTCCGTGCGCATCCCACTGCAATGTGCCCGGGAAAAAGGCGATCATCCAAGGCAGCGCACACACCATCAGACACACAAACGGCCCCAGAAAGGAATGTGTCTCAAACAGCAACCGCTCCGCGCCGTTCCTGCACTGCACCATGAACCAGTCGCGCTTACGCTCCAACACCAGACCACCCAGAAGAATCATATTCTGATACAAAAAATAGTACCCAACACCCACAAACACCGCGAGCAAAAACTGTGTCCCAAACAAAAAAATGCAGTCCCAGGAGCCCGTCCCGGCGTAGCTGATGCCAAAGACGGTACACACGGCAAAAAACGCCGCCAGACCACTGACATACAGATTTTTCCGGCGATCCCGAACCAGATAAAAACACACGCCCACGCCGATCGCCAGACAGAGTGTTTCCAACCCGCTTCCGTCCAGGTGCAGCAGCACCGTAAACACATATTTTAAGAGCGGCACATCCGAGGCATAGCCGGAAAGCAGCAAAGAAAGAGAGTCGCCTGACAGAGCCCATACAGCAATCAATGTTTTTATCAATGGCTTTCTGAGTTCTTTCATGCGACTCCTCCTTTGCTTATGATTTTTGCTTATTGTTATGCCAGCTGTCCGTCCAATACCTTTGCAGCCTCCGCGATCGCATCCGGAATACCGGCCGGATTCTTACCGCCTGCCTGCGCCATATTCGGACGTCCGCCGCCGCCACCGCCGACCAGAGCGGCGATGCCTTTGATCAGATTGCCCGCATGGGCTCCGGCCTTCACCGCACCGTCCGTCGCCATCGCAACCAGATTGACCTTGCCGTCCGCATCGGACAACAGCACGACAACGCCCTCGCCGAGCTTGTCCTTCAACTGATCGCCCAGATCGCGCAGACCATTCATATCCACCCCGCTCACACTGGTGGCGAGCAGCTTCATTCCCTTTACCTCCTGTACCTGATCCATTACATCACCCAGTGCGTCCTTCGCAGCCTTGCTCTTTAAGGACTCGTTCTCGGAAGAAACCGCCTTCAGCTCGGCCATCAGATGCTCACACTTCTCCACCAGCGTGTTCGGTGTCGCCTTCACCGCCTTAGCCGCGCGCTCCAGCGTCTCCTCCAGGCCTCTGTAATAAGCAAACACTCCGTCACCGGTCAACGCCTCAATACGTCTCACGCCGGCAGCCACACCGTTCTCGGACAGAATCTTGAACGCCGTGATGGACGCTGTATTGGCCACATGGGTACCGCCGCAGAACTCCACGGAGAAATCTCCCATGCTGACCACCCGCACCTGCTCGCCATACTTTTCGCCGAACAGCTGCATCGCACCGGTCTTCTTGGCTTCCTCCAGACTCATCACCCGGGTCACCACCGGAATCGCCTCCGCGATCTTCTCATTGACAATCTGCTCTACCTTTGCGATCTCCTCCGCCGTCATCGCCTGGAAATGGCTGAAGTCAAACCGAAGTCTCTCGCCGTCCACATATGAGCCGTTCTGCTCCACATGGGTGCCCAGCACCTCGCGCAGCGCCTTCTGCAGCAAATGTGTCGCGGAATGGTTCTTGCAGGTATCGGCGCGAAGCTTTGCATCCACCGTCAGCGTAGCCGTATCGCCAACCTTCAACATACCGCTCGTCACCACGCCGATATGTCCCACCTTGCCGCCCAACAGCTTGATGGTATCCTTCACCGCAAAGTTGCCGTCCGCCGTGCTGATCACGCCGTGATCACCGCACTGTCCGCCCATGGTGGCATAAAAAGGTGTCTCCTCCACAATAATCGTGCCGACCTGCCCGTCGGTGAGCGCCTCCACCAGTTCTGTCTCCGTGGTGAGCACCGTGATTCTGGAATTGTGCTGCAATCTGTCATACCCCACAAATTCTGTGGTGATGGACGGGTCAATCGACTCATACACCGTCACATCCGCGCCCATGTAGTTCGTCACCTTGCGCGCTTTTCTCGCCGTGGTCTTCTGCTTCTCCATACACTGTGCAAAGCCGACATGGTCGATGGTAAAGCCCTTCTCCTCCAGAATCTCCTCGGTCAGATCCATGGGGAATCCGTAGGTGTCGTACAGCTTGAACGCATTCTCGCCCGAAAGCTCCTGTACCCCCGCCTTGCTCATCTCCTCTTCCATATCTGCCAGAATGGATAAGCCCAGATCAATGGTCTTGTCAAATTTATTCTCCTCCTGCGTCAGAACCGTCAGGATAAACTCTTTCTTCTCCTCGAGCTCCGGATAACCGTCCTTACACTCATCGATGACCGTCTTGCTCAGCTCCGCCAAAAACTTGCCTTCAATGCCGAGCAGTCTGCCATGTCTCGCCGCGCGACGGATCAGTCGGCGCAACACATAACCTCTGCCCTCGTTAGAGGGCATAATGCCATCGCTGATCATAAAGGTTGAAGAACGGATATGATCCGTGATCAGACGGATGGACACATCCTTGGCATCCTCCACCTGATATTCTACACCGGCAATGGAACAAACCTTGTCGCGGATTGCCTTCATGGTATCGATATCGAACACCGAATCCACATCCTGCACCACCACAGCCAGTCGCTCCAGACCCATGCTGGTGTCGATGTTTTTCTGTGCCAGCTCGGTGTAATTGCCGTGTCCGTCATTGTCAAACTGTGTGAACACATTGTTCCACACTTCCATGAAACGGTCGCAGTCACAGCCCA
>JAFVAO010000015.1 GCA_017480445.1 Lachnospiraceae bacterium
CCATGTAGGTGTCGTTTACCAACTCCTCCACATCCTCGCGATCCCGCAGAATGTTGAATATCATTTTTCCCAGATAACTCCCGTACTTATGATCCGTCTCCCGGATCGCGTCCTCCGATCGCGCCAGGTATAATGCCACAATCTCCGAATCCTGCATACTGCTTTTCCTCTCATGTACAATAGTGAAAAATGTTTAAGGCCTTATACCTATATAGTAGGAAATCTTTGTATTTCAGACAAAAAATATAGCAATGCTTCATCATAAGTAAACGTATCTGTCTTCATTTGCTCTGTGGTCGTTTGATCAACCTAAGCAGACGCTACACTCTCTTCGCCCGCTCCCGCTCAGCTTTGGAATAGGCGCATCCGCAGTAGTCCTGACGGTACAGTCCGTACTCCGCCGACAGCTCCACCGACCGCTTATACCCGTTTTTCTTCTTGAAATCCGACGGCAGCCACGCTACTCCGTATTCTGCGCTGATGGCTTGTCCGATCTCGTTGATCTTCGGAGCGTTTTTTAAAGGGCTGATGGTGAGGGTCGTCCCGAAGTAATCATAGGTGTCTTCCATCGCGCGCCTGGCCGTCTCCCTCAGCCGCAGGTCAAAGCAGCGAAAGCATCGCTCGCCGCCCTCCGGACACGCTTCTAAGCCCTTGGCAATCTCGAAAAAGCGGGCGGGCTCATAATCCCCCTCTATGATCCGGATGGGATACCCCTTTTGTTCCTCGTTATAGGCGGCGATCAGGCGCTTCTGCTCCGCCACCCGATGTCGATATTCCGGCTCTGCCGAGATGTTGGGATTGTAATAGAAAACCGTGATCGCAAAAAAGGGTGCAAGATATTCCAGGCAATAACTGCTGCAGGGTGCGCAACAGCTATGGAGAAAAAGCCGCAGGGGTTCCTTCCCCTCCGACTTCCGCTGTTCTGCCTTCTGTATGATTTTCTCCAATTCCTTTTGGTAGTTCACATGCTGTCCGTTTCTCTCACTCATTTGTTAATTTTGTATCGCTTCCTCATAGCGTCTTTCCGCCTTTTTCCAGTGGATCAGGCCAAACCAGCCGTCCACATAATCCGCTCTCTTGTTACGGTACTGGAGATAATATGCATGCTCCCACACATCCACAAGTAGCAGAGGCGTATAGAGCAGCAGATCCGGCACATCCTGATTGGCCGTCTGCAGGATAATCAGTTTGCCCTGGGCATCGGAGACCAGCCACGCCCAGCCGGAGCCAAACTGCCCAAGTGCCGCCTGACGCATCTGGTCCCGCCAATTTGCATAATGTCCAAAATCCTGCACGATGGCCTCCGCCAGCTTCCCCACAGGCGCCTGCATGCCGCTTTCCTTCATGGTATCAAAATACAGCGCATGATTGAATACACCGCCGGCATTGTTGCGCACCGCGGCACGGATGCCCACGGGCAGCTTTTCCACCTTCGTCAAGAGCTGCTCCAGGCTCATCCGCTGAACCTCCGGATAGTCCGCCAGTACATTGTTTAAATTGTCCACGTAGGTCTTGTAATGCCGGTCATGGTGCACATGTAAGGTCTCTTCATCCAGGACCGGCGTCAGTGCGTCGTACTCATAGGGCAGGGGACGCACCACAAACGGGTAAGTTTCAGGGCTCATATACATTCCTCGCTTTTTTTGTTTAGTATATACATTTTCACTGAATCCATCCATACGAGGAAATAAATTACGCAACCATTACCGTCTTCCCTACAGCGCCGCCACGTCCACGAGCGTCAGATCCTGCTCGTTCTCCGCGTTTTCCAGACTGGTCACCAGCGCGCGCGCCGTATCCATGGCCGTGATACAGTTCACGCCTGTCTCAATGGCGGTACGACGGATCAGGAATCCGTCTCTGGATTTGTCCCGTCCCTGCGTCGGTGTGTCGATGACCAGATCGATCTTGTGTCCGAGGATCAGGTCCATGACGGTCGGCGACTCCTGCGAGATCTTATTGACCTTTCTCGCCTTCACACCGGCCTCGTTCAGCGCTGCCGCCGTACTTCTGGTGGCGTAGATCGTGTATCCCAGCTTCTCGAAGCGACGGCCGATCTCGATGGCCTCGCCCTTGTCCGCATCCTTGACTGTGATGATCATTTGCTTGTACTTGGGCAGGTTCACGCCGGCTCCCAGGAAGGCTTTGTAGAGCGCCTCGTGGAAATCCCTTGCAATGCCAAGGCACTCGCCGGTGGACTTCATTTCCGGTCCCAGGCTGATCTCCGCGCCGCGAATCTTCTCGAAGGAGAATACAGGCATTTTGATCGCATAATACTCCGCCTCCGGCTGCAGCCCCGGCTTGTATCCCAGTTCCTTGATGGTCTTGCCGATGATCACCTGGGTGGCCAGATCCACGATAGGAATACCGGTCACCTTGCTGATGTAGGGCACAGTACGGGAGGACCGGGGATTTACCTCGATCACATACACGTCCTCTCCCTGCACGATGAACTGAATGTTGATCAGTCCCTTTACATGCAGCGCCATCGCCAGCCGCTTGGTATAATCTGCGATCTTATCCTTGATCAATTTGCCGATGGTATGTGCCGGATATACGGAAACACTGTCTCCGGAATGTACGCCGGTTCGCTCAATATGCTCCATGATACCCGGGATCAGGATGTCGGTGCCGTCACAGACCGCATCCACCTCCACCTCTTTGCCCATCAAATATTTATCTACCAGAATCGGATGATCCTGCGCGATGCGGTTGATGATCGCCATGAACTCCTCGATCTCCTTGTCCGAGATGGCAATCTGCATGCCCTGTCCGCCCAGCACGTAGGACGGGCGCACCAACACGGGATAACCCAGCCGGTTCGCCACTTCCTTGGCCTCCTCAGCCGTGTAGACCGTGCCGCCCGCAGCGCGGGGAATTCTGGTCTGCTCCAATATTTTATCAAACAGTTCTCTGTCCTCGGCGGCGTCCACGTCCTCCGCCTTGGTTCCTAAGATCGGCACACCCATCTTCATCAAGCTCTCGGTGAGCTTGATCGCAGTCTGTCCGCCGAACTGTACCACTGCGCCATCCGGATGTTCAATGTTGACAATCGACTCCACATCCTCCGGCGTCAGCGGCTCAAAATACAGCTTATCCGCAATGTCGAAGTCTGTGCTGACCGTCTCCGGATTGTTGTTGATGATAATCGTCTCATACCCCGCTCTGGCAAACGCCCAGGTGGCATGTACGGAACAAAAGTCGAACTCAATGCCCTGCCCGATACGGATGGGGCCGGAGCCGAGCACCAGCACCTTCTTGCGGCCGGTGGTCTCCCTGGCCTCACACTCCCCGCCGTAGACAGAGTAATAGTACGGTGTAGATGCAGCGAACTCCGCGGCACAGGTGTCCACCATTTTGTAGACTGCCTTGATGCCGTTTGCATAGCGCATTTCCTTGATCTCATCCTCTGTCCTGCCGGTCAATCTCGCGATGACGGTGTCCGGGAATTCGATGCGTTTCGCCTCTCTCAATAGCGCCGGTGTCAAAGGTTCGCTCTGAAGTGCCTGCTCCATCTCCACTAGGATCGCAATTTTATCGATGAACCAGAGATCAATCTTGGTGATCTCATGAATCTTCTCCTGCGCAATGCCCTTGCGGATGGCCTCCGCGATGACCCAGATCCGCTGGTCATCCACAACCTGCAGCCGCTCAAGAAGCTCCTCTGCACTGAGTGCGGAGAAATCATAGCTGCGCAGGCAATCCACATGCTGTTCCAGAGAACGGATGGCCTTCATCAGCGCCCCTTCAAAATTGTCACAGATACTCATGACCTCGCCCGTCGCCTTCATCTGCGTAGTCAGCGTTCTCTTGGCGGTAATAAACTTATCGAAGGGCAGGCGGGGAATTTTCACCACGCAGTAGTCCAGCGTCGGCTCAAAGCTGGCGTAGGTCTTCTGGGTGATGGCGTTTTTGATCTCGTCCAGGGTATAGCCCAGCGCGATCTTCGCCGCCACCTTGGCGGTCGGGTAACCGGTCGCTTTACTCGCCAGCGCCGAGGAACGGCTCACACGGGGATTTACCTCGATGACGCAATACTCAAAGCTGGTGGGATGCAGCGCAAACTGCACATTACATCCGCCGGTGATCTGCAACTCATCGATGATTTTGAGCGCAGAGGTACGAAGCATTTGATATTCCTTGTCGCTGAGGGTCTGGGATGGCGCCACCACGATACTGTCACCGGTATGCACGCCCACGGGATCAATATTTTCCATGTTGCAGACCGTGATGCAATTGCCTGCGCTGTCCCGCATCACCTCGTACTCAATCTCCTTCCAGCCCGCGATACAGCGCTCCACCAGCACCTGTCCCACGCGGGAGAGGCGCAGACCGTTTTCCAGTATCTCCTCCAGTTCGATCTGGTTGTGCGCGATACCGCCGCCGGAGCCGCCCAGCGTGTAGGCAGGGCGCAGCACCACCGGATAGCCGATGGAGTTGGTGAACGCAATGCCGTCCTGTACATTCTCCACCACCAGAGAAGCCGCGCAGGGTTCTCCGATGCGCTCCATCAGATCCTTGAATTCCTGGCGTCCCTCCGCGTTGCGGATCGTGGCCGCCGTGGTGCCAAGCAGCTTCACATTGTGCGCTGCCAGAAAGCCGGACTCCTCCAGCTCCATACCCAAGTTCAGTCCCGCCTGTCCGCCCAGCGTCGGCAGGATGCTGTCAGGCTTTTCTTTTTCGATAATCTGTTCCAATACTTTGGTGGTCAGGGGCTCAATATAGACCTTGTCCGCGATATCCTTGTCCGTCATGATGGTGGCCGGATTGGAATTGACTAAGATCACCTCCACCCCTTCCTCCTTGAGGGAACGGCAGGCCTGGGTGCCTGCGTAATCAAACTCTGCCGCCTGTCCGATGACGATCGGGCCTGAGCCGATAACCATAACGCGTTTCACATTCGGATTTTTTGGCATCTTATTTCCCCTCCTCTCTCATCATGCGGATAAACCGGTCAAACAGGTAGCCGGAGTCCTGAGGCCCCGGGCACGCCTCCGGATGAAATTGTACTGTAAAAATTGCTTTGCCGGTATAAGAAAGGCCTTCAATGGTGCCGTCGTTGACATTGACAAAAGCCGGCACAGCCACCGCCGGATCCAGCGTCTGCGCATCCACCACATACCCGTGATTCTGCGAGGAAATGTAGACTCTGCCCGTCTGCAGATCCTTGACCGGATGGTTGCCGCCCCGATGTCCGTATTTCATTTTGTGGGTATCCGCTCCCGTGGCCAGCGCCATGAGCTGATGGCCCAGGCAGATTGCAAAGATCGGAATCTCCGCGTCATATAGCTGCTTGATCTCCTGAATGATCGAGACACATTCCTTGGGGTCGCCGGGGCCGTTGGACAACATGATACCGTCCGGCGCTGCCTGCAGGATCTCCTGCGCCGTCGTGTGCGCCGGATATACCGTCACCTCGCATCCCCGCTCCGCCAGGGATCTTGCAATATTCTTCTTTGCGCCGAAGTCCAGAAGCGCCACCCGCAGACCCGCGCCGTTTAACTCCTTTACCAATGCCGGCCGCTTCTCGCGCTCCCCTCTCGCATAGGCCTCGGGGTCAAAGCTCGCCGCGCCGGACAGGGGGCCGTTCTGCGCCAGATCTGTCACCGGTGCAACGGTATACGGTGCGTCGCAGGTCACCTTTTCCACCACCTTGCCGGTGGTGTAGGCCTTCAGCCTGGGCAGGATCTCCTCCAGATCATACTGCTCGTTGGTGGTGATCATGCCGTTCATGGTTCCCTTCTCGCGCAAAATCTTAGTCAGCGCTCTGGTGTCGATGCCCGCGATGCCGGGCACGTTCTGTTCTTCCAGAAACGCTTGAATTGTACAGTCACAACGAAAATTGCTGGGAATACGGGAGAGCTCCCTTACGATCAATCCATCCGGCCACGCCTGATTGGACTCCATGTCATCTTTACAGATTCCGTAATTGCCGATCAACGGATAGGTCATGCACACCGCCTGCCCTGCATAGGAAGGGTCTGTCAAAACTTCCAAATACCCTGCCATGGAAGTGTTAAACACAATCTCACTGACGATCTCTCTGTCGGCACCAACGTGCGTTCCGGAGAATACCGTTCCATCTTCCAAAATCAAAAACGCCTTCATTTTGTACTCCTCTCCCACTATTTCGCCTGCCATATACTCAAACCGACTTATTATAGCATAAAAAAAAATGGCGGGCAATAGGCATCCTCGCCATTTTTTTGTTCTTCAGGTGTGTTTATTTGCGATCCTTGGGATCTGTGATCAGATCGCGGTACCAGCACAGCGCATCCATGTAGGCCTGCTGCACAGCATCCATGGGCACATTGTCCAAAAGCATCAGGCGGGAAACCTCCTGCCAGTTGGCATCCTCATACTGGAGCATAAAGTCCATCACCGGATAGAGCGGTCCGCTCTGATCCACCAGCGCCTTGTAGATATCCCCCGATACCTTCATCCAGGTGAGCGCTTCCTCCATAGGCTTCTCCAGAATCACATCCAGCACGGAGAACAGTCCCAGCAGGAACAACTCATCCTTGCGCATCACCAGATCGAAGCTCGACGCCAGATTCTCCATAAAGCGCGCTCTGATCAGGGAAAGTCTCGTGATCTCACTGGGCTTATCTGCGTACAGCTCCTCGACCACAGCGGTGTTGATCCAACGCTTCAATTCCTTCTGGCCCAGCATCGCCGCCGCATGCCGGATACTGCTGATACCGGAGTTGATGGTCATACGGTTCACCATCTCCAAGAGGGAAATCGTCAGCGCCGTATCGCGGCTGATGACGCCGGCTGCCTTCTGCAGATCAAAATCGCCCTCATTCACCACATTCAGCAGCTCGATGTAGTTGATCTTCAAAGGTGCCACATCGTTGCTGCCCTTCGTCACAGGTACACGGTAAAAGCTTCCCTCGTACAGGCTGTAGCCGCCGTCCTCCCGCAGCTTCTCGAATGTTTCCATGTCTGTGATATTGTTCGCGCAAAGCTTCGCGTTGGGATAGAGCTTGCCGAAATAAATCTTCGCCTTGTCGATGGCAATCTTCTTGTTGTTTAAGAGGACATAATCCATCAAGGACAGAATGCTTCTGTAGTTTTCAAACTCTGCCACCGCCAGCTTTCTGATCGCCAGCTTGTATCCCTTTTCCTTCAACTCCTTCAGACGGTTGAGATACACCTCAATCGGCGGAATCGTATTGTCGATCAGGAATACAATTTTCTCGTGCGGTGCATCGCACTGTCCCTCCACATCGGCAAATATGGAAATATTGTTCAAGGGCACAAATACTTCCTTGTTCTGTGCGAGTGCTTCAATTCCAATGGTCTGGATCAGCTCCAGACCGCTCACGTGGGTCGCCCCGTCATTCTGACCGGTTCCCAGCATGGCCGGATTCAGAAAGTAATTATTCTTCTGTGCAAAAACGGAATAGGCCCCCACAGCCATCTCCTCATCAAAAAGCGGCACCAATACTACTAACATGCTAACCACCCCTTTCTTTTTCAACCCCTTCGTCCGCGGGTGCAACGCTTACTGGAAGTAAGCAACGCCTGATTCAAAGATCTTCATATCCTGTTCCCCGTAAATGTTCACAGCCACCGCATCATCCCTTCTCTCGGAGTGCGCCATCTTACCAAAACAGCGTCCGTCCGGAGAGGTGATACCCTCGATGGAACAATAAGAGCCGTTCACATTGTACGTTTCATCCATACTTACATTGCCTTCAAAATCCGCATATTGCGTTGCGACCTGACCGTTGGCAAACAGTTTCTCCAGCCATTCCTTCGGTGCGACAAAACGTCCCTCACCGTGGGAAACCGGATTACAGTATACCGCGCCAAGCTCTGCCTTCTGCAGCCAGGGCGACTTGTTGGAAACCACCTTCAGGTACGCCATCTTGGAGATGTGGCGGTTGATCGTATTAAAGGTCAATGTCGGCGAATCCTCCTTTTGCCCTACGATCTCACCGAAGGGTACCAGTCCCAGCTTGACCAGCGCCTGGAATCCGTTACAAATGCCCAGTGCCAGACCGTCTCGTTCCTGCAAAAGCTTCATCACAGCTTCTTTGATCTTGTCATTCTGGAAGGCCGTCGCAAAAAACTTCGCGCTGCCGTCCGGCTCGTCACCGGCTGAGAATCCGCCCGGGAACATGATGATCTGCGCCTGTCCGATGGCATGCTCAAACTCCTCCACGGAGGCGCGGATATCTTCCGCCGTCAGATTCTTGAACACCTTGGTGACCACATTTGCACCTGCCCGCTCGAATGCCTTCGCCGAGTCATACTCGCAGTTGGTTCCCGGAAATACGGGAATAAATACGGTCGGTTTCGCAATCTTGTGCTTACATACATAGACACTGTCCGCCTGATAGCAGGGACTTGCAACGCTTTCCGTCCCCTTGACCGCCTTGGTCGGGAACACCTTCTCCAGCTTGGAGGTCCATGCCGCAAGCGCCTCCTCGATGGTCAGCGTCATATCCTCATATACAAACGCAGGCTCCTCGGTCACCGTACCAATCAGCGTCACATCAAAGTCCGCGTCCAGAATCTCCTGCAGCTTCTCCTCGGGTACCTCGATCAACAGATCTCCCAGCGCATTGCCGAACAACTCGTCGGAGGAGATCTCATCCTCTATACGCACGCCCAGCTTGTTGCCGAATGCCATCTTGGACAAAGCAGCCGCCACACCGCGCGCATCCAGCGCATAGGCAGCACATACCGCCTTCTCCTGTATCAGCTTGGTAATATAGTCATACATCGCCGCCACACGATCATACATCGGCACGTCGAAATCGTCCTTCTCGATGCCAAACCGCACCAGCTTGTTGCCGGCCGCCTTGAGCTCCGGCGTCACCACGTCTGCGCTCTTCGCCACATCCACCGCAAAGGAAACCAGCGTGGGCGGTACATCGATATCATTGAACGTACCGGACATACTGTCCTTGCCGCCGATGGAGGGCAGTCCGAATCCGATCTGTGCGTCATACGCGCCGAGCAACGCCGCGAAAGGCTGACTCCAACGCGCGGGATCCGAGGTCATCCTTCTGAAATATTCCTGGAAGGTGAACCGGATCTTCTTGTGATCACCGCCGGACGCCACGATCTTCGCCATGGACTCTACCACCGCGTAGATCGCACCGTGGTAAGGGCTCCAGGAGGACAGATACGGGTCAAAACCGTAGGCCATCATCGTCACTGTGTCCGTCTTGCCGTGCAGCACAGGCAGCTTGGCAATCATGCTCTGGGTCTCTGTCAGCTGATATTTACCGCCGTAGGGCATCAACACGCTGCCCGCACCGATGGAGGCGTCAAACATCTCCACCAGTCCCTTCTGGGAACACACATTTAAGTCATTCAGCAGGCTCAGCCATGCACCCTTCACATCCTGTGCCTCCAACTTCTCTCCGACTGCGGGCACAGCATATTGGTCAAAATAATCATCCTTCTCATCCGGGATGTCCACCTTGACGGTCGTCTCCTGATGCGCACCGTTGGTGTCCAGGAACGCTCTCTTCAGGTCAACAATCTTCTTGCCTCTCCAGTTGAGCACCAGTCTGGGCTCCTCGGTCACAACGGCAACCTCCACAGCCTCGAGATTCTCCTCCTCTGCGTAGCCCATAAACTCGGCCACATCCTTCGGATCCACCACAACAGCCATACGCTCCTGGGACTCGGAGATCGCAAGCTCCGTACCGTCCAGACCGGCGTATTTCTTCGGCACCTTGTCCAGATCCACAGACAGTCCGTCTGCGAGCTCTCCGATGGCCACAGACACGCCGCCGGCACCGAAATCGTTACATTTCTTGATCAGACGACTGACCTCCGCACGTCGGAAGAGCCTCTGTATTTTTCTCTCGGTAGGTGCATTTCCCTTTTGTACTTCTGCACCGCAGGTCTCGATGGAACTCTCCGTGTGTACCTTGGAAGATCCGGTTGCGCCGCCGCAGCCGTCACGTCCGGTACGACCGCCCAGCAAAATGATCACATCGCCGGGATCGGAGGTCTCACGCTTTACATTCTTTCTCGGCGCCGCGCCCATCACGGCACCGATCTCCATCCGTTTCGCCACATAGGCAGGATGATAAATCTCTTTGACAAAGCCGGTTGCCAGACCGATCTGGTTCCCGTAGGAAGAATATCCGCTGGCTGCTCCGCGCACCAGTTTCTTCTGGGAGAGCTTGCCCTTCAGGGTCTCTGAGACGGGCACCGTAGGATCTGCCGCGCCGGTCACGCGCATCGCCTGATAGACATAGCCTCTGCCCGACAGCGGATCGCGGATCGCGCCGCCCAGACAGGTGGCCGCTCCACCAAACGGCTCAATCTCTGTAGGGTGGTTGTGGGTCTCATTCTTGAAGAATACCAGCCATTCCTCGGTCTCCTTGTAGTCGCCGTAATCCATCTCCACCGGAACCACCACGGAGCAGGCGTTGATCTCATCAGACTCCTCCATGTCGTCCAGCTTGCCGTCCTTTTTCAGCTTTCGCATAGCCATCAGCGCCAGATCCATCAGGCAGACAAATTTATCGTCCCGCTCTGCGAAGATCTCTGCTCTGGTGTCCAGATAGCTCTGATAGGTCGTCTCGATAGGGGAACGGTAATACCCCTCGCCAAACTCCACCTCTTTCAGCTCCGTGGAGAACGTCGTGTGGCGACAGTGGTCGGACCAATAAGTGTCCAGCACGCGGATCTCTGTCATGGACGGATCTCTGTGCTCATCGTCGTGAAAATACTTCTGAATATGCAGGAAATCCTTGAACGTCATAGCGAGTCCCAGCGAATCGTAAAGCTTGCGCAGCTCCTCCTCCGCCATATCCTGGAAACCGTCAAATATCGCCACATCCGCCGGCTCATCGAATTCCGTCACCAGTGTATCCGGCTTCACCATATCGGTCTCCCGGGAATCCACCGGGTTGATACAGTACGCCTTGATCTGTGCCAGCTGCTCCCCGCTCACATCCCCTTGGATCAGATAGGTCACCGCCGTCTTGATAATCGGATTCTCATTTTCATTCAAAAACTGCACGCACTGTACTGCGGAGTCCGCTCTCTGGTCGAACTGTCCGGGCAGATATTCCACAGAGAACAAGTGCCCATCCGCCGGCACTTCGATCGTCTCGTAATACAGATCATCCACGGGCGGCTCAGAAAATACCGTCTTGCACGCTCTCTCAAACACCTCATCCGATATATGCTCCACATCATAGCGGATAAACACTCTCACCTTTGCAACATTGATGCCGAGATAATTCTTAAACTCCTCATGCAGCTCCTTGGCCTTCACCGCAAAGGGCTCTTTTTTCTCCACATAAATACGTCTGACTTTTCCCATGTTTCCTTTTTCTTCCTCTCGTTTTGTATCTCGTTTTGAATGAAACAGCTATTCCGTACCGATCTGCTGCAAAATATACATCAGCTCTCTGTCCACAGCATCCGGGCTCAAGCCGCTGGTCTGGGACACAATCTTCAAGCCCTCCAGCACGTACATGATGTTGCGTGCCGTACCCGCGCAGTCCTCGCAGACAAACTCGCCGTTTTCCACGCCGATCTCGATCAGCTTTTCGATCACCTTCACCGCCGATTCAAACTGTCTGCGGAGCACATTGTCCTTTCTGGACAGGTTGTTGTTGTCAAAATAATACTCGTAGATAGCCTGGGTCAGCGTATCCTTCTTGCGAAGGATCTCCTTCTTCTGCTCCTTTAAGAACAGCAGCAGAATATCCACCGCCGTCGCGTCCTCCGTGATACTGTTGGAGAACACATCATCCGTCTCCTCGCTCTCTAGCTTCAGCACCTCCGCGAAGATCTGGCTCGTATTCTCAAAGTAGAGATAGAGACCGCCCCGGCTGATGTCACAGGCCTCCACGATGTCCTTCATGGTAACCCGCTTGAAGCCCTTTTCCACAAAGACCTTTCTGGCCGTCTCCACGATATACTTTTTCTTCTGTACCGATTTCTCTCCCATACTTCCCCCGTACCTTTCTGCTATCCGCACGCTGTCTATTTACCGATCGGTCGATCCCAATACTCCACAATATCCTTCATTTTCAGAATCACAAGATAGAACAGACGCTCCTGCACGGCTTCATTCCAGAGCAACGCTTTGGTCTGGCCCCCCAGCACATATTTGGACAAAATACCGCAGAGCATATTCCATTCCTTAATCGTAGCCCGCTCAATCACTCTGCGCTCGTCGTCATGGGTACGGATATTGTTTCTCGTGTAGATATAGCGATAATTGCGATCCATAAAAGGCGTCTTGGCGAGCTCCTTCACAAAGCTCATCAGTGTCCCGTCATATACCGGAAAGCGCATGACCTGCGCCGTCTCGTCCGCCCCCTGATATGTCTGGCTGACACTGGTGCCGGCACTTTTCTCCAGCCACGGCAGATAACGCAAAAGCGGCATAAGTGTTTTTTTGTACTCGTCCAACTGTTGCTTATAATATCTTACGTCCTGTTCCATATGCCTACCTCCGGATCGCATATCTGAAAAATATGACACATATGTATTTTTATCTTATCACATTTTTGTAAAAAGTACAGCAATAAAATTAAAACTCTTTGAATTTCCCGACAAAATCCGTTCCTGTCTCCCCTGTCAGCTTGTCCACATAGGGGGCCGGATCCTGCTCCATCCGCAGCATCACATCCAGGGAGTGGAGAAACAGCCGCTCCGGTTTCCAGCGGTTGACATCCTCATGGCGGTCAAGATACGCCTTGAAATGATCCACCTGCCATACCAGAATGTCCGTGAGCGTGTAGCCCGCCACGCTGTATTTGCCCCAGAAATTCCCGTAGTCATGATAGTAGGCCAGTTCCTTGAGAACGCCCTCGGACCCTTTTATCCGCTCCCAGAGATCGGCCGCATAGTCCTGTGACTCCTCCGCCCGCTCAGCCAACTGATACACATACTTTCGCAGCGTGTCCATCGCCTGCTCCAGCTGTGCGTTTGATACGCTGTTTTCCTGCATGATCCGCTCCTCCTTTTGTCCCTTTCTTATCACGAAAAAAGCCTTAAAATGCCGCCACGCGACCTTTTAAGGCTTTCGCTTCAAACAGAGGAAGAGGGAATCGAACCCCCGTTAACGGTTTTGGAGACCGCCGCACTACCGCTGTACTATTCCTCTATATTCGTTGGCAAAGCACCAACGAATTGTATTATAACACGTGAAGTCACGTTACGCAAGAACTTTTTTATTTTGCTTTTTGCTTTGCCTGTTTGGCCGCCAGCGCCTTGTCCGTAGGCTTTACCAGGAACAGACTAAAGCAAAGGGCAAGAATGTACAGCACCACCGTGAAATAGAGCACATTCTGATAGCCGATGGGATTCATTTTCACGCCTGCGTGGTCGATCCACTCGCCGGAATGGTTCACGATAAAGGTTGCCATTTGATTGCCGGTAAGCCCTGCAAACGCCCAGGCCGAGAGCGTGATTCCGTGGATCGCGCTGATGGAGCCCATGCCATAATGGTCGGACAACAAGGTCGGCACATTGGAGAATCCGCCGCCGTACCCTGCGTTGACCACAAAAATCAATGCCAGCACAAGGATTGTCAACAGTACATTGCCTTCGCCGTTCTTGATACCACCTGTAACGATCACCAGTCCGGTGCACACGATGGACAACACAAAGATCATTTTGTAGATGGTATTTCTGTCCTTCATGGTATCCGCCCAAGCGGAGAAACCAAGTCTGCCTCCCGCGTTAAAGATTGCGGAGACCGTGGAGATCACGCCGACAAACGCCGCCAGACCCACACATTTTACGATCATTTTCTCCTGTGAGATCAGGGCCAGACCACAGGTGATGTTGATATAGAACATCAGCCAGATGCCGATGTAATTGGTAATAGGCTTTGTCTTCAGCACGCTGATGATACTGGGCTTGGCGTCCTTCCCCTGCGGCTCGTGCCAGCCATCCGGCTTCTTCAACAGCAGATGTCCCACGAACATCATCACGAAATAAACCGCTGCCAGGATAATGAACATTTTCCAGATACCATTTCCCACTCCATTGATCTCGCTTCCAGCGGAACTCAGTCCACCGAGCATGCTCTGCATAATCGGGCTTGCGATCGCCTTGGCCGCGCCGAAGCCCGCCACAGCTAAGCCTGTCGCCAGACCTTTTCTGTCCTCAAACCACAGCATCAGCGTCTTCACGGGAGACAGGTAACCGGTTCCGAGGCCGATACCCATGATAAACCCGTAGCACACGTAGATACCGATGAGCGCCAGTGCGCTGTGCTGGTGCTGTCCGCCGTAGTAGATGAAAAATCCCGTGCCTGCCATGCCGGCCGCGAAACAGATCGTCGCGATCAGCGAGGACTTATGGATATCCTTCTCCACCACATTTCCCAGAAACGCCGCAGACATGCCGAGGAAAAAGATGGCAAAGCTGAACGCCCACTCCGTAGCGCCCTTGGTAAAGCCGATGTAATCAGCAATCTCCTGGCTGAAAATCGACCAACAGTACACGGTACCGATACTGCAGTGCAGAAGCAGTGCAGGGATCGCAGCGCGAATCCATTTGTTGGTGCGCCAGCCTCCTTGTTTCTTGTTTTCACTCATGATTCATTCTTCCTTTGTCTCAAAATTTTAATTGGTTCATAATGGGATATTATACACCAAAGTCTGAGTGGTTTCAATCCGTTTTGTTATTTTTTTGACAGAATTTTGGCTTGATTTTGGTTCGTCTCGGATCAGATCACCGCCAGCACATCCTGCATGGTGCGCACACCGATGATCTGCATCCCCTCCTGCGTGCAGGCCTGTCTGCAATCCTTCTCACTGACCGCCGGCACCACGCACACCTCGAACCCCAGCTTCGCAGCCTCTGCCACACGTTGTGCGGCCTGGCTGACCGCCCGCACCTCCCCGGACAGACCCACCTCTCCGAAGGCGATCAGTTTCTGGTTGACCGCCCGATTGCGGAAGCTGGAGAGAATGGCAATCACGATCCCCAGATCAATGGCGGGCTCCAAGATCTTCATGCCGCCGGTGATGTTCACATAGGCGTCGCAGCCGGCCAGCTGTACACCGCATCGCTTCTCCAGCACGGCCATCAGCAGATTGACACGATTGAAATCCGTGCCGGTCGTCTGTCTGCGCGGGATACCGAAATTGCTCTGGCATACCAGCGCCTGGATCTCCACCAAAAGCGGCCGGGTTCCCTCCATGGTGCAGGCAACCACCGAACCACTGGCATTTTCCGGTCTGCCGCTCAGCATATATTCCGAGGCGTTCGGCACCTCCAGCAATCCCTGCTCCCGCATCTCGAACACGCCGATCTCGTTGGTGGAGCCGAAACGGTTCTTCACACCGCGCAGGATGCGGTAGGAGGCATGTCTGTCCCCCTCAAAATAGAGCACCGTATCCACCATATGCTCCAACACGCGCGGACCTGCCACCGTGCCCTCCTTGGTCACATGCCCCACGATGAACACGGATACGCCCAGGCCCTTGGCCAGCTGCAGCAGCACACCGGTGGACTCCCGCACCTGCGATACACTGCCCGGTGCCGCGGATACATTTTCGTTGTACATGGTCTGGATGGAATCGATCACCACCACCTCCGGCCGGTTCTGCCGGATGACCTCTTCGATGTCAGACAGATTGGTCTCACACAACAGCAGCATCTCTTTCGAGAAGCTACCGATACGGTCTGCGCGCATCTTGATCTGCACGGTGGATTCCTCGCCCGATATGTACAGCACTTTATGTCCGGCGCGGCTCACATGCTGACACACCTGCAGCAGCAGGGTGGATTTGCCGATCCCGGGATCTCCGCCCACCAGCGTGAGCGACCCCTGCACGATTCCGCCGCCCAGCACGCGATCCAGCTCACCGATCCCGGTGAGCAGCTTGTTCTCCTCGCGGATCACTACCTCGGATAGCACACTTGGCTCCGCCTTCTCGCCGGATCTTCTCGCACTGCCTGCGCTCTTGCCGTCGGCCTTATGCACCGGCTCCTCCACAAAGCTGTTCCACGCTTTGCACGCCGGGCACTGTCCCATCCATTTTGCCGACTCATAGCCGCACTCCTGACAAAAAAATACACTGGTCTTCCCCTTGGCCATGTTTTCCTCCTGAATTCAATGCGTCCTGCCGGACGCAATTTCCTGTAGTACAAGAACATCCCGACTCCAAGCTGCCCCGGAGTCGGGATGTCTGAATTCCTTTCCTATGCCCGAACGATCTTCACGGGAACCTCCCCCGCATTTTCAAGCTCCACACTCAGAGAGAGTTTTCCTCCGAGTCCCGTCTTCATTTTTCCGATACTGTTTCCTCCGACGAAGACCTCGTACTCTGTCTCATCCGACAACCCCACCGTGATCTGTGCATCTTTGTCTCCTACCACGGTAAATACAACGCTGTCGGCCTGCTCCTTGAAATTGAAAACACTGGTTCCGGGCACTGACTCATACAAAAAAGTGCCGTTCTTCTCGAGCTTGGTGATCTCGTTGTAGGTCTTCACCTTCAAGAGATCTCCCGCATGCTTGTAGTCCTCCACCTTCGCCTTCTGTGCCAATTCGTGATTACCGAAGCTGATTGCGCCATCGGTTTCGCTGCGGAGCAGCTGCTCTACCACTGCCATCTTATTTGTCCTCCTAGTCGTCTTCCTAACGAACACCTCATGCCTGTGATGAGGTACTTTCAGTATACTATAAAATACGACTTTTTTCCACTATTTTTTCACGGTAAAACATACCTTGTCATTTTTATATCCGGCGCTCACCGTATCCTGCGGCTTCACCTTTTTGAGCAAAATCTCTTCCGCCAGAGCGTCCTCCACCACGGACTGGATCGCACGCTTTAACGGCCGCGCTCCCATCTTCACATCCGCATATTTTTTCACCAGATGTTCCTTGAGTGCGGACGTGAAGGAGAGATGAATATCCATCTGGCTCTCACAGCGCTTGATCAGACCTGCTGCCAGCAGATTGACGATCGCCTTCATGTTCTCGTCGTTCAGCTGATGGAATACGATGATGTCGTCAATGCGGTTGATGAACTCCGGCTTGAAGTTCTTCTTGACCTCCTCCATCACCGCGGATTTCATTTTCTCGTAATCCTTCTGGGCGTTATTCACAGCGGCAAACCCGAGGTTCTTGGGATCGACAATCCGCTGCGCACCGGCATTGGAGGTCATGATCAGAATCGTGTTCTTGAAGCTGACCTTGCGCCCCTTGGAGTCGGTGATATGCCCGTCGTCCAGCACCTGCAGCAGGATGTTGAACACATCCGGATGCGCTTTCTCTATCTCGTCGAACAGCACCACCGAGTACGGATTTCTGCGCACCTTCTCGGAGAGCTGTCCGCCCTCCTCAAACCCTACATAGCCGGGCGGGGAACCGATCATTTTGGACACGGAATGCCCTTCCATATATTCGGACATATCCACGCGGATCATCGCGTCCTCCGAGCCGAACATCGCCTCCGCCAGCGCTTTGGACAGCTCGGTCTTGCCCACACCGGTGGGGCCGAGGAACAGGAAGGAACCAATGGGACGATTGGGATCCTTCAGACCCACACGTCCTCTGCGCATGGCCTTCGCCACGGCGGTGACTGCCTCCTCCTGCCCGATCACTCTCTTGTGCAAAATACTCTCCAGCTTCAGGAGCTTCTCACTCTCCTTCTCCGCCAGCTTCTGCACGGGAATCTTCGTCCACAGGGCGACTACCTCTGCGATATCGCTCTCCTCAACACTGTATTGCAGTCCTTTTTCCTTGGACTGTCTGCGCGCCAGCAGACGCTCATATTTTTTGACCAGCTCATCCTGATTGCGCTTGATCTCCGCAGCCTGCGTGTAGATCTCCATCCGAATGGAGCGCTCGATCTGCTGATCCATCTTCTTGATCTGATCCAGCATATCTTTTAATTTGTCCGGCACATCCATCGAGCGCAGTCTGGCGCTTGCCGCCGCCTCGTCGATCAGATCGATCGCCTTGTCCGGCAGATTTCTGTCATTGATATAGCGGTTGGACAGACGCACCGCCGCCTCCACCGCCTCAGAGGTGATGCGCACCTTGTGGTGTTCCTCATATTTTCCCTTGATGCCCTCCAGAATACGGATGGCCTCCTCCTCTGTGGGTTCCTCCACCGTGACGGGCTGGAACCGGCGCTCCAGCGCGGCATCCTTCTCGATGTATTTGCGGTACTCCGCGATCGTGGTGGCACCGATCATCTGGATCTCTCCCCGCGCCAGAGACGGCTTCAGGATATTGGACGCATCGATCGCGCCCTCCGCGCCGCCCGCTCCGATGATGGTGTGCAGTTCATCGAGGAACAGGATCACATTGCCGTCCTCGATCACCTCTTTGATCACCTTTTTGATGCGCTCTTCAAATTCTCCGCGATATTTGCTGCCCGCTACCATACCGGACAGATCCAGGGTCAGCACCCGCTTGTTCTGCACAGTGAAAGGCACTTCTCCCGCCACAATGCGCAGCGCCAGTCCCTCCACCACTGCGGTTTTGCCCACGCCGGGTTCCCCCAGCAGGCACGGGTTATTCTTCGTTCTTCTGCTCAGGATCTGGATCAGACGTCGGATCTCATCCTCTCTGCCTATCACCGGATCCAGCCTGCCCTCTCTGGCAAGCGCCGTCAGATCCCTGCTGTATTGCGTCAACGTGGCGCCCTTGCCTTTGCCCTGGCTCTTCTTGCCGAGATCCTCCTTGTACAGATTGCCGTCTTGACCAATCGCAATCAATGTATCCACATAGATCTTCTGCACATTCACGCTGAGGGTGTTCAGCAATCGTACCGCCACATTTTCACCCTCTTTGATCAGTGCCAGCAACAGATGCTCCGTGCCGGTCTGGCTCTGGTGAAAACGCTCCGCCTGTCTGTGTGCTTCCTCCAGAATCTTTTGCGCTCTGGGGGAATACCCCTCGCGCTCCTTGATAGAGACGCCCTTATCAAAGGCGATCAGGTCGCGGATCATGTCCTTCACCTGCTCCAGCTCCACGCCATTCTCGGCCAGCACCTGCTGTGCCACACCGCCCTTCACCATGAGAAGTCCCATCAAAATATGCTCCGTGCCGATATAGCCCTGCTTCAAGCTTCTCGCGCACTTCGCCGCCTGTGCCAATACTTCTCTGGCTTTGTCGGTAAACTCTGCCTGCATATACAAACCTCCAAATCATCCATTATGTGTACTCGCTGTATATCTCATCAATCAGCTCGTGTATCTCTGCGACGGAAACATTCTTACAGCTGCTCTTAGCAAGTATGACCTGTAGTTCCCGTTTCAATTCCGCAAGTGCCTGCATTCGATCGACATCCAGTGCAATCACCGCGCCACGTCTGCGATCCATTTTCACATAGCCCTCTTGTCTGAGCACTGTGTAGGCCTTGTTCACCGTATGCATGTTGATGCCGATCATATCCGCCAGCTGCCGCACGCTCGGAAGCGGGTCGCCCTCGCTGAACTGCGCGGTTGCGATACCCATGATGATCTGGTTCCTGACCTGCATATACAGCGCTTCATCACTGTTAAAATCGATTTCGATCATCATGCTGTACGCCCCCTTTCCTCGTCATCCCGTCTGTTCTGACAGGCAGGTTCATTGCTTCATATCCTGCAGCAGAGGCTTGATCTGTGAAATCATATTGTTCATATTCTCATAGGTCGTGCTCTTGGTCGTACCCAGCTCGCTGGCGCGCTCGATGTGTTCCATCAGATCCGTAAATTTGGACTCAGTTACACTGAAGGAGTCATCCAACTGCTCCAGCTCTTTTTTCGCGCTCTCGGAGACACGCATGATCTGCTGCTGTACCGCCCCTGCGCCGCTCGCGGTCGCCGTGATCGAGTCAAAGGTCGCATAGGTGGCGTTCACGTCATCAAAGCTCTGGGAGAGCGCTTTCTGGGAGGTTTCGATACTGTCGCTCAAACGTCCCGTGCCCTGCTCCACTTCTTTGATGCTCTCGCCCACCTGGCTGACCAGACTCTTGATCTGATCCGCAAGATTTTTCACTTCTTCCGCAACCACCGCGAAGCCTCTTCCCTGCTCGCCTGCGCGCGCCGCCTCGATGGACGCGTTGAGCGCCAGCAGATTGGTCTGATTGGCGATGCTGACGATCTCGTTCATCACATTGGCGATATCCTGTACACTGGTACGGAAATCCGTAAAGATGCTCTGCATCTCCTCGAATGCGTCCTGCACCTGCTCGGAACTGTTCATCAGTCCTTTGACCTTGCTCTGCGCATTGCCCACGGAGCGCTCGATCTCCTGCTTCACGCCGGCGAACTCCTGTGCGCTGGACTCCATTCTCTGGAACACACTGTCAAAATTCTCCAGCTTCGCCTTCAGCTGATCGTTGCTCGCCCGCACATCATCAAAGGAAGTCTGCACCTCGTTCAACTCCGTCAGGGATTCTACCTCTTTCTGCACAAGCTCGTGATGATAATCGAGCAGCATATTGGACACATATTCAACCGGATGGATATCAATCTGTTTGCTCTGCTGTACAGGCGCACTCTCCTGTACGGTTGTTTTCTTCTTGAATAAAAACATTTTTTCGCCTCCCACTATTTTACTGGAATACCACACATGTCATGGACTGGTTCACGAACTGGTTATTGTAATGCTCCCCATAGCCTACATAGCCGCAGTGATTTCCCAGCTTGGACATGGTATCCAGATAATGATTCATGATTCCCTTCTCGGTAAACAGCAAGTGACGGAACGCACAATTGATGGAAAAGACCGCCGACGGATGGGCGAAATCCCTGTGGATCTGCTCCATCGTCTCCTCCACGATCTCATTGATATCCTTCAGCTGCAGCAAAGTCAGCACATCCGAGTCATTCACCTGGCGATAACAGTTGAATCCGGAACCGGAAGCACCCTTGATCGATATAATACAGATATCCTTCCCGTTAAACTTGCCCAGCGGATTCTTGAAGGTCTGGGAGGCGAATTCGCTCTCCTTGATCCCGCATTTCTCCATGTACACCTGTTTGGCCGGACGTCCGTTCAGCTCGCCCACATAATATTTCGCCCGATCCGTCTTGGACGCCACAAAGCGTGTGCCCTCCACCGGCCGGTATATATTCTCCTTGTATACTTTTACCTTGCCGCCAAGGTTTTTCACCAGCGCATACGCGTCCGCATTGGGATAAATCTTACCGTTGACGGACACCTTTCCCTGATCTCCCGTACCGCCCATCAGGCAGATATTGTTTTTCTTCAGGCTGCCGAAGATGGTCGTGAGTACGCAGGCGTCATTGCCCGAACACAGATCGATACACACGGTGTCCTCGCGGCCCGGACGGATCTTCTTGATGTCCTCCTCCAGACGGCCGATGTATTTCACCGGCATGTCGGACACATTCTCGATCACGTTGGCCACCGCCTCCACGCCATCTGTGAATGCAATCACTGCTACCCCCTGCTCATTCACCTTGGAAGAATCATAGCTCATGCCGATACAACCGATGCTGGGCACGCCCGGATACAGCTCCTCAAGCTGCTTTACATGCTCCTCAAACCGATCAGCTCCCGTCATCAGGATCAACAACTGCGGATTCCTGAGACCACTGATTGCCTGCTTCAGATCACTGGTTGTGCTTTTCCCGTAAAATTGTCTCATGTTCTCTCTCCTTCTCCAAATTGTTGTAAAACCCCGCTGTGTTTAGTATAAACCTTTCCGGCGAAATACTCAATATCGGCGACAAAAAAAGTTACCGCAGATTGCGGCAACTTTTCTCGAAAACACGTTATTCCTGCTCTTCATCCCAATCCAGATACTGGAACTCAAATTCCTCGTCACTTGCAAAATTCTTCGCCTTTCTCTCGGGTGTCTTCTCGGGTCTGCGCTCCTCGAAGATCTCCTCCTGCATGGTCTGGATCGGCTCATCCTCCACAGGCTGACGCTTCACGGGGCGCGCCGCTCCGCCCGCAGGCTGCTGCACGCTTCCGGCAGGACGTGTGCCTGCAGGTCTTTGCCCGTTTACAGGTTTGCCGCCGGTGCTCTTCGCCGCACCCGCCGGTCTCTGTCCGTTCACGGGTTTGCTGCCGGCGCTCTTCACCGCGCCGCCCTCTCCTGCAGGACGTGTGCCCGCAGGTCTTGCTCCGCTTGTCGCCGGACGTGCGCCTGCCGGACGACCTGCCGCGCTCTGCTGTGCAATTTTCTGACCGCTCTGCGCTGCGCTCGCCGCGCGCTTTCTCGCGTTCTCCTTGCTCACCTCTGCGTAGTATACTTCATCCTTCAGCTCTTTGATCTTGAAAATCATCACACTGATTACAGACAGTAACACCACTGCCAAAATCACCAGACCGATCACTGCGATCTGCTGGGTCTGATTGGTGGCGAGCACTTCCTTGAGCGTGGTATTGTTCGCCTCCACCGTGGAAAAGATCTGCGCGATATCATAGGACTTTCCTGTCGTATTGTCCACCAAATGCCAGATATCGTTCTGATAATAGGTCTCCCAGTC
>JAFVAO010000016.1 GCA_017480445.1 Lachnospiraceae bacterium
AATCCTCGTGTCACTGGTTCGATTCCGGTTCTGGGCATTTGTGTTATGCAAAAATAATACGGAGCATTAGCTCAGTCGGTAGAGCACCTGACTTTTAATCAGGTTGTCGGGGGTTCGAATCCCCCATGCTTCATTGAAAGCCATGGCATAAAAGGCAAATTTGAAGCCTTTTATGCTATTTTTTTTATAAAAGTCATGGTATAATAATTCTGCTAATAATCTGTTGATATGGCACGTATGAGGAGAAAAGAGGTATTTTATGAAAAAATCTTCTGAAAGGATGGAGTGGTTCAGTCCGGAACGGCTGTTGGGTCACGAGGGTATTTTGTTTTTCCTGGCGATGGGCTTTTTGGTCGTGGTGCTGGCGGTGATCTATATTTTTGGCGCGATCTTTTATCAGACGCATTTTTATCCGGGAACGATCATCAATGGCATGGGCTGCAGCAATGCGGACAAGGTCACGGTGATGTCGAGATTGATCCTGCAGTCACAGAATTACCAGCTGGACATTGCAGGGCGTGATGTCAAAACCGGTGAGAAAGTGTCACTGGCTTCTGTGGAGGCGAAGGATATCGAGCTGATCAATTCGGTTGCGGAGTCGGATGTGGTTGCTTTGATGGATGAGCAGAATGGTTGGCTTTGGCCCAGTTTTATCTGGCGCTCGGACTTTCAGTACACCTTGTCCGGAAGCAACGACTATAGCGAGGAGCTGCTGTGGAGTTTTTTGAATAAGCAGGCTGCTTTTCAGAAGGGTCGGATGAAGGCACCCACAGATGCATACATAGGCGATTATTCGGAGGAAAATGGCGGGTTTGTGCTGGTGGCGGAGACGCAGGGCACACAGCTGGACATGGATAGGACGAAGAAGGTCATCAAGGATTCGATTGATCGCAGACAGCGATCGCTGGATCTGGACGAGAGAGGCTGTTACACCAAGCCGCAGATCACGGCGAAGGACGCGGCACTCTTAGAGAGTGTGAAACAGGGGAACCGCTGGATGAAGACGAATGTCACCTATGATTGGAACGGTACGCCGGTTGTGGTGAATGCGGATCTTGTGAAGGAATGGATTACTAAGGACGGGACTTCTCTGGCGTTGGATGAGGCGGCGGTCAAAAAATTTGTGACGGAACGCGCGGAACAGTATGATACGTATGGCAAGAGCCGGTCGTTTCACACGACGCTGGGTTATAATCTGAGTCTGACAGCGCCAAACTATGGCTGGAAGACGGACACGAACGCGGAGGCAACGGCGCTGATTGCACTGATTCAGGACGGTACAGCGGCGGAGAAAACGCCGGCGTATGAGCAAACGGCCTGGAACAAGGGAACGAATGATATCGGAAATTCTTATGTGGAAGCGGATCTGACGCATCAGCACCTGTATCTGTATCAGAACGGGTCTGTGGTGTTGGAGACAGATTTTGTATCAGGTAATATGAGCAATGGGAGCAGGACACCGCAGGGTGTGTTCGGCATTACCTATAAGACGACTAACGCGGTTCTGCGCGGTGCGGACTATCAGACGCCGGTGAATTACTGGATGCCTTTTTACGGCAATTACGGTATGCATGATGCGACGTGGCGCGAGGAATTTGGCGGGGATATCTATCTGACAGAAGGGTCGCACGGCTGTCTGAATCTGCCTTTGGATCAGGCTGCATCGATCTATAATTATATGTCAGAGGGATTCCCGGTGGTTTGTTATTATTATCCGGACGGCATGCTGCCGCAGCCGGGACAGGAGGAAGGCCAGGGCGAAGGGCAAGGCGAATGTCAGGGTGAAGGCCAGGGCGAGGAGCAAAATCCGGATGTGCCGGAGTATGAACAGCCCGCAGCGCCGGAGCAGGTAGAGCCACCCGAGTATGAGCAGCCCGCGGCGCCGGAGGAAGTAGAGCCGCCTGAGTACGAGTAGCCCATATTGCAGGGGCAACAGCCTGTCACAGTTTCGTTTTGGGGGAAGCTATGAAAAAAAAGTATGTGAGTCAATCAACCCGCGGCAGATGTGAAAAGGATGCGCTGCGCTGGCAGAGACAGTTCATCCGCCGCCGGGATCTGCACAGAAAGATAAAAAATGCGGCCGGAGATATTTTGCAGTCGGATAATTTCAGATCGACGAAAAAGCATGTGCAGCATGGTGATATGACAGTGAACGCGCATTGTCTGAATGTGGCGACCTACAGTCTGATGCTGCGGGATAAGCTGCATATTCGCTGCAGTGAGGAGGAATTGATCCGCGGAGCGCTGCTGCATGATTATTTTCTCTATGACTGGCACAGTAAAGAGCATGTTTCCATCAAGAATCTGCACGGTTTTTATCACCCGGGGATCGCGTTGAAAAATGCGTCCGAGGAGTATGAGCTGACACCGCGGGAGAAGGATATTATCAAAAAACATATGTGGCCGTTGACGGTGGTGCCGCCCGCGTGCAGAGAGGCATGGATCGTGACAGTGGCGGACAAATGGTGTTCTCTGATGGAGACATTTCGGATTCATAAGGGCCACGGAGCCAAAAGGGATGACAGAGAGAATCAGGCTGTATCATAAATTGATGGCATATGGGGAGACGGATGCATATCCGTATCATATGCCCGGGCATAAGCGAAGACAGTTGGGAGACATGCCCGAAGCGTTTTTGCAAGCGGATATTACGGAGATTGACGGGTTTGATAATCTGCACGAGGCGGAGGGAATTCTGCGGGATGCGCAGGAGCAGGCTAATGCGCTGTATGGTGCAGTAGAAACCTTTTATCTGGTCAACGGCAGCACAGCGGGGATTCTGAGCGCAATCAGCGCAACCTTGCCGGAGGGAGGGCATCTGCTCATGGTGCGCGGATGTCACAGATCGGTGTATCATGCGGCGTATCTGCGGCATTTGCGGTTAAGTTATTTATATCCGGAGCAGACAGATGTACCGGGGCTGCAGGAGGCGATTACTGCGCAGGCGGTAACAGAAGCGCTGGAACAGGAGCAGGATATTGACGCGGTGCTCATTGTCTCTCCGACCTACGAAGGGAGGATCGCGGATGTGCGCGCGATTGCCGAGGCGGTGCATGCAAAAGGCATTCCGCTGATCGTGGATGAAGCGCACGGGGCACATCTGGGGTTTGCGTCCGGCTTTGCGGAGGGAAGCTGCAGGCTTGGGGCGGATCTGGTGATCCACAGCGTGCATAAAACGTTGCCGGCGCCCACACAGACAGCGCTGCTGCATGTAAACGGCAGTCTGGTGGACAGAGAGAAGCTGCGGCGTTTTTGGCACATTTATCAGTCGAGCAGTCCCTCGTATCTGCTGATGGCCGGTATCTGTGATGCGATGGAGATTTTAGAGCGGGATGCGGACAGATTGTTTGCTGCATTTTACAAGCGATATTGTGGCATGTTGGATGCGCTGGCGTCGTGCAAGGTACTGCGTTTTCTGCCGCAGGAGGATATCGCGCAGGGGAAGCAGGATGTAGGAAAGCTTGTGGTGGTGACGGATCGGGCCGGTATCTCCGGTCAGCAGCTGTACGAGCTGCTGCGCGAAAATAACCACCTGCAGTGTGAGATGGCTGCGGAGCGGTATTGTCTGGCGATGTTCACGGTGGCGGACGGAGATGAGGCTTATCAGAGAATGACCCGGGCGCTGCTGGAAATCGATAGAATGCTTGCAGAGCAGTCGGCAGACGGCGGGGCGATGCAGTCTGCCGGATGCGGGAAGGCGGAGGAAGAACGGCCGGAGGTGCGGTACACGCTGACGGACGCGTGGGAGCGTCCATGGGAGCGAATGCGGCTTTCCGATGCGTCGGGGGGCGCTGCGGCGGATTTTGTCGCGGTGTATCCACCGGGGATTCCGCTGCTTGTACCGGGAGAGATCCTCTCTGTAGGGATGTGTGAGAGGCTGGGGCGCTATCAGGCGCAGGGACTGCGGCTGACGGGTGTACAGTCGGAAAACGGAGACAGCTATATCAAGGTGCTCGCGGAGCACTGAGACAGGAACGGCGGGACACATGGGTAAGATTTTTTATTTGATGGGCAAGAGTTCATCGGGCAAGGATACAATTTTTAAAAAATTGCGCACTGCAAGTGCGGAGGGGGCTGCACTGCAGGCGATCGTTCCGTACACGACGCGCCCGATCCGCGCCGGCGAGCATGAGGGAACGGAGTATCATTTTACGGACGAGGCGGGTTACGAGGCGTTGCTGTCGTCCGGCAAGGTCATTGAGCATCGGGCGTATCAGACATTTTACGGCGTCTGGCGCTATTTTACCGTGGATGACGGGCAGTTTGATCCGGACAGCGATCAGGACTATATCATGATCGGTACGCTGGAGGGCTATGCGAGCATGAAGGCGTATTTCGGGGCGGACAAGGTCAAGCCGATCCTGATCGAGTTGGATGACGGAACACGCTTACAGCGCGCGCTGAACCGCGAGAGAAAGCAGGCCAAGCCGAAGTATGAGGAGATGTGCCGCCGCTTTCTGGCGGACGCGGAGGATTTTTCCGAGGAGAAGCTTCAACAGGCGGGGATTGAGAAGCGGTTCCGGAATGAAGTGCTGGGCAAGTGCCTGCATGAAATCCGAAGCTATATTTTTGCGCAGCATGAGCCGAAATAAACATTAAATGTACAAGGGGGTGGGCGTTTGGAAATTCGTGTAAATCAGATACAGCAGACGGCGAATGTGGAGCAGACACACAATACAGCGCCCTCGGACGGTACGTTTAAGTTTATGCTGGCCAGCAACATCGAGGAGGCGGAGCTGCAGACCAGGCTGAATTCTCTGATGGAGGAGATCACCATGCAGGGTGAGCGGCTGGCGAAAAAGCGGGACGTCAAGGATATGCGCCACTACAGGGGGCTGGTGAAGGATTTCCTGAACGAGGTGGTGACCCACTCGCATGCGTTTTCCAGAGAGAATTTCCTGGACAGGCGGGGCAGGCACCGCGTGTATGGCATCATCCGGCTGGTGGATGAGAATCTGGATCAGCTGGCGCAGGAGCTGATGAAGGACGAGAAAGACAATCTGGCGATCCTGGGGAAGATCGGCGAGATTCGGGGATTGCTGTTGGATATTTTCACGTAGCTGCAAACGTATCTGCAGCACTACGGGAACGGTAGAAGGTGTATCGGAAAGGGGCAGAGTATGGCACAATTCAAGGATATCATCGGGCAGGAGCAGATCAAAGAACATTTGATGAACGCGCTGAAATCACAGAAGATTTCGCATGCGTATATTTTGAACGGAGAGAAATCCTCCGGCAAGGAGTATATCGCGAAGGTGTTCGCCATGGCGCTGCAGTGCGAGAAACACGAGACCGAGCCTTGTCAGGAGTGCCACTCCTGTAAGCAGGCGCTGTCCGGCAATCAGCCGGATATCCTTCGTCTGGTGCATGAAAAGCCCAATACTATCAGCGTGGATGACATCCGCAGTCAGATCAATGCGGACGTGGCGATCAAGCCCTACAGCAGCCCATATAAAATTTATGTGATCAATGAGGCGGAGAAAATGAATCCGCAGGCACAGAACGCGCTGCTTAAGACGCTGGAGGAGCCGCCCGCGTACGCGGTGATTCTGCTGCTGACATCCAATATCCACGCACTGTTGCCTACGATCGTCAGCCGCTGTGTTGTGCTGAATATGAAGCCGGTGCCGGACGAGCAGGTGAAGCGGTTCCTGATGGAGGAAATGAAGGTGCCGGATTACAAGGCGGATGTGTGTGTGGCGTTCGCCCGCGGCAATATTGGCAAGGCCAAGGCACTGGCGTCCAGCGAGGAGTTTGAAAATGTCAAGAACGAGGCGCTCTCGCTCCTGAAATATATTCGGGACATGGAGCTCTATGAAATTGTTGCCGCGGTCAAGCGGATCGGGGAATATAAGCTGGAGATCAACGACTATTTTGATATTATGGCGATCTGGTACAGGGATGTATTGATGTTCAAGGCGACGAAGGACGCCAACCATCTGGTATTCCGCGAGGAGCTGGGAGCCATCCGGAAATGTGCCCAGCGCAGCAGCTACGAGGGACTTGAGACCATCGTACAGGCGTTAGACACGGCCAAGAAGCGGCTGGATGCCAATGTGAATTTTGATCTGGTGATGGAAATGCTTTTTTTGACAATACAGGAAAACGGATAATGCGCTCGGCATTATCCGTTTTTAAGGATCTAACAGTGCGTCAAAGTCTGTAATCGGCATAGGTTTGTAGTACAGAAAGCCCTGCGCGAAATTGCAGTTGCGTTCCAGCAGGTATTTTTGCTGGGAGGCGGATTCCACGCCTTCTACCATGATGGTCTTTTTCAGGGATCGGAGCATGTAGATCACATTGTCCAGAATGATCTGGACGTTTTCATTCTCAATATTATCAATAAAGCCCTTGTCGACTTTAACTTCATCCACCGGCTGGTCCTTCAGCATGGTCATGGTGGAATATCCTGTGCCGAAATCGTCCATAGAGAGTGTAAAGCCGTGTTCCTTTAGCTTGACCATGTTCTGATATACGCTGTTGGCGTCGGATAAAAATGCGCTCTCGGTCAACTCCAAAAGGATCAGGGATGCGGGAACTTCATACATTTTACTGAGACCAATCAGCTTCTCCTGGAAGGTGTTGTCATACGCATGCATACGGGAGATATTGATGGAGATCGGAACCACGGGTTTGCCGACTTTGACGCGTTCGCCGAGCCAGCGGAAAATCTGTTCCCAGACATGGAAGTCCACGTTGATGATCAGACCGTTTTTCTCCAATACGGGAATAAACTGACCGGGGGAGATCACACCCTGCACGGGATGGATCCAGCGCACCAACGCTTCGCCGCCGATGATCTCTTTCGTGCGCATGTCCACTTTCGGCTGAATGTAAGGGCGCAGCTGATTGGACTCCAGCGCGTGCAGGATCTCGTTTTCTATCTGCTTCTCCTGCAAAAGGTCCTGAAACATACGCTCGTCGAAGAAATTGTATTTGGCGTAAAATTTACCCTTGATCTCCTTCAGGGCCATGGTCGCGTAATCGCACATATTGTTGGCCGGCGTATCGGGAGTCGGGCGTATACAGATGCCGATTGAGGGAAGCACCTTGAAGGGCAACGGAAACGCATCCACATAGGCATGCAGTGCAAGCGCCGTATCGATGAGCTCCTGCTTGTCTTCAAAAGGACGCAGGAGCGCAAAGGTATCTGCCCGAAAATGGGAGACCAGCGTCAGGTCGTTCCAATAACCCTTTAGATAATCGGAGATGTAGAGCAGCATTTCGTCGCCCTTTTTACGGTCGCAGAACACGTTGACGGATTTAAAATTGGCAATGTCCATCACAAGCATGGCATATTTTAACTCCGGGTGTGTCTGCATGAGCTCCGTACCGGAATGGTGAAAGACGTGACGCGTCAACAGACCGGTCATGCGCGTGAGACCAGAATTGGCTGTCTCCTGCGCCGGCTGGCTGTTGGTCTGATGATTGTTCTGGCCGGAATCCTGTTGCATGTGCGTCACCTCCCTCTATGTATTATGCACTATTATACTATGTTTTTGATTGGAATTCCACATATTTCATACTTCTTTTGTACAAAAACCAGTAGTTTTTTGCATTTTCCTATGTTATAATGGGCTGAATAGACAGATTTGTATAGACAGATGTAAAGTGAGGTTTATAGATAATGGTAAAAGTGATTGGTGTTCGGTTTCGTACGGCGGGGAAGGTTTATTTTTTTGACCCGCTGCAGTTACAGATTAAGCGCGGGGATCATGTGATCGTGGAGACCGCGCGGGGGATTGAGTTTGGTACTGTTGTGGCCGGCGTGAGAGAGGTCGAGGAGGAAAAGGTTGTACAACCGTTGAAGCCTGTGATTCGGCTGGCGAACGAGCGTGATGTGGAGCAGGAGAAGGCCAATCGCATCAAGGAGAAGGAAGCGTTCAAAATCTGCCTGGAAAAGATCCACAAGCACAGGCTGGAAATGAAGCTGATCGATGCGGAGTACACCTTCGACAACAATAAAGTTTTATTTTATTTTACCGCCGATGGGCGGATTGATTTCCGCGAGCTGGTAAAGGATCTCGCGGGCGTGTTCAAGACGCGGATTGAGCTGCGTCAGATCGGCGTGCGCGATGAGACCAAGATTCTCGGCGGTATTGGTATCTGCGGCAGACCGCTGTGCTGCCACAGTTATCTGTCCGACTTTGTACCGGTGTCCATTAAAATGGCGAAGGAGCAGAATCTCTCGCTGAATCCGACCAAAATATCCGGTGTGTGCGGGCGTCTGATGTGTTGTCTGAAAAACGAGGAGGACACCTATGAGGAGTTGAACCGCAGGTTGCCCAATATTGGCGATTTTGTGACGGCGGAGGATGGCGGCAAGGGCGAGGTGCAGAGTGTCAATGTGCTCCGTCAGCTGGTGAAAGTGGTCGTGGAAGAGGGCGACGAGAAGGAGATCCGTGAGTATGAGGTAAGCAAGCTGCACTTTAAGCGGAAGCATACCAAGAAGGAGCGCATGGAGCTGTCTCCGGAGGAATTGGCTGAGCTGGAGAGTCTCGAGCAGGTGGAGTTCACGGAGCAGAAAGAGGAAGAGCGGGATACCGCCAAGCAGGAGCATCGCAGAAGCGAGCGCGCAGAGGGCGGCAAAGAGAATCGTCGCGGTGAGAATAAGCGCGGCGAGAACAGACGCCAGGATGGCGGCCGGGGCGAGGGCCGCGGTGAAGAACGTCGCAGCGCGGAAGGTCGTGGCAGCGCGGAAGGTCGTGGCAGCGCGGAAGGACGCAGCAGTGCAGAAGGACGTAGCAGCGCGGAAGGTCGTAGCGCGGAGAACCGCAGAGAGAGGAATCGGGATCGGGAGAATTCCGCAGAGCGCAGGGAGCGCAGACAGGGCAATTCCCGCGATCGTGCCGATAAGGAACCGAAGGAGCAGCGTGATCGCAGGGATCGAAACGAAGGGGATCGCAGCGAGGAACGCCGCAACGCGGAGAACCGCGAGGAGCGCGGCGAGCGGTCAAGAGATCGTCATTTCAGACGGGACAGAAGGAACCGTTCGGAGAGGAAGGCGGAGAATCATGCCAATGCAGGAAACAACGCAAACACAGGAAATGACGGTGCTCCTAAAGGAGAATGAGCGAGTCGATGACCTGCAGCGCAACGGATACCGGATCATCCAGAATACAGAGAAATTTTGTTTCGGAATGGATGCGGTGCTGCTCACCGGTTTTGCCGAGGCAAAGGAACAGGACCGGCTGTTGGATCTGGGCACCGGAACGGGCATCATACCGATTCTCATGGAGGCGAAGTACCATTGCGCACAGCTGACCGGTCTGGAGATTCAGGAGGAGAGCGCGGATATGGCGCGCAGAAGTGTGGCGCTGAACGGGCTGAGTGACCGGATCGATATTGTCACAGGGGATATCAGGGAAGCAGACAAGTATTTTGCGTCTGCTTCTTTTGACTGTATCACCTGTAACCCGCCCTACATGATCGCGCAGCATGGGCTGGCCAATCCGGCGGACGCCAAGGCGATCGCACGGCATGAGCTGCTGTGTAATTTTGCGGATGTGGCGCGCGTGGCGGCCAGACTGCTGAAGCCCGGCGGACAGCTTTTTCTGGTGCACAGACCTTTCCGGCTGCCGGAGATTTTCACGACGCTTGTGCAGTATCAGCTGGAGCCCAAACGGATGCGGATGGTTCATCCGTATGTGGACAAGGAGCCCAACATGGTGCTGATCGGGGCGGTGCGGGGCGGCAAGCCGCGCATGACGGTGGAAAAGCCGCTGATCCTCTTTGAACGTCCCGGCGTTTACACGGCAGAAGTGCGGGAGAATTACGGATTCTGACCACAGCAGTGCGGGAAGATTATGAATTTTGGCTACCATTTCTTGCAGGAGAGATCAAAATAGAGAAGGAGGCGGCAGCATGGCGGGAACGCTGTTTTTATGCGCGACACCCATCGGCAATCTCGGGGATATGACGCCTCGGGTGGTGGATACGCTGCGGGAAGCGGATCTGATCGCGGCGGAGGATACGAGAAACAGCATCAAGCTGTTGAATCATTTTGACATTCACACGCCCATGACCAGTTATCACGAGTACAATAAGGTGGAGAAGGCCAGACAGCTGGTGGGGCAGCTGCTGGAGGGAAAAAATATCGCACTGATCACCGATGCGGGTACGCCGGCGATCTCCGATCCGGGGGAGGTGCTGGTGCAGATGTGCAGGGAGAGCGGTGTGCCGGTGACGTCGCTGCCGGGCGCGTGCGCCTGTATCACGGCGCTGACCCTGTCTGGACTTTCCACCAGAAGATTCTGTTTTGAGGGCTTTCTGCCCGCGGATAAGCGGGAGAAGAAGCAGGTGCTGGAGGAGCTCGCTAAGGAGAGCCGCACGATGATCCTCTATGAGGCGCCGCATCATTTGGTGCGCACGCTGGAGGAGCTCTACGAGGCATTGGGGCAGCGCAAAATCACGCTGTGTCGGGAGCTGACCAAGAAATTTGAGACGGTGGTCTCCACCACGTTGGAGGAGGCGCTCGCCTGCTATCAGACGGAGGAACCCCGCGGAGAGTATGTGCTGGTGATCGAGGGCAAAAGCTTCGCGCGCAAGCGTCAGGAGGAGATCGCGGGCTGGGAGGAGCGCACGATCGAGGAGCATATGGCGTATTACGAGGCGCAGGGTATGGATGAGAAGACTGCCATGAAGCAGGTGGCGAAGGATCGCGGCGTCAGCAAGCGGGAGATTTATGCGTACCTGCATGGTGAAAAATAAGGCTTTTTATATAAGGTTTGGTGGAGTGATATTAGTGATAGCGGGCTTGGCGGGAGGATGCTATGAGTAATTGCGATGCATGTGTCAATTATGTGTACGATGAAGACGAGGAGTATTACTATTGCGATGTGGATCTGGATGAGGACGAGATGTATCGATTCCTGACCGGCTCACAAAAGGAATGTCCCTATTTTCGGGCGGATGACGAGTATGCCGTCGTGCGCCACCAGATGTAGCGCGGGGCAGAAGATTGTGCATATGAACAGAATAAAGCGCCCCCTGCCAGTGGATCCGGCAGGGGGCGTCTTTTGGCTATTTAGCACATAACTTAGTATATAACGTACAAGTGATCATCTGTGGAACGCATCAGTTTGTAGGAACCTGACCAGGACTTGTTGCCGCCGGTCTGGAACGTTACCTTTACTTTTGCAGTCACAAAGTCACTGCTGGTGATGGTTCTCGAAGAAATGGAACCGGAAGCCTTCTTGGTCGTAGGCTTGCTGGGCATGATGGTAAAGGAACTGCCGCCATAGGAACAGCTGACGATATTTTTCGGACTGGATACGTTCACTGTGTAGGCGGAGAGGCTTACCTTATTGCCGTTATCAAATACAACCCAAGGAGTGAATGTGCCATAATATGAGGAGTAGGTCACACCGTATTGTTTGATCTTCCGCAGAACAGTGATTTCATACTCTGCTTTCACATTGCTGCCGTCTGTCGCTTCTGCAATGACAATGGCAGTGGTGCTGTTGCCGGTTGCGCTGCCCATAGACAGAGCCTTCACCACGCCGGAGGAGGAGACAGAAATAATCTTCTCATATCCGGACTTCACAGACCATTTGATCTTGGTATTGGCAGGTTTGCCAAAGCTTGTGTTGATCTTTGTACCCAGCTTTACCGTGGTGCCGACGGAGATAACGCCTTCGTTGTCTGTCGCGGGAACGATATCCAGTCGGGACATGGGAGCGGATACTGTCACGGCACAGGTTGCCTTTTTGCCATTGGCAGCGAGGCAGGTAATGGTTGTCTTGCCGCAGGAGACAGCGGTCACCACGCCGGAAGCGTTGACAGTGGCAATGCCGGGTGCACTGCTGCTGTAGGTCACAGCGGAAGCATCGCCGCCGGTTACAGTTGCCTTCAGGGTTGCGCTGGTCGGCGCATTGGAGTAGCCCTTGGTTGTGAACAGCGTCAGGCTCTTCTGATCCAGAGAAACACTCTTGATGGTATCCGCATAAATGATGATTGCCCAAGATGTACTCATGCCGGAGCCGTCGGTCGCTGTTGCGGTGACGGTTACTCTGGTGCCCGCTGCCAGACTCTTGTCTGCGGTCACTTTACCATTCTTTACAGCCACCTTCTCATTGTTTGAAGTCCATTCCACGGTCTTTTTCGCAGCCTTGGCGGGCAGTACAGTTGCCTTCAGAGAGATGCTCTTTCCTGCAGTCATCTTGGTAGGACCAGAGAGTGTAATAGAGGTCACGGGCTCTCCCACAGTGAGTTTGCATACAGCAGACTTGCCGCTGCCGTCATTTGCCGCAACACGGATCTCTGCCTTACCAATCGCCTTGGCGGTTACCATACCTGCTGCGGTTACAGTGGCAACAGAAGTGTCGCTGCTGCTCCATACCAGACCGGAAGTGCTGCCTGTCTTGCCGTCCTTATTGGTCACAGTCAGACCAGTGCCTAGAGAAGCAGTCTTGCCGGGGATCAGTGAAAGACTTGTATTACCCTTTGCCAACGCAATGGACTTGATGGTGGCTGCATCTGCAGGTTTCACGGTTATGGTAAAGCCGGCTGTCCTGGTAACAGCAGTTCTGTTCTTGTCGGTGGTCGTTGCGCTGGCGGTCACGGTGTAGCTGCCGTCGGTAGCTGTCTTGGCAACGCTGACTTTACCGCTTGCGCTGACTGTGACGCCTTTATCTGCGGGAGCCACACTCCAGGTGGTCTTCACAGGGATTGCATAGGAGGGTGTCACCGTCGCTTTGAGGGTCAGACTGCCGCCCGGTACAACGCTGTTGCAGCCGTTTGCGGAAGCGATGGTCAAAGCGGTGGGATTGGGTTTAAAGGTATAAGTAGCGCTGGCAACCTTACTGGTCTTACCGGTCGTCAGGTTTACGGTGATCGCCTTCAGGGTAACGGACTTTGCGTTTCCGATAGTGATCGCGCCGGTATATCTGGTACCGTTGGTGATCGCACCGTTTTTAAAGGAGGGCGTCTTGCCGTCCGTGCTGTAGAATGCAGCGCATCCCGCTGGAATACCGGAGATGGTGATGCTTGCGGTAAGGCTGCTGTATTCTGTCTTGTTGGCTGCGCTGAATATCGGTGCAGCGGGTACTGCATCCGCCGTAGCGGGGGTGATGCCGAATACCTTGGGCAGATAGGTGGTTCCTGCACCCATGCCTGCGGAACCGGACTTGACTGCGTTCTTCTTCATGACGCTCACGAGCGCGTCAACTCTCTTGGCACCGGTTTTTCCCTGCAATTCGGGAATCGTTCCTGCACCGGAGAGGATGACAGCAGCTGTACCGGTTGCCACGGGACATGCCATACTGGTACCGGACATAAAGGTATAGCTGCTGGCACCGCTGTTGTAAGTGGAGTAGATATCCAGACCGGGGAAGGCCAGATCCACTTCCGCATTGTAGTTGGAGAAATTCGTCTTTTTGCCGTCCTGCTTTAACGCTCCGACCGATACAACGTTTTTGTAGGAAGCGGGGTAGGACAGGGTATTGGCACATTCGTTGCCGGCTGCGGCAAATACGGTGATACCGGCATTGTAAACGCTCTGCAGTGCCGCGTTCTCAGCATCACTGAAGTTGGGACCGCCGAGACTCATATTGATGACGTCCACCTTATCGGAGATAGCGCGGTTCAATGCACGAATCGTCGCTGCGGAATCTACACTGCCCTTGGAGTCTGCCACACTGTACACGTACAGACTTGCGGAGGGTGCTACACCTGCGCCGCCCTTGCCATTATTGGCGGTTGCGGCAGCGATACCGGATACGTGGGTACCGTGACCGTTGGGATCCGTGGTCGTGGCAGCAGCAGTGGTACCGGACATGTTCAGGTTCTGCTTGATCTGGCTCTTGATGTCCTCCTGGGAGCTGAGCGCACCGGAGTCCACGATACCGATCTTGACACCCTGTCCCTTGTAACCGGCATCCCATACATATTTGTCGCCGACTGACTCGTGGAACCACTGATAGCCAGCGTTATTCTCAGCCAGTGCGGGGTCATTGTAGGTTGCGCTGAAATATCTGTAATAGTTGGGCCATACGGCGGGGAGATTGTAGGCGGGGTCGGCGGATGCCAGAACAGCCTGCACTACGGTTCTGTTTGCGGGCAGCATAACGACTGCAACGCCGTCAAAATAGCTCTCCAGCGTACCGTCGAAGCCCTCTGCTACCAGCTGTGCCTCTTCCTCGCTGTCTGTCAGGAAAATGACTTCGCCGGGAACATACAGATCGTTGCCTGTCTCATAATCCAGATTGTCCGTGAAGGTTGAGATCTCACCGGTATATTCAGCCAGTGTCTGCTTGTCAGCCAGCTGCTGCGCAGAGAGTACATAGTCCTCGCCCAATCCGGTGAAGAGCGGCTGTGCGGGGGCTGCGGGTACATTGCCGTCGGATACATCGCTTGCGGACACATCGCCCGCGGAGATATCCTCTGCGGTGACATCGTTTACGGATACGTCCCCTTCGGATACGTCGCTGTTTACATCCGTACCGTCCGAGGTGTCATCGGCAACGGTCATGATGATCTGCGTATCGTCTGCGGCAGGCTCGGCCAATACGGTCAGACCGGCGCTGTTGAAGACCAGAGACGCAGCCATGATCACGGACAGCAGCTTGGTTTTCCTGAGTCTTTTCATTGCTGGTTTCATTTCTTTCCTCCCTTTTGTTCATTCCGCATAAAGCGTTCGCACACGCTTGGGCTCTAATGCGGGATAACCGTTTTGCGCGCCAAGCTCTGAGAGCACTAACAGATCCCTAGTCGTGGAATAGACCGCGACCCCGTCGAAAAAGGACACCAGATCGATTCCGTACAGGCGGGCAGTCTCCTCCGCTTCCCCCTGTGTGGAAACCAATGCGATCAGCTCCTGCGCCTGATTACCTGGCGATTCCGCTAAGTGCAATTCCATGATTTCCTTTTTCCTCATCCGTCAACCTCCTGAAATCAGTGGCGTGCGTGTGACAAAAATATAAAAAATGCATTAAAAAGGTATAAAAAAATAAATCATTTTCACTATATCATAAACAGAAGGGAATTTCTAGTGGGCAAAGCGACAACTTTCCTTTTTTTATTGCGGAAAAGCTGTGAATAATGCATAATACAGGTACGAGGGAGGCGTTTGGATATGCCGGAGGATACATCGCGGGAGGCGCTCAGAGCGCAGCAGGACCCGGTTTTTTTCAATACATTCATAGAGAAAAATAAGCGTTTCATGATGTCCTGTGCATATCGGGCGGCGGGGCGCTTTATCACGGAGAGCGACGACGAATGGTCGGTGACAATGATTGCTTTTTCTGAGGCAGTGAAGTCCTATGACATAGAAAAGGGCGATTTCAACGCGTTTGCGGCGCTGGTGATCCGGCGCAGGCTGCAGGATCATTTCAAGGCGCATGTCAGGTACCGGCAGGAGGTTCCGCTGGATCCGGACGATGAAACCATTCCGGCGGAGACGCCGCAGACTGCCGTAAGGGATGAGATCGAGGCGATGCAGCAGGTGCTGGCGGCCTATGGCTTCTCCTTTTTTGATCTGGTGAAATGCTCGCCCAAGGCGGGCAAAACCAAGGCGGCCTGTGCCGAGGCGGTCCGTTGTCTTGTAGCGGAGGAGGCGCTTGCGGCTAAAATGCGGGATACCCGCACGCTGCCGGCAACGGAGATCAAAAAACGTGTCGGCGTACCCCAAAAAATTTTGGAGCGCCATCGAAAATATATAATAGCAGCAGCAGAGATCCTACAGGGAGATTTTCCTCTGCTGGCGGAGTACATAGCGTATATCAGGCAATGAGGGTGATGCGATGAAAGCAGTGGTTTTGGAGATTAAAGGGGGCGTGGCTGCCGTTTTGAAGGAAGACGGGACGGTGGGAACGACCAGACAAATATGTGCGGTGGGAGACACGATCGAGTTGAAGGATACGCCCGCCTGGCGGTTTGAGAAGCTGAGCTATGGAAAGCTGCGGTATGCGGCGGCTGCCGTGGCGGCGGCGCTGTTTCTGACGACAATGGGGGGGACATATATGACGGTCTCTGCGTGTTCCTATGTGTCCGTCGATGTGAATCCTTCGCTGGAATTTGCACTCAACCGGTTCAACCGTGTGGTCCAAGTCACGGCAGTGAATGAAGATGCGAACCGGCTGGTGGAGGATCTGAACGAAGAAACGGTGCGGAATGACACACTTTCTGAGGCGCTGACCAAGACGATCTCACTTCTGGAGGGGTACGGTTATCTGGACGGAGAGGCAGACTATATGCTGTTAAATATTGCCTCTGATGATGCGGCGCGCTCGGACAGACTGCAGACGGAGGCGGAGGCAGCGCTCAGTGAGGTTACGTATTTTGTGACCGCATCGGATCGGGAGAGCCGCAGGCAGGCGCAGGCGCTCGGCATCAGCACCGGACGGTATGAAGAGATTCGCAGCATTGAGGAGTTGTCTGTATCCGGCGCAGAACAGGCGGTAGATGAGGATATCGTGAAAAAATATCAGGATGATTCGCTGTATGAGCTGCTGTCGAAGAATGGTCGTGTGCCGGAGCGCGAAACAGGATCGGAGCATCCTGACGCGGCGGCATATCCTGCGGGCGGCACCGAACAGGAGCGGACGGACAGACCCGAAGGGGATGCTTCGGAGGAGCGACAGGATACAGAGCGCGACGCCCGGGAGCCCAGGCAGAACGCCGGCCAGGGCGCGGAAGCGGGCATCGGACAGGAGCCCGGGCAGAACGCCGGCCAGGGCACGGAAACAGGCATCGGACAGGAGCCCGGACAGAATCCGGAGCAGCGCTCAGGACAAGACCGGAACCCGAATCCGGCATCTGGTCAGGGTATGAACCCCAGCCAGAATCCGAATGGAGACGCAGGGCGGGATCCCAGTCAGGATCCCAGTCAGGATCCGAGCGAAGACGCAGGGCAGAACCCGGGTCAGGATCCGGGCGGAGACGCAGGGCAGAACCCGGGCCAGAATCCGAATGAAGACGCAGGGCAGAACCCGGGTCAGGATCAGAATGCGGACGCAGGACGGGATCCGGGTCAGAATCCGGATTCAACCGTCCGTTAAAAAATTTTTTGTATTCCCCCCAAAATTTTCCGGAAAGCTCTCGAATTATTGATTGAACAGCAATGAGGAAGCAAATTCCCGGAAGAGAAGGAGGATACAAACATGCGGTATAGAAACAAAATGCGCCTGTTGGCCTGGCTGATGGCTGGCGTGACATGCATGGCACAACCGCTGTCGGTATTGGCACAGACGTCGGACGGCGCGGATGTAGCGGTACAGGCAGACAATGAGGCAGCGTACGATGTGTCGGTGACAACAGATGCGACAGATCTGGGATTGGTGACATCCGGCGAGGGAGCAGGGACGGTGACGCTCACCGTAAGCGGCGGCGCAACGACGGCTACCGTTTCGGACGGCGCAGCAGGTATCACGGCGACCACAGATGCGGAGACCGGCGTGACGTTGATCGCCATTACCGCGGCCGGCAGTTATACCTTGACCGGCACGGCGAAGAATACGTATGTGACAGTAAAGAAGAGTACGACCGGTGTCAATCTGACACTGAATGGATTATCTATTGATGACAGTGGACTCGCGGCGGCGCTGGGGGAGGATGCTTCTGTGATTTCCTGTGGGAAAAATGCGGAAGTGACGTTTGTGTTAACAGGAGAAAATACCCTGACCGGCAGCAGCACGTTCGTCAAAGAGCCCGAGGCGGTCATCAAGGCATCCACCGCGACGCTGACGATCGACGGTACCGGTACCCTGCAGGTGACGGATAGCATGGCAGCCGATACGGATTATACCGTTGACGGAGTGAGCGTAGATCCTGCGGACGGCATATCTGCCAAGACCGGTGCGGTGTATTTTGCGGGCGGTACAGTGAAGGCTTCCGCAAACGGCAGCGCAGTCAAGGCCAAAGAAGGTACCATCACCGTAGACGGCGGTACGGTGCAAGTCTCCTACAGTGGAGATGCAGCCATCAAGGCGAAGGGCGGCACCATTCAGGTCAAGAGCGGCGTAGTGACGATCGACGAATGTTACGGTGACGGTATCAAAGGGGAAACGGTCGATATCTCCGGCGGTGAGATTACGATCGCGACGGTCTACAATCAGGCGGCAACCGGTTTTTATACAAGCGGTTCCTCCTCGACTACGCTCAATACCCTTGTGGAAAGCGGCAGCAGCAAGACGGAGCGCGTGAATGTGGACACCGGCAGCCATAAGGGCATCAGTGCCGGAACCAAGGCGTCCACCAGAATTTATACAGATCTGCTGACTACGGATCCCACTGCGGCAGTGGAAAGTGTAGAGGCGTCCGGCGGACTGACCATCTCCGGCGGTACGATCACCGTTGATACGACAGGTGCCGGTCTCAAGGCAAATTCGCTGAACACGAGCGGCTACACAGCGGCAGGTACCGGCGCGTATATCATCGGCGCTCCGGACGATGCGATCCATTCCAATCACAACTTAGAGATCACCGGCGGCACGATCACGGTGCGTTCCTCGGACGACGGCATCGGCGCGGCGGATACCATCACGATCACGGGAACTCCGGTCATCGACATTGAGACCGCGTTTGAGGGCATTGAGGCCGGAACCATTTTGATCGGCACGCAGGGTGCTGCCACCGGTCCGCAGATCACGACCAACACCGTCGATGACGGCATGAACGCGTCCTCCAAGACCGTGACGTATACATATGACAGCAGCGAAGATACGGACTGCAATTACACCAAGGTCTCCGTATCCAAGAGCAACAACAGCTGTGTGATTTATAGCGGAAAAGTGGTGGTAAAAATTGACAGTACGAACAGTAAGAGTGTCTCGCTGCGAAACGGAAGTGCTTCATCGGTAAAAACGATCAGCTACAAGGCGGAGGGAGACGGCATAGACTGTAACGGCACTCTGGACATCGAGGGTGGCACAGTTTACGTATTCGGTCAGTCCTCGGGCGCGAATTCGCCGTTGGATCATGATACCGGTTTTACGCTTTCCAATCAGGCGACGGTATTGGCGGCAGGCTCCAATGACATGAGCAGCGAGAGTATTCCAGGATATGGCACCGGCGTCTATGTGACGTATGGGAACAGTTCCTCCGGCGGTCAGGGCGGCCCCGGTGGGCAGGGTGGTCCCGGAGGACAGGGTGGCAACTCAGGAAGCAGTTCGTCCTCTCTCAGTGCGGGTTCGACCTTTACCGTGAAAAACGGCAGCACGACGGTTTTTGAAGAGACGCTGCTCTATGCGGCATCCTTTGTATTATTTGCTTCCCCCGACCTTACGAGCGGTACGAGCTATACCTTGAGCGCGGGGAGCACCAGCACGACAGCCACAGCGGCAACACCTGCAAACAGCGGTTCGCCTTCTGTGACGGTGTCTTCTATCAGTTTGAACAAGAGTAGTCTGAGCCTTAATATGGGCAAGAGTGAGACGCTTACCGCGACGGTGAGCAGCTCCGGTTCTTCCTCCGGCAGTCAGGGCGGTCCCGGCGGCTTCGGCGGCCAAAGCAGCTCCGTGACCGTGACATGGAGTTCTTCCGATGCCTCCATTGCAGCGGTCAGCGGAAGCGGTACGGTCTATGCGAAAAAGGCGGGAACGGCTGTGATCACTGCGACAGCCGGAGACAAATCCGCGACGTGTACGGTGACAGTCAAGCCCACCTATGCGACAGGAATTGCGCTGAGCGATGCCACGCTGACGTTAGCGGCAGGTGCCACAAAAGAATTGACGGCGACAATCACGCCGGGCTATGCGACAGATACCAGCGTAACATGGACATCCTCTGACACGCAGGTGGCAACGGTGACAGACGGTATGGTGACGGCTTTGCAGGCGGGAGAGACGACCATTACCGCGACGACGAATGACGGCACCAATCTGTCCGCGACCTGTACTGTGACTGTGACAGCGGATGAATCCGAGGATCCGGAAGATCCGGGGGATGCGGAAGATCCGGAGGACGCGGATTACAGATCCGGTCAGGACGATCAGGTTACTTCTGAGGAAGCCTCCGACAGCACCGATCAGGCAGCTGTCTACTCGGCAGAGATGGTGAAAGGTCAGAAATATACATTTGGCACCGGCGTCTGGACGACCAGCGACAAAACAGTGGTGGCTGTTGCGAAAAAGACCGGTGCAGCCACTGCAAAGAAGGCCGGCACAGCGACGCTGACCAATACGGCAACCGGAGCACAGTACCGGATCACGGTTTATGAACCGGCACTTTATAAAGATTCTGCGCTGGTCAAGAAAATAATACTCCTGGCGGGGCAGAGTGACGATACCGTTTATCTGAAGAATACCGGAGACATGGCAGTCAGTTGGATTTCCTCCAACGCGTCAGTGGTTGCAGTCACCGGCGGACGCGATGCGGACAACACATCCTATGCAACCATTACCGCAGTAGGCAAAGGCAGTGCCAAGGTTTGGGCATACGTAGGCGGTAAGGCTTATACCGTTGCCGTGGTGGTAAAGGATGTCACAGCTTCCACAAAGCTTGCGGATGCAGCATCTGTTGACCTGAATGTGTTCCAGACCTACGCGCCCAAATTTACAAGCGGCTTCAAGGCGTCCGGCGCGGCATGGACGGATGAGAGCGGCAATGCCTGGGTCCAGGATGCAAAGGGCAACTGGAGCGCGCCTGAGGGTCAGACCGCATCCATCACGATCACGAAAGCAGGCAAGATCACAGGAACGGCAGTGGGCGAGACGACTGTGAAGGGAACGGACCAGAACGGGAAAAGCATCACGCTGACCGTCCGGGTACAGGCGATCCCCGTAAAGACCGATATTTACCTGAACGTCGGACAGAAGACGACCCTGAAGCACACCTACGTGAAAAACAACAAGCTGACACCGGTTGCATGGACGACGGATACCACAGACGGTGCACAGATTGTCAGCCTGACGAACGCGGATAAGGCGAACGTCACGATCAAGGGCGAGACCGTAGGAGAGACGATGCTTTTCTGCAGCTACAACGGCGTTACCTATGAGACCTGCGTACATGTGGAAAATCCTGCGCTTGCGGATGCCAAGACCGGTGCGAGCATCACGCCCGTCAAAGCGAATACCTACAACTACACGCTGAACCTGAAGGTGGGCGAGACATTCCGGATTTCCCAACCGGAAGTGTCCCAGACAGTAGTATTCAAAAGCAGCAAGAAAAAAGTTGCTTTCGTCAGCGAATACGGCATCATCGAAGCCCGTTCCAAGGGGAAGGCGGTGATTTCGGCGAAGGTGAATAACAAGACAGTCAAGATCACTGTCAATGTGACAGAATAGTAAGAGATAAAAGAAATATGTTGAAGAAGCACATGGCAGAAGAAACATGCGTCAGAATTCAAAAGTTATCCTGAAATGTAGGTAAATACAATCTCTCCAAGGCAGGGCGAAATTCCGATAGTGAAGTGGAATTTCGCCCTGTTCTTGGTATGGTTCCAAATCTGTGGGCCGCACCGGTGAAGCCTGAAACCATGACGGAGGATCCCTTGACAAAGATCAATGAGCATAGTATTTTTTTTATTATAGAAATAGAAGATTGAGCTGCCAATTCTATGGAGGGATATACCAATGAAGCGGTGCAGCACAGGAGAATTTCGGCTAAAACGATGCAAGAAAGAAATTATAGCTGAAAAACTAGCACCTAAAGCGACATAGAACAGGGAAAAATTCAGCTAAAATCAGGCAGAGGGGCGATTTTTAGCTGTATTAAAATATTTTTGGAAGGAAAGATGCACATGAGTATCATAAAGAAAGTGATCGATGAATGGGATCCGATCGATTTGTTTCCGTTCGCACCGGACAATGAATATGAGGTTGAGATTGCGGATGTCGAAGCTTTGGTTGATTTCGGATGTGACGCGGATGAATTAGCTGAGGGAATATACCGGATTTTTATGAAAGCATTTGGTGCTGATGTTTTCCGCAAAACAGAATCGGAGTGTGCGGAGATTGCCAAAAAGATTCTGGCAGCAAAAGGCTCCCGCCCGTAAGAAGAAAGGGTGGGAGCCTTTTGTTAGCAATTACAGTGTACTTGAGGTAAAGAGGCTTCTCACATGGGCAACCTCTTCGTCCGTGGCCTGCGCTGCGGGAACGTAGTAGGATTTCGCCCGTGCGATCTGGTAGAGCTCCTCCTGAGACTGCTCGCATGCGTTGCGCATCTGCTTCAAAGTGCTCTTTAATTCCTTGTTCTCGGACTGTGCGATCATGCCCGCGTAGCGGGTGAGTTCACCGTTGATGCCGGCGAGGGTGTCGGCTACCATCATTTTTTCCTGCATGTCTGTTCCTCCTCTTAATTCAAAAACTTCATCAGCTGCTGCTTGTTTTCCATGGCGGACTTAGCGCCCTTTGCGAAAAACTGTTTGATCTCAGAGTCCTGCGCCTGCTCCGCGTAAGCCTGCATTTTGCAGTGTGTGGTGTCAAAACCGCCGATGAGATGGCGGAGGTTTTGCAGATCCAGTTCAGAAATGTTGCTCATAATCTACCTCCTGACTTGTTGGTTTTATTTTACAAAAACAGTGTTTCCGCAAAATAAAGAAATATACTCCCAAATGACATCCAAAAGAAATTATTTCTCTCAATATACAATGGAGAGACAATGTGTATAAGTGTGTCAGAAATCGGGAAAAAGCTGCATAAAATGTGATATAGAATAATTTCTCATTTATAATCCGATCGAAAAGAGGAGAAACTATCATGTTGAACGGTATCTGGGCAGGAATGATCTTGGTTGGTGTGGTCTACGCGGCGCTTACCGGCAGACTGGACGCGGTGACGAGTGCCGCTATCGACAGCGCGGGGGAGGCCATCTCTCTGTGCATCACGATGGCGGGAGTGGTAGCGCTGTGGATGGGACTTATGGAGATTGCAAAGGAGGCGGGTGTCATAGAGAAAATGACCCGTGGAATCGAACCATTTCTCGACTTTATGTTTCCAAAGATTCCACGCCGCCATCCCGCCAGAGAGTACATAGCCACCAATCTGATCGCCAATATTCTGGGACTCGGCTGGGCATGTACGCCTGCGGGGCTGAAAGCGATGGAGGAGTTGGCGAAGCTGGAGGAGGAACGTGGGCATAGCACGGAGATTGCGAGCAACGAAATGTGTGATTTCCTGATCCTGAATATCTCTTCGCTCCAACTGATACCGGTGAACATGATTGCGTACCGCGCGCAGTACGGCAGTGCCAATCCGGCGGGCATTATCGCCCCCGCCATCGCTGCGACGCTTGTCAGCACGTTGACGGCGATTGTCTTTTGCAAGATAAAGACGAGGCGGTCTTGACAAGGCGGAGATTCCGACAAATAATATAGTTGAAATTATGATAAAGAGCGCCTTTCGTATTTGCCTGAAAACAGACGGCGGACCGAGGAGAAACAATGACCACTGCGAAGCACGAAGATATATATAAATTAAATATGGAAATGCAAGAAGCATTTCTCCGGGAGAGGACAGAGCCTAATTTAGAGCGGTATGTCATGTCTGAGCTGTTATCTCCGATAGAAGATTATGCGCATGTCATGCAGCTCGTGAAAGAAAATGAGGCAATTATTCAGAACCTTCACCTGTACTACGTTGCGGCTGAATTGGCTTCAAACTGGAAACCGGATGACACATATTTTCTAAACAAACTGAATGGGTTGCTTCCCGAGGTTCCCGAAAATGATAAGGCGATTATATATTATTTAAACGCCTTATATGCCCAGCACGCTTCGGGAAGAGATTCAAGGGAGTATAGAGAGTATCTGCAAAAATCCGTTGATTGTTCTTCCAATATGAAATTTGTGAATAACAAATACGATCTCGCCTGCATTTCCCATGGGAGACAAGCTGAAAAATTGTTGTCCGAAGCGTTCAAAGATATCGAAACGATAGAGACACAAGAAGGTTTGCAATATAAACCGAACGAATATTGGCTCAACATTCACCGGTGGATCAAAGAGTTTATTTTAGGAACAGAGACAACAAAAGACGCTTTGGAGCTTAAGAAGTATGAAGGAATCAACCATGCATATTGAACAGTTGATACATGCAATGCAGCAAAGACCGAACATGTTTATGAAAGATGTCCGGCTGGACTACATTTATTACATAATCTCAGGATATTGTGGTGCGCAGAGAGATGATGCAGAAAATAGTTTGGATAAAAAATTTTGTGGTTGGTTTACAAAGTGGCTGCAAATATGGATGCAGGAAAATGGTAAAATAGATGCATTACCTTATTCGGTGTGGTGGTACGAGACTTTATTGATGTTGTCTGAGAATGAAGAGGAAGCAATAAAACTTTTTTTTGATTTGTGTGAACTGTTTTTTGATGATTTTTATCATAAAAGAGGTTATTTTGCGTGGCGAAATCATACAACCGCACAGGGTTGAACTCTGGAGACAATCACGTTGAGCCGGCTTCACAGTCCCGCCAGCACGATGCTGGCAATGGTTCCCGCCAGTGTCGCAAGCAGCGCGCCGGCGAGCGTATAGCGGGTTTTGGTTACTTTGGCCGCGAGAAAATAAATACTCATGGTGTAGAAAACGGTCTCCGTGCAGCTCATGAGGATCGAGGTGAGGGTTCCGGCGTAGGAGTCGGGGCCGCTTGTCTTGAAGATGTCCAGCACCAGCCCGGTTGCGGCGGAGGAAGAGAATAATTTCACAACCAAAAGAGGAATAAGCTGGGCGGGTAGCCCGGCTTTTTCTGTCGCAGGGGCAAGGAGCGCGCCGAGCAGATCAAAAAATCCCGATGCTCTGAGCACGCCCACCGCCACCATCAGTCCGATCAGTGTGGGTATGATGTCCACGGAGATTTTCAGGCCGTCCTTCGCCCCCTTTAAAAAGCTTTCGTAGACCTTTACATGAGAGACGAGACCGTACCCCACGACCAGAAACAGGATTGCCGGGATCAGGATGTCGGACAGGTGCAGCAGGATATTCATAATACGTACTCCCTTCATAAATTCAATTTTTAGGCAATTGCGCCAGTTCGGAAAGTGTGGTGAAGTCCACCGGCCCCGCGTCCAACAGAAACCGGTGAAAAGCAAGGTCGTTCATGGGATATGCGGACTGTGTCTGCAGGGCTTTTTTCAATTCCAGAATCTCCAGATAGCCCAGATAATATTTGGGATAATTGCACGGTTCATCGGCAATGTAATTGTAGACGGCGTCCACGGCGGCGCTTTTTTTGATGCCGAAGGGAGCCAGAAATTGTGCGATATCCTCGCGGGAGGCGTTGTCATAGTGGATCATCAGATCCATGGTAGCGTAAAGGCACAGGAGGAGACTGCGATTGTGCTGCTCCAGTTCCACACACAAAGCATCGGTGGTACGGCCTTCCCGGTTCAGCATGTCTATCACATACGCATAGCTGTAAAACTCCACGTACAGCGCCCAACCCTCCAGATAACCGCCGTACCAGAGCAGCTGGCGGGCGTTGTTTTGATTGAAGTCCGTCAACCGGCGGTTGAAATAGACCGTCTGATAGAGATGGCCGGGGAACCCCTCGTGTGCCAGTGTGGTGTAGAGGGAGAGGGCATCGGGATCGTCTTTGGGATTTATATAAATGACATTGCTGTCGGTATCATCGACAGGTGCCGTGAGATAAAAAGCCGGCGCGCAGTAGTCCTGCAAATTCGGCGATACGGTTTTGACGGCGACGAGTGGCGCGTTGTCACTTGCGGGCAGCGCCGGAAAATCCGCCTGCATCCGGGTCTGCAGATCCGCGAGCATACTTTCGGCGTCTGTGCAGGGAAGCGTCGTGTAGCTGTCGGCGTCAAGCTGTTCCCGCAGTGTCGGATGCTCGATCAGAAGATCGCGCATGGCTTTGTATTCACTGTTCAGTGTTTGCTGAAGCAGCGATTTGATCTCCTCAATCGACCGGTAGGAGCCGGTCTGGGAGATCAATAGCTGTTCATAATAGGCCTGCCCCCGGGGCTTGGAGGCAAGTCCCGCAGGCAGCGCGGGAACATTGGCCCCATCCTCCAGAAGGAACAGACCGTCGGCCAGAGTCTCGTAGGCGGGCTGCACCACGGTGCGCAGCAGGCGATTGTTCTGTGATATGTATTGTTCCGCTTCGTTTGGGGTAATCTTTTGTTGATCCAGCAGAGACTGGATACGCTCGGCAAATGTGGTCTGCAGAAAGTGCGTATCAGAGTCAAGCGTATCTTTTGTGACGATTGTGTCACATTGCTTTTTGACGCGATCCAGGGAATAGGTGGATTGGGACAGTCCGGCCGCAGCCTTCTGCTGCTCATAGGCGAGCAGGGAGGCAAAGTAGTCGTCCACCTGCTCTAACAGTGCCAGATAGTCCGTCACATCCCGCTTTTCCCGAAAGGTGTATTCGGCGAGCAGGATGGGGAGCTGGGACTGTACGCCCGAGGAGGGAGAGAGCGGTTCCTCATAAAACGGAAAGTCGTTTAACAGATAGGAGTTGTTCAGCTTCCGCTGCAGCAGGCGGTAGAGCAATGCATCCTGTTCGCTTAACTGTGTCGGGTCAATGGCGTCCAGCGAGGCCAGGGTCTCGCGGATGGCGCTCTGGGACTGTGCGTAGGAATCCGGCCGGTAGGCCGGCAGCGTCGGTTCGTAGGCAAAGATCCCATAGTGCTCCGGATAAGCCAGCGAATAATGCATGTTCAGGGTATTTGCGGACATTTCCGAGGTAAACAGCTCCCGGGTCAGACGGTTGAAGGAGGCCTGATCTGACGGGGGTGTCGATTTGTTTTGCCTGTACAGCGATATGATAAACAGGATAAACAACAGCAGGAGCGCTATGCACCACAGGATCTGTGTAGGAGAGAGAGAAGGTCTTTTTTTCAATCGGGTCACCTTTGGATGATTCGGGAATTATTATAAAATATGCAGTTTTTTCCGCCCTATGCATATGTAAAAGCATATGTAAAAAACGAATCTTCTTCTATGCGAATGTGGACAAACAGGGAAACTTATGGTACAATAGCACGGTGTATATTTTTTAGACGATGATGCCGCTGTACACGGATCAGAAACGGAGGATACTATGTTGAATTTGGAGCTTAAAAAGCGTGCCAACGATATCCGCAAGGGAATTATTGAGGGAACGCATAGTGCAAAGGCAGGACATCCGGGAGGATCTCTGTCTGCGGCGGATGTGTTCGCTTTTCTATATTTTGAAGAATTGCATGTGGATTCCGCCAAACCGGATTGGGAGGATCGGGATCGTTTTGTCTTGTCCAAGGGACACACAGCGCCGGGGCTGTACGCGGCGCTGGCGCACAAAGGGTTTTTCCCGGTGGAGGATCTGAAGACGCTGCGCAAGCTGGGGTCCTATCTGCAGGGACATCCGGATCTGCACATTCCCGGCGTAGACATGGCGTCCGGTTCTCTGGGGCAGGGGATCTCTGCCGCGGCGGGAATGGCGCTGGGAGCGAAAATGAAGCAGAAGGATTATCGTGTATACACGCTGCTCGGAGACGGTGAGATCGAGGAGGGACAGGTCTGGGAAGCAGCTATGTTCGCAGGCTTCCGCAAGCTGGACAACCTCTGTGTGATCGTGGACAACAACAATCTTCAGATAGACGGTCCCATTGATCAGGTTTGCTCTCCGTACCCGATCGACAAAAAGTTTGAGGCATTCAATTTTCATGTGATCAATGCAGATGCGCATGATTTTGATTCGCTGCGGGCGGCCTTTGCGGAAGCTAGAGCCACGAAGGGGATGCCCACCTGCATTGTGATAAAGAGTATCAAGGGAAAGGGTGTCTCTTACATGGAAAACAATGCGGACTGGCATGGAAAGGCGCCGAATGATGCGGAGTATGAGATCGCTATGGCAGATCTGGATAAAATAGAAAAAGAACTGGCAGAGGAGGCGAACAAATAATGGCAGAGCAGACGGTGAAAAAGATAGCGACCAGAGAAGGATACGGGGAAGCGCTGAGAGAGCTGGGCGCGGAATATCCGCAGCTGGTGGTTCTGGATGCAGACCTGGCAGCCTCCACAAAGACGGCGGTTTTCGGCAAGGCATATCCGGACAGACACATTGATTGCGGCATTGCCGAGGCGAACATGATGGGCGTCGCTGCGGGGCTTTCGCTGAGCGGTATGATCCCGTTTGTCAGCTCCTTTGCAATGTTTGCGGCGGGACGTGCCTTCGAGCAGGTGCGGAATTCCATCGGTTACCCGCATCTGAATGTGAAAATCGGTGCGACCCATGCGGGCGTGACGGTTGGCGAAGACGGAGCAAGCCACCAGTGTAATGAAGATATCGCGCTGATGCGCACGATTCCGGGGATGGTCGTGATGTGTCCTTCCGATTATGTGGAGGCGAAGGCGGCGGTTCGCGCGGCAATCGAGCACGACGGCCCGGTCTACATCCGCTTTGGACGTGCCGCGGTATCTGTGATCAACGATCATCCGTCGTATCATTTTGAGATCGGCAAAGGCACGATCGTTCGTCCGGGCGCAGATGTGACCATCGTGGCAACGGGCATCTGTGTGGATTCGGCTATGGGCGCCGCGAAGCTGTTGGAAGCGGACGGTATACAGGCAGAGGTTGTCAATATCTGTACGATAAAACCCCTCGACGAGCAGTTGATCGTCGAGAGCGCGAGAAAGACCGGCAAGGTGGTTACGGTGGAGGAACACTCCGTCATCGGAGGCCTCGGAAGCGCCGTATGTGACTGCCTGTGCGCAAATCTGCCTACGCCGGTGAAAAAATTGGGTATGCAGGATGTGTTTGGCACTTCCGGTCCGGCAACGGAGCTGGTACACAAATACGGTCTGGATGCAGAGGGCGTGTATAAGTCCGTGAAAGAATTTTTGTAAATGCACGGAAAAGCGATATATAACGGAGCCGGATTGTTTTGTTTCCGGCAGTAGGTAAGAGGTGTCAACGTATGAATATTTTATCACCATCCATATTGTCGGCTGATTTCTGGCACTTGGGAGAGGATATTAAACAGGTCGAGCGGGAACAGGTTCCCTACCTGCATGTGGATGTAATGGACGGCATCTTTGTTCCCTCCATTTCCTTCGGAATGCCCGTCCTGCAATGTGTGCGCAGACAGACGGATCTGTTTCTGGATGTACACCTGATGATTGATCGGCCGGAGCGGTATGTGCAGAGCTTTGCGGACAGCGGAGCGGATTTGATCAATTTTCACGTGGAGGCCACGGATCAGGTGCGTGAAACCATAGCAGCGATACGGGGGCTGGGGAAGAAAGCAGGCATTACGATCAAACCCAAGACACCTGTACAGGTGCTGGAACCATATCTGGAGCTGGTGGATATGGTGCTGGTGATGACGGTGGAGCCTGGATTCGGCGGACAGAAGCTGATTCCGGAATGTATCGATAAGGTGCGGGAAGTGCGTCGGATGCTGGATGAGAGAGGCCTGCAGACGGATTTGGAGGTTGACGGCGGCATCCATCTGGGCAATGTACAGACGGCTCTGGAGGCGGGCGCCAATGTGATTGTCGCGGGTTCGGCTGTCTTTAAGGATGATATCGGCGCGAATTTGCGCGCTTTCCTAAAGCAGATGGATTGTGTGTAATATAGGGAGAAAACGTACAGAATGCAGATTGGTGGGATCGGGAGCGGGAATCCCGATTACGGAAGACAGGGAATTTCCCATCAGATAACAGATTGTATTCATGATCATGGCACAGCAGGGACAAAGACCGGCGCGGTAGGCATGTCGGCTCCGGCTGTGTCTTTTTCGTCTGCGGTGCAGGCAACGGAGGCTAAGCAGCCGGCAGCACAGGAGACGGTGACGCTTTGGGGCAGGGTGCGGGATGTGCTCGGAAACGGCAGACAGCTGCTCGGCAGGATCTGGGGACAGAATGCGTCGGGAGAAGCGTCGGCTGCGCAGGAAGCGGGAGAACTACTGCAGGAGACTTTGCGCGAGGACGCGGTGGATGCGGTGCGGGAGAACGCGCTGGAGGTCCTGTCCGAGGACAGGGAGCACCACGAGTCACGGGTTGCCGCAGCTGCCTCGGCGGTGCAGGCGCCCCAGGGAATGGTCGCGTCGAACCCGTATTTTACCGTGACCTCCGATACCGGCAAGGTCAAGGAACCGTTGCTGGTGCGGATCCGGATCCGGTTCCGCGATATCACCGGGTATCTGTCCCGGTATGCGGGCGGCAGGCTGGCGGGGCGGTTCTCGAAGGGGAGCAATCTGACCGGCGGCAGAAATAAGCCCAGGCAGGATCTGCGCAAACAGAGCCGTTATCGGGAGAAGGGCGTGGAGATGGACTGCGTGCTCACCGACGACAGCCATCTGATGGATTCCTACGACAGCACGGGCAATTACAGCAGGCTGGGGACGGAAAACAGGCGCTGAACGGTGGCGGCAGGATATGTCTGACCGACGCTTAGGCGCAGTGTGTGAGCGTGGAATAAGGCGCGGCGGCGATTGACGCAGGCGCGATTTTGCGCTATAGTGGTTTTATGCATGTGTAGAATAAATCGAAGCTGGTATCGAAGAGCACCAAGCAGGAGGAACAGAGAATGCAAAATAAGGGAAAGTATTATCTGACGACGGCGATCGCCTATACATCCGGCAAGCCGCACATCGGAAACAATTACGAGATCGTTCTGGCGGACAGCATCTGCCGGTTCAAGAGAAAGGAAGGCTATGAGGTCTTTTTCCAGACCGGCACGGACGAGCACGGACAAAAGATAGAGTTGAAGGCGCAGGAGGCGGGCGTTACGCCGAAGGAGTTTGTGGACGGCGTTGCTGGTACAATCCGCGGTCTCTGCGATCTGCTGAATATATCCTATGACAAATTTATTCGGACGACCGATCCGGATCACGAGCGGCAGGTGCAGAAGATCTTCAAGCGTCTGTACGATCAGGGAGACATTTACAAGGGCGCGTATGAAGGTCTTTATTGTACGCCCTGCGAGTCCTTCTGGACGGAGTCCCAGCTGGTGGACGGCAAGTGCCCGGACTGCGGCAGAGAGGTGAAGCCGGCCAAGGAAGAGGCGTACTTCTTCCGTATGAGCAAGTATGCGGACAGGCTGATCAAGCACATCAATGAGCATCCCGAGTTTATCCAGCCGGTGTCCCGCAAAAATGAAATGATGAACAATTTCCTGCTGCCGGGTCTGCAGGATCTGTGTGTGTCCAGAACCTCCTTCAAGTGGGGGATTCCGGTGGATTTTGATGACAAGCATGTCGTTTATGTGTGGCTGGATGCACTCACGAACTATATCACCGGCATTGGCTATGACGCAGACGGTAACAGCACGGAGCAGTACAGGAAGCTGTGGCCTGCGGATCTGCACCTGATCGGTAAAGACATCATCCGGTTCCATACGATTTACTGGCCGATCTTCCTGATGGCGCTGAACGAGCCGCTGCCGAAGCAGGTGTTCGGACATCCCTGGCTGTTGACCGGCGCCAACAAAATGAGTAAATCCAGAGGAAACGTGATCTATGCGGACGATCTGGTAAACTTTTTTGGCGTGGATGCGGTGCGTTATTATGTGCTGCATGAGATGCCTTATGAAAATGACGGCAATGTCACATGGGAGCTGATTGCGGAGCGGACGAATTCGGATCTGGCCAACACACTGGGCAATCTGGTGAACCGCACCATCTCCATGAGCAACAAATATTTCGGTGGCGTCGTGGCGGATAAGGGCACGCAGCTCGACGCGCGGGATGCGGACATCGACGCGGATCTGAAGGCGACGATCACAGGCACCTATGCGCGGGTGGCGGACAAAATGACAACCCACCGCGTGGCTGATGCGCTCACGGAGATCTTCGGGATCTTCAAGCGCTGCAACAAGTATATTGATGAGACGGAGCCCTGGGTGCTTGCCAAGGATGAGACGAAGGCGGACCGGCTTTCCACCGTGCTCTACAATCTGGTGGAGGGGATCCTGATCGGGGCGTCCATGCTGGAGCCGTTCATGCCCGAGACGGCGGAAAAAATCGCCGCACAGTTGAATGCGCCGCTGCGCGACTTCGACAAGCTGGAGACGTTTGGTCTCTATGAGAGCGGTACGAAGGTGACGGAGACACCGGAGATCCTCTTCGCGCGTCTGGATATGAAGGAAGTGCAGGCGAAGGAAGAGGAGATTGCGGCTGCGCAGATAGCAGCAGCGCAGGCGGCTTCCGGCGCCGGGTCGGACAGCGGGGCTGCCGGCGGACAGGATGATGCAAATGACAGCGGTGTCATAGATATAGAACCGAAGGAAGAGATTTCTTACGATGATTTTGCCAGATTGCAGTTCCAGGTGGGCGAGATCATCGCCTGCGAGGCGGTGCCCAAGTCCAAGAAGCTTCTTTGCAGCAAGGTGAAGATCGGCAGTCAGGTGAAGCAGATCGTATCCGGCATCAAGGCGCATTATACGCCGGAGGAAATGGTGGGCAAGAAGGTGATGGTGCTGGTGAATTTAAAGCCGGCTACGCTGGCGGGCGTTGTCTCTGAGGGCATGCTTCTGTGCGCGGAGGACGCCGAGGGGAATCTTGCACTGATGACACCGGAAAAATCGATGCCCGCGGGCGCAGAGATCTGTTGATCACGCTGATTCAGTGGTTTGCCGGGAGAGCAGAAAATTCGGGAGGTGTACGGGGTGAAGAAGCATACACTGTATTTTGATTCCAGAGACGGTATCACGGGGATTCATGCGCTGCGCTATGAACCGGAGGAGGAGCAGCTGCGCGATGGGAAACCGGTGGCGATCCTGCAGATCATCCACGGAATGGCGGAGTATTTTGAGCGCTATGAGGAGACGGCCGCGTTTTTCACGGAAAAGGGGTTTGTGGTCACGGGAGAGGATCACCTCGGCCACGGCAAATCCCTGATGGACGGCGAACCCTACGGCTATTTTTGCCAGCAGGATCCCGCGACGGTTGTGGTGCGGGATGTGCATCGCCTGAAGAAAATGACGCAGACGATCTATCCGGATGTGCCGTACTTTATCCTGGGGCACAGCATGGGCTCGTTTATTCTCCGCAATTATATCTGCCGGTACGGAAGCGGTATTCAGGGCGCTGTGGTGATGGGCACGGGGATGCCGTCCGCTGCGGCGATCTCCGCCGGCAAAGCGTTGGTGAAGGAACAGCGGTTGCTGCACGGCGACAAGCATGCCAGCGGTCTGCTCTACAAGATGGCGTTTGGCCTGTACAACGCCAGGATTCCGAATGCGACCACGGATTTCGACTGGATCAGTAAGAATCCGGACAATGTTGCCCGCTATATCGCGGATCCGCTGTGTGGCTTCCCGTTTACAGTGAACGGCTATCAGACGCTGTTCGATCTGCTGTCCCGCATGAGTGACCCGCAGGAGCTTGCCAGGATTCCGAAGACGCTGCCTGTATTCCTGGTGTCGGGCGCGGAGGATCCCGTGGGAGAATACGGGGACGGTGTGAAGCGCTCCTACGATGCCCTCAAGGAGGCGGGACTGGAGAAGCTGTCCATGAAATTGTACGGCGGCGACAGGCACGAGCTGCTGAACGAGGACGACAGAGCGCATGTCATGGAAGATATCTGCCAATGGATACGCAGCAACAGCAAGGCGTCGGCAGAAGAGGCGTAGACGACGAGACGTGGACGGCAAGGTGCCGGCAGAGCAGGCATAGGATAATAGAGAGCGGAACCTGAACGGAAAGTGGAGAGGGAGCTATGGAGCAGAACACATTTGCCTATGCGATCCGCTGGGCGAAGGTGGAGGAGTGGGAGCCGGCCATGAAGATGATCTGGCGCACGTTTCTTCGCTTTGAGGCCTCGGATTATACGGAGGAAGGGATCCGGAATTTTCTGGATTTTATCACGGATGAAAAATTGTTTCGGTCGTTCCTGCGGGGAGACTATCAAATGATGGTCGCGCTGGATCAGGGAAAGATCGTCGGAGCGGCGTCGGTCCGCAACAGGAACCATCTCTCCCTGCTGTTTGTGGATGAGCCCTATCATCACCGCGGAATCGGCAGAGAGCTGGTTCGCAGATTCAGCAGCTATCTGCAGAAGGAGGCGGGGGAGCAATTCATGTCCGTGAAGGCGGCGCCCTACGCGGTGGGGTTTTATCTGAAAAACGGATTTCGGGCCGTGAGTCCCGAGGAAATGGTAGGCGGCATCCGTGTCACCTCCATGGAAAAGTATTTTGAAAGAGGCTGAAAACATGAGAATTTTTGATATTGACGGTCCGATCATACAATTTTTGAGCAAAATGGCGGATCTGATGTGGCTGAATATCCTGACGATCGTCTGCTGTATTCCGATCATCACGGTGGGGGCGTCGCTTACCGCGCTCAACTATATGGCGTTAAAGATCGTGCGCGGCGAGGAGAGCTACATCACCAAAGGGTTCTTCAAATCCTTCAAGGAAAACTTCAAACAGTCCACGGTGATCTGGCTGCTCTTTTTGGTCGTGATCGCAGTGCTTGTGGCGGACTACCGGATCGTGCTGACCACCGACATCCAGATCGGCAATGTGATGAAGGGGCTGATCGTGCTGGTGGCTGCGATGACCCTTTTCACGTTTATGTTTGTATTCCCTGTGCAGGCGAAGTTCGCCAATACGATCCGGATGACGATCTGGAACGCATTCATATTCAGCATTGCACAATTCCCCAAGACGGTCACCATGATTGTGCTCTATGCGGTGCCCTATGTGCTCATGTACATGTATTTCTGGATCTTTCCCATCGTGATTATGTTCTGCTTCTCACTGCCGGCCTTCCTGTCTGCATTTCTGTATAATAAGTTCTTCCAGCGCCTGGAGGATCAGATTCTGGGCAGAGACGGACAGGCAGATGCGGAAGGAATTGACGGAGAAGCAACCGAGGCACAGGAGGATGCAGAAGGAATTGACGCAAAGGCAGTCGAGGCGCAGGAGGATGCGGAAGACGCTGACAGAGAAGCAGTCGACGGAGCGGCGGATGTGTAGACGGATGATGAGAATCCGACACGGGTGTCATGCCTTGGCGCGATGCTTGGGCAAAGTTACCAGTAAAACGAACCACATTTGTACAACTTGACCATAAAATTAAAAAAAATACAAAACAATAAGCATTTTTTACAATATGGACAAAAATATTTGTGAAATTGTTGTATGGAATTTGATGGGATCTTTCGCTATACTAATTGAAAGACGAGTGTTATTTACACATGAAAGGAGTTAATACCAATGGCTAGTTTATCTTTAAAGAACGTGTGCAAGGTATATCCCAACGGCTTCGAGGCTGTTAAGGATTTCAACCTTGAGATCGCTGATCAGGAGTTTGTCATTTTCGTAGGACCTTCCGGATGTGGTAAGTCCACCACACTACGTATGATCGCAGGTCTGGAGGATATTTCTTCCGGTGAGCTCAAGATCGGTGACAGAGTTGTAAATGATGTAGAGCCGAAGGACAGAGATATCGCAATGGTATTCCAGAACTACGCTCTGTATCCGCACATGTCCGTATATGACAACATGGCATTCGGACTGAAGCTGAGAAAGGTTCCCAAGGATCAGATCGATAAGATGGTAAAAGAGGCAGCGAAGGTACTTGATCTGACACCCCTCCTTGATCGTAAGCCGAAGGCTCTGTCCGGTGGTCAGAGACAGCGTGTGGCAATGGGACGTGCAATCGTGCGTAACCCGAAGGTGTTCCTGATGGATGAGCCTTTGTCCAATCTGGATGCAAAGCTGCGTGTGCAGATGAGAATTGAGATTGCGAAGCTGCATCAGAGACTGGGCACCACCATTATCTACGTAACTCATGACCAGACAGAGGCTATGACCCTGGGTACCAGAATCGTCGTTATGAAGGATGGCGTAATCCAGCAGGTTGATACCCCGCAGAATCTGTATGACAAGCCCCAGAACCTGTTCGTTGCAGGATTCATGGGATCTCCGCAGATGAACTTCTTAGATGCAACTGTTAAGGTAAACGGCGATATCGCATACTTAGAGATCGGCGGCAAGTCCATTCCTTTGCCGGAAGCAAAGTCCAAGAAGCTGATCGAGGGCGGCTATGACGGCAGACAGGTAACCTTTGGTATTCGTCCTGAGGATGTATATGATTCCGAGATGTTCATCGAGGCATCTCCTGCAAGCGTATTCGAGTCTACCATTAAGGTATACGAGTTGCTTGGTGCAGAAGTTTATCTGTACTTTGATTTGGATGAGTTCCCTATGACTGCAAGAGTAGATTCTCGTACCAATTCAAGACCCGGTGATGTTGTGAAGTTTGCTCTGGATACAGAGAAGATTCACGTGTTCGATAAAGAGACCGAGCAGATCATTACCAACTAGTATGAAACAACGGGAGGGTGCTGGTGACGGCACCCTCTTTTTTTACACTGCAGGAAATTGCGTCCGTCAGGACGCATCAAATCAGGAGTTGCGAAGCAACTCGCAGAAATAACGCGAAGCGTTTTTTCTTGCGATAGGAAATGGGTAGAAAAAGGGGGACTATATGATTTCCGCACAGATTATACAAACCAGTTTGGATGAACTGAAATCGATCACAAAGGTGGATCTATGTGTATACGAGCCCACGGGGAATCTCGTGGCCGGCACCACGGATAAGCAGGATATTACGGAGGAAATGATTCTGAATTTTGCGGAGTCCCCTGCGGACAGTCAGGTGATTTCCGGTGCACATCTGATGAAGATCTACGAGGAAGGCGAGCTGCTCTTTGTGGTATTGTCCAAGGGAATGAGTGACGACGCCTACATGGTGGGCAGGATTGCGGTGTGTCAGCTGCGCAACTTGTCCATGGCCTACAGAGAGCGATACGACAGGAATAGCTTTTTTCAGAATTTGCTGCTGGATAATCTGCTGCTGGTGGACATTTACAATCGCGCCAAGAAGCTTCGCCTGGAAGTGAAACAGCCCAGAGCAGTCTTTTTGGTCGAAACCAGGCAGGAGCGGGACAATATTGTCAAGGAACTTTTGGGCGGCATGTTTTCTGCACAAACGGGAGATTTTGTCACCGCAGTGGATGAAAAAAATGTCATTCTGATCAAGAGTCTGGCGGAGGGCAGCAGCCCCGAAGCGCTTATGGAGATCGCGGAAACAATCGTGGACATGATGAACGCCGAGGCGATGACCAATGTGCGGGTGGCTTATGGCACGGTGGTGCAGGAGCTGAAAGAGGTTTCGCGCTCCTACAAGGAAGCCAAAATGGCATTGGAAGTAGGGAAGATCTTTTACGCGGAGAAAACAGTCGCGGCATACAGTGCGCTGGGCATCGGCCGCCTGATCTATCAGTTGCCGGTGAACCTCTGCCGGATTTTTATCGAGGAGATTTTCGGGGAGAAAATTCCGGAGGATCTGGACGAGGAAACCCTGAATATGCTGGATAAATTTTTTGAAAACAACCTCAATGTGTCCGAGACCTCCAGGCAGCTTTTCGTGCATCGGAACACGCTGGTGTATCGTCTGGAAAAAATTCAGAAGAGCACGGGTCTCGATCTGCGGAGCTTCGACGATGCACTGACCTTCAAGATTGCCCTGATGGTGGTAAACTACATGAAATATCTGGAAACGATGGCATAAACACGGTATCCCCTGCATATATATTAGATGTACCAGAATATATTTGCAGGGGGTTTTTATGTATTCCGAACCGATCAGACCAGTGACGCAATACGAGCGAAAGATTCGATATCTGGATTATATAGAAAACGGCGAGCGTGTGCGGGGCGCCGGCTTCGTCAAGATTGAGCGGCGGGACGAGCTGTGCAATATCAGTCTGCAGGTGAGCGGACTGTATCGCAAGGATCGTTTTACGCGGCCGTTTCTTCTGGTGGGGGAGGAAGGCGAAAAAGAACTGTATAAACTGCAGCTGACGGACGGCGGAATCAAGACCTATTTCGGCGGTCTTGACAGCAATGATCTCGGTGGACAAGGAATCAGCTATGAGGCGCTCTGCGGCATACGGATCCCGATTTCTGAGGGAAAAGAGATCCGCTGTATCTGGAAGACGGCGGAGGGGAGCCGACAGGAAGTTGCAGAGGTGCCGGAGGAGAGCCGCCAAGAGGTTGCGGAGCTGTCGGAGATTGTCGCGGTGCCCGCGGAGTCGGGTGACCGATCCGATGCAGAGTCGGTTGGGGAGACGCAGTTTGATGCAGACGGCATGGAGTCACAGGTGTCGGACACAGGCGAAGTGGACACGGGCCGACCGGACACAGGCGAAACGGATACGGGCCGACCGGATATGTGCAGCACAAACGCGGATCTGTCAGCGGAGGATTACATTCCGCAGGAATCAGAGCAAAACATGGTGCTGCAGGAACATAAGTGGGAGCAGTTGTGGATGATCTATCCGCATATCCGTCCTTTTTCCGATGACAGGGAATATCTCACGATCGGTCCGGGCGATTTTGTATTGCTGCAGGAGAATTCATACCGATTGGTGAATAACAGCTTTCTGCTGCATGGATATTACGAGTTCCATCATTTGCTCCTGATGCGCATGGGGCCGTATACGAATCCGCGTTATTACATCGGCGTCCCGGGAAATCTTTATGAGCGGGATAAGCAATCCGCGATCCTGTTTGGATTCCAGGGGTTCGAGTGTGCAAATGAGCCCGCGGAGGAAGGTGATTTCGGCTATTATATGATCTCTGTAGAGTTATAGCATGTGCCTACAGGCCGCTGTAATCGAAGGGTGGGATAAAGCTGTCCTGCGCGGTGTCACCCTCTTGGATAAAACCGTTGTCGATCCCCAGACGCTCGGCGAACCGGAGTATATTGGCATATTCCTCCGGCGTGATGCGCCGGTCGAGCGGCGGGAGCTTGGCGACGTGTGCCAGCGGCGTATACTGGTTCATAATGCTGACATAGATCGTATCGCCGTAGGTTTCATGCAGATAGCGCAGTACCTTTTTGGAATCTTTGGTCTGTTCCGGCAGGATGAGATGCCGCACGATCATGCCGCGTTTGAGCAGACCGGTATTGTCCAACTGAATCGCACCGACCTGACGGTACATCTCCGCGATGGCAGCGGAGGCCTTGTCAAAATAGTCCGGTGCGTTGGAAAACTGCCTGCCAAGTTCGGCGGAGCAATATTTCAAATCCGGCAGATAAATATCCACCAGTCCGTCTAACAGGCGCAGGGAGGTCACCTCCTCATAACCGCCGGTGTTGTACACAATGGGAAGCGTGAGCCCGGCATTTTTGGCGCGGGTCAGCGCGTCTATGATCTGTGGAATAAAGTGAGAGGGAGTCACAAGATTGATATTGTGGGCTCCCTTTTTTTGCAGGGTGAGAAAAATTTCGGCCAAATGTGCGATAGATACGGGCTTGCCGGCTTTACCCAAGGCAATATCGTGATTCTGGCAATAGATACAGCGCAGACTGCAGCCTGAAAAAAAGACCGTACCGGAGCCGTTTTCACCGGAGATGCAGGGCTCTTCCCAGTAGTGCAGAGCCGCACGCGCCGCCTGTACAGAGGCAGTCTGCCCGCAGTAGCCGACATTGCCGGTCAGTCTGTTTACATGACATGCTCTGGGACATAGGGTACAGTCGCGCAGCAGCTGCATGGATTGTGCAGAAAGGCCGCTGCTTGCATCGTCATATGCACTTTTATCCTGTGGCATGGAAATCAATTTGCTCATGTCTTCTATGTTTCCCATAACATCTTACAATAACGCTTTTCATAAGCTCTATTCAGTCACATGGTTCATGTTCATAACAGCTATGCAGGTGCATTTTTCCACAAAAAGACCATATGCGCCGGTCCTGTCCTTCGACTCCACCCGGTTGCCTCACGGCACATGAGAAATTCCACTTAGTGCTGCTTTGTTCCCAACCTGACACGGTTCGTGGATTCCCATTGCGCGAGACCGAATTTCATCATCGAAAGCTGGTGTCCGACGCATACGGCTTTTTCAGTGTATCGTTTTATAGGTGTTTTGTCAAGTATAATCCGCGTTTCTTAGGTCGCCATTTTATCAGCATTTACTTCTGCGCCTTTTGTGTTATAATAGTTTCGGAACAAAAGCAGGAGGCTCCTATGGCTGTCATCAAGAATATTCAGGAAAAGTATATGCGCGAGGCCTTAAAACAGGCACACAAGGCGTATCTGCTCGGCGAGGTGCCGATCGGCTGCGTGATCGTCCATGCGGGCAAAATCATCGGACGTGGCTACAACCGGCGCAACACGGACAAAAACACGCTCGCGCATGCAGAGATCACTGCCATCAACAAGGCAAGTAAAAAAATCGGTGACTGGCGGCTCGAGGACTGCACCCTCTATGTGACCTTAGAGCCTTGCCAGATGTGTGCCGGTGCCATCATACAGGCTCGTATTCCGGAGGTGGTCATGGGCTGCATGAATCCCAAGGCCGGCTGCGGAGGATCGATTCTGAACATCCTGGAAATGCCCCAGTTTAATCATCAGGCCGCTGTGACCAGAGGCGTGCTGGAGAAGGAGTGCAGCGAGATGCTGAAAGCTTTTTTCAGCGAACTGCGAATCCGGAACAAGGCGGAAAAGGAAGCTGCCAAAGCTGACATGCCGGAAACACACTCCAAAGATCCGATTGGGGATCGTGTCGAAAATGCAGAAATAAATGCTGATAAAATGGTTGACAAAAAAGGAAAATGATATTAGAATACAGTCTACAGTACTTATTCGCAAAAGGTAGATTCTACTGGCGTTTCAGCCGATTTTTCCAAGTGGAGAAGAGTAAGACATGAAGTTGACAACAGAAAGGAGGTAAGCCTATAATATCCCTAGAAAGGGGTGGGGCTATGGAAGAAATGGGTATGACGAATGAACAATATAAGGGAATGCTGCTTGATGAATTGGAGGACTGGCAGGAAGTTCTCGAAGCAGCCATTGAAGCAGACAACGAGAGGATTATTCAAAAAGCGCGTAAACAGATCAATAAAATAAATGAAAAGCTTAAATTTTGATCTGAAAGGGAGATCTCCCCGAAAAATGTCGGATACTTGCAATGAAATTCCTCTTATGATATGATAGATGCGTTAAAATCAGGAGGGAATCGTATGAATTTAGAGCAGCATTTAAACGAGATCACAGGCAAAGCATATGGAAAAAGCATCGGTGCATGTACGCATATACAGTTATATGCAAGTATCCTGCAGCTGGTGAAGGAGAGAGCGGCGCAGGTGCCCGCGATCACCGGACAGAAGAAGGTTTATTATATTTCCATGGAGTTCCTGATCGGGAAATTATTGTCCAACAATCTGATCAATCTGGGAATCTATGAGGAGTTAAAAGAGATTCTGGCCGCGAACGGAAAGAGTCTCGCGGAGATTGAGGATATTGAGCCGGAACCGTCTCTCGGAAACGGCGGACTGGGACGTCTCGCGGCATGTTTTCTGGATTCGATTGCGTCGCTGGGATTGCCCGGAGACGGTATCGGACTGAATTATCATTTTGGGTTGTTCAAACAGGTATTCAAGAATCATTTGCAGAACGCGGAGCGGAATGAGTGGATCGAGAAGTTTTCATGGCTATGTCCCACCGGCACGAAGTTTGACGTTTGTTTTGGAGACAGAAAGGTGACGTCTGTCCTTTATGACATAGATGTCATCGGGTACGAAAACGGTGTGAACAAGCTGCATCTGTTCGATCTGGAGTCCGTGGATGAGCGTCTGGTGAAGAAGGGCATCACCTTCGATAAGACCGCGGTGGATAAGAACCTGACACTGTTCCTCTATCCCGACGATTCGGATGAGGCAGGCAATCTGCTGCGCATTTATCAGGAATATTTCATGGTGTGCAACGGCGCCCAGCTGATCCTCAAGGAAATGAAGGAAAAAGGGCAGGATCTGCACAGGATGAATGACTACGTGGCGATTCAGATCAACGATACGCATCCGACGCTGGTCATTCCGGAATTGATCCGCATTTTGACGGAGCAGGAAGGCTTTACCATGGATGAAGCCATCAGTGTGGTGAGCAAGACCTGCGCATATACCAACCACACTATCCTGGCGGAGGCGCTGGAGAAATGGCCGCTCGCTTACCTGGAGGAAGTGGTGCCGCAGCTGGTGCCCATCATCAAGGAGCTTGACAAGCGCATCAAAGCACAGTACAAGGACGCCAAGGTGCAGATCATCGACAGGAAAAAGACTGTACATATGGCGCACATTGATATCCATTACGGCTACAGCGTAAACGGCGTGGCTGCCATTCACACCGAGATTTTGAAGGATACGGAGCTCAATCATTTCTACAAGATCTATCCGGAGAAGTTCAACAACAAGACCAACGGCATCACCTTCCGCAGATGGCTGTTGTCCTGTAACCGGGAACTCGCCGCATTTCTGACGGAGACCATCGGGGACGGGTACAAGAAGAACGCGGATGAGCTTCAGAAGCTGCTGGCAAAGAAAGACGACCAGGCAGTGCTCGATAAGCTCGCAGATATCAAGCAGGGCAAGAAGGAAGCGCTTGCCGCTTATATCAAGGAGAACGAAGGTGTGGAGATCGATGTGAACTCTATTTTTGATATCCAGATCAAGCGTCTCCACGAGTACAAGCGCCAGCAAATGAACGCGCTGTACATCATTCACAAATATCTGGAGATCAAAGACGGCAAAAAGCCCTCCACTCCGATCACGTTCCTGTTCGGCGCCAAGGCTGCGCCCGCCTATGTGATCGCGCAGGATATCATCCATCTGATTCTGGTGCTCTCCGAGATCGTGAACAACGATCCGGATGTCAGCCCCTATATGAAGGTTGTGATGGTCGAGAACTATAACGTGACGTATGCGGAGAAGCTGATCCCCGCCTGCGATATCTCCGAGCAGATCTCTCTGGCGTCCAAGGAGGCATCCGGTACCGGCAACATGAAGTTTATGCTGAACGGCGCTGTGACCCTCGGCACCAGCGACGGCGCGAACGTTGAGATCCATGAGTTGGTGGGCGATGACAACATTTACATCTTCGGCGAAAAGAGTGATACCGTCATCAAGCATTACAAGAAGGCGGATTATGTTTCCAGGGATTACTATGAGAAGAGTACCGTGATCAAGGAAGCGGTGGACTTCATCGTGGGCAAGCAGGCATTGAAGGTCGGCAAAAAGGAGAATCTGCAGCGCCTCTACAACGAGCTTTTGAACAAGGACTGGTTCATGACACTGTTGGATCTGGAGGATTATATCAAGACCAAGGATCAGGCGTTTGCGGATTATGAGGACAGACAGAAATGGAAGAAAATGATGCTGGTGAACATTGCGAAGGCAGGTTTCTTCTCCTCAGACCGGACGATCGCGGAGTATAACAGAGATATCTGGAAATTGAGATAATTGCGGAAAGAGTCATGGGACATAGATGCTGTATAGGCTATGAAACATGGCTCTCTCCATAGTGATCAAATATAATATGGCAGATATGAAAATATATGGTTTTCAGAAGACAACTTTATTGGACTATCCGGAGCATGTGGCAGCCACCGTTTTTACAGGTGGCTGTAATTTCCGCTGTCCGTATTGTCAAAACGGCGGGCTGGTGACGGAGCCGGGCAGATACGGTGAGGTGTCGGCGGAAGAGGTCTGGCGGCATCTGGAGAAGAGAAAAGGGATTCTGGACGGCGTCTGCATCACCGGCGGCGAGGCGACTCTGCAACCGGATCTGGAGGAGTTTATCCGCAGGGTGAAGGCGATGGGGTACGCCGTGAAGCTGGACACCAACGGATATCGTCCGGACGTGCTGCAAAGACTTTTAGAAGAACAATTACTCGACTACGTGGCGATGGATGTGAAGGCTTCGAAGGAGAATTATGCGCGGGCGGTCGGATGGATTGCATGCACAGCCGGAAAGAATCCGGAAGGGCCGGCCGTTGCGCAGGAAGACATGGAGCATGGATTGGACATCGGCAGAATCGAGGAGTCGGTGGCGCTTCTGCAAAACAGTGGCATTGCCTATGAATTTCGCACCACGGCGGTAAAGGGTCTGCACACGGTGGAAGAGTTTGACCGGATCGGTGCATGGCTGGCCGGCAGCAGGGCATATTTTATACAAAACTACCGGGAAGAGGGAGAGATCCTGTGCGGCAGCGGATTGTGCAGCTTCTCACAAGAGGAGTTAGAGCAAATGAAGCGACTGGCGGGAAAACATATCGCAAGAGTAGAATTGCGCGGCGTGGATACGGAATAGAGGGGAATCTGCTGCGGGCATTATAGTGAATGGATCAGATCAGAGAGATATGAAGAAAACGGGACATACGAGAAATTGGACAGACGATAAAGAATTTTATAAAAAAATGTTTGCGATCGCCATCCCCATCATGATCCAGAACGGGATCACGAATTTCGTGGGATTGTTGGATAATATTATGGTGGGACGCGTGGGGACGGAGCAGATGTCGGGGATCGCCATTGTGAACCAGCTGCTGTTTGTGTTCAATCTGGCCGTATTCGGCGCCATCTCCGGCGCCGGCATTTTCGGTGCGCAGTTTTGCGGCAAGGGGGACACCGAGGGCGTGCGGCATACCTTTCGCTTTAAAATATATATCTGCACGCTGATCTTTCTGGCGGGTATCCTGTTGTTCGGCCTGTGGGGAGAGCAGCTGATCGGGCTGTATCTGCACGGAGAGGGGAATGAAACCGCGCTGGCGGCGACGCTGCACTATGCGCAACAGTACCTGTGGGTGATGCTGTTCGGGCTGCTGCCCTTCGCGATCGAGCAGGCGTATTCCGGTACGCTGCGCGAATACGGCGAGACAAAAGTGGCAATGACGGCGGGGATTGCGGCAGTGTTTGTCAATCTGGGGCTGAATTATATGCTGATCTTCGGCAAGTGCGGATTTCCGGTGCTGGGTGTCGTGGGAGCGGCGATGGCGACGGTGATCTCGCGCTATGTGGAGATGACGATTGTTGTGTTGTGGACGCATACACATCCGCAGAAAATGCCGTTTATCGTCGGTGCATACAGGGAGCTTCGCGTGTCCAGGCAGCTGACCCTGCAGATCATCACAAAGGGTACGCCCCTCATGATCAACGAGATCCTCTGGGCGGCGGGTATGGCAGCGCTGATGCAGTGTTACTCCGTCAGAGGGCTTGACACGGTGGCGGCGCTCAATATTTCCACCACGATTTCCAACCTGTTCAATGTGGTATTGATCGCGCTGGGAGGCGCGATTGCGGTCATCGTCGGACAGCTTCTGGGAGCGGGGAAATTGGAGGAGGCCAGGACGACGGCCAATCGGATGATTCGCTTTTCCGTGTTGAGCTGTGTGGTGATTGGCGGACTTGTGGCGCTTGCGGCACCGCTTTTTCCGCTGCTGTACAACACCTCGGAGGAGGTGCGGGCACTGGCGGCGAACATTCTGCGCATCGCGTCCTGCTGTATGCCGATCGCGGCATATTTGAACGCCTGCTATTTTACCCTGCGATCCGGCGGGAAGACCATTGTCACATTTCTGTTTGACAGCGCTTTTTTGTGGGTGGTGAGCACGCCGGTGGCATTTGCGCTAAGCAGATATACACAGATGCCGATTGTGCCGCTGTATCTGTGTGTGCAGCTGCTGGATCTGATCAAGTGCGCGAGCGGATTCGTGCTGGTGAAAAAGGACGTGTGGCTGAACAATATTGTGGGGGAACAATAAAAGAAGGGAAGAGGAAAGATGGAAAACGTGTTTGGAGTGGTGGATGGAGCAGTACAGTCGGTGGTGCAGGGGAGATTTACCACGCAGCAGGTGCTGATTGCAGTTCTGGCAGTGGTGGCGGCGATTGTGGTGATCAAGGCGATCAAAGGGATTCTGAAGACGGCGGTTCTGGTGGGCGGAATCATCGCCTTTGTGATCTATTTCGGACTGGCCACGCCAACCCAACTGAAAGATATGGCTTCTGAGACAGTGGAAAAAGCAGGACAGAAATATCAGGCGATCTCGCAAAGCATTGATGTGGAAGACGGAGAAGTCTATATCATCGTGGGAGGGAAACGCTTGCCGCTGTCGGATGTCGTTTCCTTCAAAAAGACGTTGGATGGCAAGATCCATATTTTGACATCTGAGGGAACCTACACGTCGGAGGATGAAAATCTGCTGAAATTTTTTGGCGAGATGTCTAAATCCTCGGAATAAGAGATACGTGACATGCGGACGAGACGATACGGATTGATCAGTTCATCAATCAATAGAAGCTGGTTTTGACATCTATTATCCAAGAACAGATTGTACTTAGACTGTTCTTGGGTGATATGGATGTATATTTGAAGCTTTGTTTATGAGAACCCGCCTTTCTGTAAATTTTTCGCAGAAATGTAGTTGACATATACACCCGCTTATCTTATAATATCCTCACAAGCAAAGATAACATTCTGATATAAGTGCATGATTTGCATTCTACGGAGTCTAAGGAGCGCATGCTCCGTTTCAACAATCCTTGCTTTAAATCCCAAACAATGAATTGCATAGCTGTAAAAGCAGGGGGGGAGTCTTCCTGCGGAAAGGAAGAAAATGGGGCAAAAAGATCTTGCGCAGAAGCATCTGGTGTCTTATCCGGATGTGTTTGCTGATATCATAAATGCGCTGCTGTACGGCGGACGGGAGGTGGTGAGAGCAGAGACG
>JAFVAO010000017.1 GCA_017480445.1 Lachnospiraceae bacterium
ACAACAAGAAGTACAGCGACTTCTTCGCTACTGAAATATTTTCACAAGAAGTGTAATCTTACCTTTAATTCAAAGGTTCGCCGTAAGGCGAAGCTTCCTTTTCGCAAGGATGCCATCAGAAAAATTTTCATCCGGCACGCACAATCGGCAAGTAAGCCATACAGAAGAAAAGGCTCAATCCCTTGCTGTTACTCGGATTTAGCCCTATTTGCTTCAAAACTTGAGTTTTTAGGGATATGTCAACTAACCAAGACGACAAATTTGCTATAAATTTTATCAATTCTTTGTACTTTTTGCCAAATTATAAATTTTAAAAATTTAATCACATAATCACTAACTGTATAGTCACCCCCTTTATTGTGAATTACTATATCGCTATTCATTATATAAAATTGTTTTCTAAAAGTAAAGGAGTTTTTTTATGGAATATGGTCAGCTTTTTCTTCGTATTGAAGAGGTATTGAAAGAAAAACATATCAGTAAGAATCAAATCTGTAAGGATTTGGATATCCCCCGCACCAATTTTAACAGATATTGCCGTAACGATTTTCAACGTCTGGATACCGGTTTGCTGTGCAAACTGTGCTTTTATCTGCATGTCGACATCTCCGATCTCGTAATCTACCATCGTCCCGAGGACAAGTGATCCGCCAACAGGTGGTCCGTCGCCTCACATTACACCTTATCTCCAGACGCCGTTACCCGAGCCCGTCTGTACGCAATACACCCTTGCTGTTTGGGGTTCCTTATATTATAATACGTACTAGATCATTATTTACTTTTTTATGGAGGTTATGCATGAGCAACGCAAATGAAATCCCTTACAAAATCTATCTGGAAGAGTCGGAGATGCCCACACAGTGGTACAATGTCCGCGCGGATATGACTAAGAAACCCGCTCCGATCTTGAATCCCGGCACGCTGCAGCCTGTAACCTTGCAGGAGCTGTCCGGCATCTTCTGTGAGGAGCTGGCCAAGCAGGAGCTCGACGATACGACAGCGTACTTCGATATTCCCACGGAGATCCGCGATTTTTACAAGATGTACCGTCCTTCGCCGCTGGTGCGCGCGTATTGCCTGGAGAAAAAGCTGGACACGCCCGCGCATATCTATTATAAATTCGAGGGTAATAACACCTCCGGCAGCCACAAACTCAATTCTGCCATCGCGCAGGTCTATTACGCGAAAAGGCAGGGGTTGAAGGGTGTGACCACCGAGACAGGCGCCGGTCAGTGGGGTACAGCGTTGTCCATGGCATGTTCTTATTTTGATCTGGATTGTCAGGTATATATGGTAAAGGTTTCCTACGAACAGAAGCCGTTCCGCCGCGAGGTGATGCGCACTTACGGCGCCAAAGTGACTCCCTCTCCTTCCATGGATACGGAGATCGGGCGTAAGATCAACGCAGAATTCCCCGGCACCACCGGCAGTCTGGGATGCGCGATCTCCGAGGCTGTGGAGGCCGCTGTGACCCAGGACGGATACCGTTACGTGCTGGGCTCTGTGCTCGCCCAGGTTCTGCTGCACCAGTCCATCATCGGTCTGGAGACCCAGACAGCTTTGCAAAAATACGGCATCAAGGCGGATACAATCATCGGCTGTGCCGGCGGCGGTTCCAATCTGGGCGGCCTGATCTCTCCGTTCGCCGGAGAGATGCTGCGCGGCGAGAATCAGTATGAGCTCATCGCCGTGGAGCCCGCTTCCTGCCCGAGCCTGACCCGGGGCGTCTATGCATATGATTTCTGCGATACAGGAAAGGTATGTCCGCTCGCGAAGATGTACACGCTTGGCAGTGGCTTTATCCCTTCCGCCAACCATGCGGGCGGCCTGCGCTATCACGGCATGAGCAGTATCGTCTCCGAGTTGTACGACCAGGGCCTGATTACCGCGAGAAGCGTGGAACAGACGCGCGTCTTCGAGGCTGCCACCACGTTCGCACGGGTGGAGGGCATCCTGCCCGCGCCCGAGTCCAGCCACGCCATCCGCGTTGCCATCGATGAGGCGCTCAAGTGCAAAGAGACCGGCGAAGCCAAGAACATCGTCTTCGGTCTGACCGGTACCGGCTATTTCGATATGGTGGCTTACCAGAAATTCAACGACGGCGAAATGAGCGACTACATCCCCACCGATGCGGATCTGCAGAAAGCCCTCGCAAGCCTGCCGAAGGTGTAAAATAGGTAATTGCGAGACGCAGTATATATGCCAGTGTCATTGAGGTGACAAGTGTCATTGGGCAGAGTGTATATGCCATCGCAGGCACGCTTCCGCTACATGTAAAACGCAGCGGTACTAAGATCGCACAGTACGCGATCTAAGTGCCGGCGTTTTACAAGTGCCTGCTTATGGAATATACAATCTGCCCAATTCGGTACATGCACGGTGACATTTCGCAATTACGCAGTAATGCAGGTAGTCAGATATGGCAAAAATACAAAATCAGTGATTCGTTATGCGCTGCGAAGCTAAGACCAGTGTCTCGTCGGAAGCCAATGGTTCCGATGAGACACGCATTGGGCTTATGCGAAGCGCCCTGCGCATCCGAATCACTGATTTTCGTATTTTGACATATCGACACTAGCCGCATTCCCTATCACGCCTGCGCAGAGAAATGCCCTCCAACTTCGGTCGCCTTCTCTACCGCTTCCGCCACAGTCTCTGTCGCCTCGGATACCACATCGTTTGACTCCGCCGCCGTTTCCGCAGCATGATCCGCAACTGCCTCCGCGGCAGCCTCCACCTGCTGTGCCGCAGCTCTCGCCTGTGCTGCCTCCGCACGCTTCGCCGCATCCGCCGCTTTCCGCGCCGCCGATTCAGCCGCCGCATCCGCTCTGGCCTTCTGCAACGCCGCATTGGCATCCGCCGTCGTCTGCTTCAGACTCTCTATCTCCTGCGTATATTGCTCGATCTCCGCCTGCAGTCCGCTCACTTTTTCATATAACTCCGGATACTGCGTCTGGATCCAATCCGCATGCTCTGCGAACGCCTTCTCACCCAACTCCGCGAATACCGCTTTTTTACCGTTCTCCGCCGTGGTGATCTTGGACTTAAGTGAAGATACGCCGCTCATCTCCTTCGCCTTGTTCGCAGCCTCCTGCCCTCTGCTGGAGATCGCGCCGCCCAACTCACTCAATAAATCTGATAGTGCCATCTTTTTTTCCTCCTTATCCCTCTATACTCCCGCCTTCGCCGAGATAATCCACGGCGCCGGCTGATTTTCAAATACATTCTTGGATGTCAGCTTCGAGACGGCGATCTGGATGATCGTCACGTCCGTGATGCCGAATTTGGCCAATATATCCCGCATGGATGCCGCCGCTTTGAAATCCAGGGTGTAAATGACAAATTCCATGTTCGGGTTGATGCCCGTCAGGTAGGAAAGCTCCTGTTCCAGGCTTGCCGAAGCCACCAGCATGGTCGTGTCCGGCACCGGCAACTTCCCCATGGTGTCCTCGCCCACATGATCGACGATCGTCACATTGTGCAGGCCGAACTGGTTGACATTCTCCTCCATGGTCTCGCGATCGCGCTCCTTGTACTCCACCGCGATCACTTCGCCCTCGCCGTTCATCATGGCCGCCTCCACCGCGATGGATTCGCCGGAGATCACGCACAGGTTCTTGCTCTCGTGGATCCTCATTTTCGACAACAGCACCGACCGGATCTCCGAGCCCACGTATTTGACGGAGCCCGTCGCGAACAGCTTGTTGTCCATGCCGAATTTGATGGTGCTTCTGGCGTTCGGATTCAGCACAATCATGCCCGCGGAGGCATTGATCCCGCGATCGATCATGTCAGACACCTTGTCCCGTTTGATGGGGCCGACCGGCTCGGAGCCCTCGTTGTAGATCACTTCGCACTCGCCCAGACCCACATCCCACATTTTGTAGAAGATATCTTTGTTGCCCGCCTCCGTGAACACCAGCACACATCTGTGCGCCTCCACCGTCGGAATCAGGTTCTTGTTTTTCCGCGTGATGTCGAGCAGCTTGACATGCTCCAGATCAATGTCCGTATTTTCTGAAAAATACGCAAGCCACGCCAAAATGTGTTGATTCGTAAACAGCTTTTCGTCCATACCCATACCCCCAGTCTTATCTACACTTTTCCAACAGTTCTTCCCACTTCCGGTCCACGTAAGCCTGCGCAGCCTCGATGGTCCATTCGTTGCCCAGCTTGAAGCAGTGAGCAAAACGTCCCTGCTTGGACATGAATTCCTCCACCGGCAGCTTCTTCTTGGGCTCGTAGGTGAGATGGTACTCCCCTTCCACCACCTCGTACAGCGGCCACACGCAGGTGTCGATGGCAGCCTTACATATCTCCAGCAGGTTCTCTGCCGGATAATTCCAGCCCCGCGGGCAGGGCGTCAGCACGTTCACAAAGGTCGGCCCCGCCGTGTAGATCGCCCGATGTGCTTTCTCGTGGAAATCCTTCATATTCCCGTAGAGCGTAGTCTGCGCCACATACGGCGCGCCGTGCGCCACCACGATCTGGGTCAGATCCTTCTGGGCCTGCTTTTTGCCCACGGATTCCACGCCCGCCGGCGTCGTCGTCGCGGACGCAAACTGCGGCGTCGCGGAGGAACGCTGGGTGCCCGTGTTCATGTAGGCGTTGTTGTCATAACAAAAATACGTGAAATCATGTCCGCGCTCCAGTGCCCCCGAAAGGGACTGAAAACCGATATCATACGTGCCGCCGTCGCCGCCGATGGCCAGAATCTTGAAATTCTGTTCAGCGGAAAGCTTCCCCTTGCGCTTCATCACCTTGTAGGCCGCCTCCACGCCGGATGCCGTGGCGGAAGCATTCTCGAACGCCGTGTGAATGTAGGAATCCTCCCACGCCGTGTACGGATACTGGAAGGAAGAAACCTCCAGACAGCCCGTGGCGTTACAGATCACCGCCTTGTCCTCCGGATCCACCGCACGCATCATCGCACGGCAGACAATCCCTGCGCCACATCCGGCACACAGCCTGTGGCCGGAGTGAAAGCGCTCCTCTTTATTCATTTCCTCTTTCAAATTATATGCCATGTCCGTCTCCTTTTATCTGTCAACATCCGGAAACTTCTCTCCGGTTCGAATTGTGCGGATTTTATATTCCATAAGCAGGCGCAAAAGCAATCAATGCTTTGGAAAACGCCGGCACTTAGATCGCGTACTGTGCGATCTTAGTACCGCTGCGTTTTACATGCAGCGCAAGCGTGCCTGCGCTGGAATATACAATCTGCACAATGACACACGGAATGCACCTTGTTTGCGGATGCTTACTATCCTCTTATGCTTCCCGCTGTCCCATATGCGTGTATACTTCTCCGACCTCGCCCGTCTCTGCGATGCCCTGCAGTCTCTCATACACATGCTTCGCCGCCGCGACCGTGAAATCTCTGCCGCCTAAGCCGAACACAATATCGACCATCTTGGGACGCTTCTCTAAGTTGATACACGCACCCGCCGTCTCCGCAAAAAGCGGACCGCCGCAGGCGCTGAAGCCCTCGCTCTTGTCCATCACCGCGACCGCCTTGCAGCCGGCGAGCACCTTGGCCAGCTCCTCACCCGGGAACGGACGGAACACGCGGATCTTCACAAGTCCCGCTTTCACGCCGCTCTCCCGCAGTTCATCCACCGCCGCCTTGGCAGTACCCGCGGAGGAACCCATGATCACCATGGCGATCTCGGCGTCATCCATGCGGTATTCCTCGAAGAATCCGTATTTGCGTCCGAAGGTCTTCTCAAAATCCGCCGCCACATCTAAGATCACCTGCTTGGCGTTTTTCATCGCCTGCGCCTGTGCCACTCTGGCCTCCATATAGTAGCCGGACACCCCGTAAGGGCCCACTGCCAGCGGATTCTCCGTTTTGAGCAAATAGTTTTCCGGATGATACTCGCCCACGAACGCCTTGACCTTGTCATCCTCCTCCAGCTCGATATTTTCAATAGCGTGGGAGGTGATAAAGCCGTCCTCGCACACCATAAGCGGCAGCCGCACCGACGGATGCTCCGCGATCCGGTGCGCCATCAGATAATTGTCGTATACCTCCTGGTTATTCTCCCCGTAGAGCTGGATAAAACCGGAGTCGCGCTCCGCCATGGAGTCGGAATAGTCGTGGTTGATGTTGATGGGGCCGGTCAGCGCACGGCACGCCACCGCCAGTACCACCGGCAGTCTCGATGAACCCGCCACGTACAGCACCTCGTTCATGTAGGAAAGTCCCGCCGAGGAGGTGGCCGTCACCGCGCGGCAGCCTGCTGCCTCCGCGCCTAAGCACGCGGACAGCGAGGAATGCTCACTCTCCACGCAGATAAACTCCGTGTCCACCTTGCCGTCCGCCACATATTGGGCAAAATACTGCGGAATCTCCGTGGACGGTGTGATGGGAAACATTGCAAATACGTCCGGGTTGATCTGGCGCATCGCCGTAGCGATGGCCTCATTCCCCGAAAGTCTCTCGCGGATACTCATGCCTCTTCCTCCTTCCACTCTATGGCTTTGAAGGGACATGCTTTGATACAGATACCGCATCCCTTACAATGATCGTAATCAAATTCTCCCCGTTTCCCGTCGGAAACCGGAATACACGCATCGGGGCAAAACGGCGCGCACAGCACGCACTGCTTGCATTTTTCCTCGATCCACACCGGGGTCTTGGAGCGCCACTCTCCCGTCTTGGTCAGCCGGCTGGTGCCCGGCTCATAAATCTCACACCCGACAGTCATTTCCTGCCAGGGGATCTGCTCGTTGATCTCTGCCGCTTTTCTGCTCATGTTCCGCTCACCCCTTCACTTCCTGCATCGCCTGATGCAAACATTTCAGATTGCCCTCGACCACCTGGGGCTTCTTCGCAAACTTATGGCGGTAGGAGCCCTCCATGTCCTGCAGAAACTGTTCCCGCTCCACGCAACCGCTCACCGCAACCACCGCTGCCAGCATCGGGGTGTTCGGAAAATACGCACCCAGATTGGTGGTGGAGATATGCCTTGCGTCGATGGTGCACACCCTGCCGGCGTATCCTTTTAACAGCGGCCGGATCTCGTCCGGCGTCTTCGCCGTATTGACGATGATCGCGCCTTCTTTTTTCAGACCGGCGGTCACATCCACACTCTCCAGCAGTGTCTCGTCCACGACCGCCACGTAGTCCGGCTCATAAATGTTGGAATGCACCAGACAGCGCTCCTGCGAGATCCGGTTGTACGCCGTGATCGGCGCGCCGGATCGCTCCGGTCCGTACTCCGGGAACGACTGCACATAGCTTCCCGCCATAAACGCCGCGTCCGCCAGCAGCTGACTTGCGGTCTTGGCCCCCTGGCCGCCCCTGCCGTGCCAGCGGATTTCTATCATTTGCTTTGCCATCTTATTTCCTCCCTATCGTTTCCTGTATTTGAAAGTGTCGGATTGGGCATATTGTATATTCCATAAGCAGGCGCAAAAGCAATCGTTGCTTTGGAAAACGCCGGCACTTAGATCGCGTACTTTGCGATCTTAGTACCGCTGCGTTTTACATGCAGCGGAAGCGTGCCTGCGATGGCATATACAATGTGCACAATGACACTCATGCAGTAACTGCGTTTCGCAATTACCCAATTAGCGCTTCATAGATGCGTATAGATTATACAAAGCAGAGCGATGCGCCGCCTGCTGTGCGGTCTCGTCATACTGCAGATGCACATGTCCGCAGCAGTTGTGGATCTCCGTGCCGGACGTGTGGGTCATCGCCCGCTTGAAGCCGGTGCCATAGCATTGGTGCACATGGCCATGCAGCATCAGCTTGGGTTTAAAACGTTCCATCAGTTCGTTAAAGCAGTCATACCCCCAGTGGGGCATGTCCTCCAGATCTCCGTAGCCGTCCGCCGGCGCGTGGGTCACCAGGATGTCGAAGCCCCCTTTTAGCACGATCTGCGGCATCACCCGCATGATCCTGAGCCGCATCTGGCTCTCCGTGTACATCAGCCGGCCCGGCTTGTATTTCATGCAGCCGCCCAGTCCCAGAATGCGCACGCCGTTGTGTTCATACAGCCGTCCGTCAATATTGACGCACCCCAGCGGCGGATTCATTTCATATGCCGTGTCATGGTTCCCATGCACATACAACAGTGTCTTGTTGGTCATGGTCACCAGAAACTGTAAATAATCCGGATTCAGATCCCCGCAGGAGATCATCAGATCCACGTCTGCCAGACGCGCCGGATCGTAGTAATCCCACAATGATTTTTCCTCTACATCTGCTATCCCCAGTATATTCATGATCGTTTTACCCCGCTCACGCTCACCACTTCCTGTACCTGCACCACCAGCTCATCCATAGACGGTATCTCGCCGACCACATTGTCGTTGAGCCAGTCCATGTTGACGATCTCTTCCCCCGTAAGCCCTTCGCTGTCCGCCGGCTTGATCATCTCCGTCTGACTGTGGAGCTCTCCGCCGAAAATCTGGATACTGTCGTCCACCACCAGCTTTTTCAGCACATTTGCAAGCTTCGCAGAATAATATGAAATTCTGTCGGACAGAATGACATCGATCACCCCCGCCGACATGCCGTACCAATAGTTGATCGCCTGGTTTTTCTCCGCCACCTGTGCGGAATCCCAGGCACCGTTTAACACGGTCTGCACGATCAGTTCATAATAGCGCCCCCAGTTGATGACCGGCGCTGCCAGATTGTCAATGTTGCCCTCCGCATTCAGCTTATAGATCCCGTAAGCTCTGGACACATCATGAGGTTTGATGATGTCCGGCCCCGAGAGCACGTCGACCTTGCGGTCCCTGAGCTCCCGCTGCCAGTCGCCGTCCGCCTTGGTGGACCAGGCGAGATAAATCTTCGCTCCCGGGTCCACGAGCGCCGCTCCGATGGCAAATGCATTGATGCCCGCCAGCGTCCCGTAGATGGGATAGTCCGCCACATAGCCGATCCGATGATTCTCCGACGCGCTCGCCGCCAGCGCACCCATGATGAATTTGGCCTCGTGCATGCGCCCGTAATAGGTGCGCACCGCATTGCTGGAAAGATTTACCGAGCAGTTCAGGAATTTGACCTTGGGATATTTGACCGCCGCCTTGAGGGTTTCGTTCATTTGGGACGGAAACACGGTGAAAATCATTTGTGCCCCCTTCTCCACCGCATCGTCGAAGGCTGCCTCCGCCTTCTCCTCCGTGTCGCAGGCCTCATATTTCATGGTGGAAACCGCCCCGTCAAAGCAGGCGTCCAGATTGTTGCGCCCCAGCTCATGGGCATACACCCACCGGGAATCCGCCACGCTCCGGTCATAGACAAAAGCGATCTGCAGCGGATTCTTCGCCGTATACAGCGGCGTCTGGGTCATTTTGATGATGTCCTTGAAGACATTCCCCTTTGACTCCTCCGTCGGCGTCTCCACCAGCGCGATCTTGTCCTCTCGGTTCTCCACCAGGAGCTCCTTCCACATCGCCTGGATGTTTTTACGGATCTCTCCTGCGGCCCCTTCAGTCAACGTATGAAAATCATAGATTTCCAGATAAATGAGCAAGGCGTCTCCCGCTGTCATCGCAAGCTTCCCGCCGCCCAGCTCCATAAAGATTGCCTCAAACTCTTCGTACGACTGGCGCACATCCCTGACCAGATCCTCCTCCCAGGGTTCCTCCAGATCCTTGCCGAGCAGTTCCGCGAGCTTTTTATAGCCCCCGGTCTCGGAAAAATAGATGCCGTAGATCGGCGCCACCTCGTAAAATGTTAAAAATTCCTCGTAGATCTCGTGTTCCTTGTCGTCGCTCTTGCGGGGCAGCAATCGCGTGATATCCGCGTAGATGCCCGTCGCGCCTAAGTATTTCAGCACCGATACGCGCTTGTTGCCCTCCTGCACGTAGAAGCGCTGCAGATACTCATACACCTTGATGGGATCCCGAAACCCTTCCGCCTCCTGGATATCGTAGAGCTGGGACCACTTGGCGGAGAACTCGCTGCCCTCTTTCAGAATGGGCATAAAACCGCAGGAAAACGCTTTCTGCCTGCCGGCTGTCTTCGTTCCGGCGATCATCGACAGCGGGATCTCCTTGATCCCGATATGCTGTTCCGCCGTATAGCGGCTCTCCTCCATAAAATCTTCCAAGGCAGTGACGTAGGGATAGCGCCCGTGAGAGAGCGCATTGCGGCACTCCTGCTCCCCCCGCTTCACTGCCTTTCTGTATTCAGACATCATAATTTTTATCCTCTGCTTCTCATCAATTGTGCAAGCACTCTGGTATGATTGTAGCAGATTTTACGCACAGATGCAATCCGTACGATACATCAGATTGCGACCTGTGCGTTTCTCTTTTCCTTATTTGCCCGGAGCCGTCCTCCGCGGCACCTGCATGCTGCGTCGTGCGTCCTGGCTGCTTGTGCGCTTTACTTGCCCAGAGCGGTCTTCTGCGGCACCTGGGTAGGTGTCTCGTAGCAGGCAAATACTTCCCCCACCTTCTTCGTATCAGGCCCCGGCGTAAACAGGCTCACCACCGGCACGATCACAAGTCCCGCCAGCATCGCGATGGAACCGCAGTTGATCGGAGAACGCATGATGGCAGGCAGCACTGCCGGCTTCACCATATCCACGATCATCAGAATGCTGCCGAAGAAGAAGGACACAAAACAAGATGCCTTGGTCGTCTTTTTCCAGTAGAGCGCATACAGGAAAGGCGCAAGGAATGCACCCGCCATAGCGCCCCAGGAGATACCCATCAGCTGGGCGATGAAGGTCACGGAGCTCTTGTACTGAATCAGCGCCATCACCGCGGAGATCGCGATGAATACCACGATCAGGAGACGAATCAGCAGAAGCTGCGTGCGCTCCTTCATATTTTTCACAAATGCGCCCTTGATAAAGTCAATGGTCAGCGTGGAGCTGGAGGTGATGACCAGCGAAGAAAGAGTGGACATGGATGCGGACAGCACCAAAATCACCACCAGCGCGATCAGCCCCGGCCCCAGATTCTGCAGCATTGTCGGCACGATGGAGTCATAGCCGTTCGCCGCCACGTCGATCTGATCGGAGAACAGACGGCCGAAACCGCCCAGGAAATAGCAGCCGCCCGCCACCACCAGCGCAAACAAAGTGGAGATAATCGTACCCTTCTTAACTGCTTCCTCATTTTTAATCGCATAAAACTTCTGTACCATCTGTGGCAGTCCCCAGGTGCCCAGCGAGGTCAGAATCACCACAAACATGAGATTCAGGGGATCCGGCCCTAAGAAGGACGCGAAGATACCCGGCGTGGTCGCCACGGTCTCGTCGCTCACTCTTGCGAGTCCGTCCAGCGCCGCCATCAGGCCGCCCTTGCCGTTAATCACCGCCGCGATGATCACGACGATACCGACCAGCATCACCATACCCTGGATGAAATCGTTGATCGCCGTCGCCATGTAACCACCTGCGATCACGTAGATCGCAGTGAGCACCGCCATCAGGATGATACACACGGAGTAATCGATGTCAAACGCCATGCCGAACAGTCTGGACAAGCCGTTGTACAGGGAAGCGGTGTAGGGGATCATAAAGATAAAAATGATCACCGACGCAATGATCTTCAGCGCATTGCTGTCAAAGCGCTCCCCGAAAAACTGCGGCATTGTCGCCGAGTCCAGGTGCTGGGTCATGATGCGGGTGCGTCTGCCCAGGATCACCCACGCCATCAGCGAACCGATGATCGCGTTGCCGATGCCTGCCCAGGTGGCCGCGATACCGTATTTCCATCCAAACTGTCCCGCGTATCCCACGAACACCACCGCCGAGAAATACGAGGTGCCGTACGCGAACGCCGTAAGCCACGGTCCCACCGAGCGCCCGCCCAGGACGAATCCGTTGACGTCCGTCGCGTTCTTCCGGCAGTACAGGCCAATGCCGATCAGTACCGCAAAATACAAAATCAAAATTACCAGTTTCATGTTGTGCTCCCTTTCTGTTTCTGTTGTCTGTTTGTCTTAGCCGGCCGGTCTGTATGTGGTCCGTATGCGACCCGGCAAGCATGTTTTACACTTTAAACTTCTACACTTTTAAGTGTTAAACTGTTAAAGTTATATATACTGTAAAACAAAATCCCGCCGCTGTCAATATTTCCCGCTGATTTTACGCATTTTACGGATCTGTTTTCGCGCGTCACCTCATAAAATTTTTATTTCCAGTTTATATTTTTTTAAGGATTTTGATTGGTAAATTTCTGTCAATTTGGTATACACCACCGCGATTTTATGATATAATACATAGCAAAGGGAAGATTTTGTATGCGTGTCTGGAGGTGCTTTCAATGGCTGAACCAATTGCGAAATGTCCCGTATGCGGCTCTGAAAAGTGCGAGGTAGAGAACGCTTCTACCAGTGCATTCGCCCATTGGGTGAGATGTTTGAACTGTGGAAATTGCGGGAAGACAAAAATGACTGCTTCAGCGGCGATCAAGAGCTGGAACAAGGGGGAGAAAAGAGATTAAGATCCGCGCGATCACAAGACGGGACGCACACAATAAAAGCGTCCTACAGCCTTTGTATGTGAAGAGGTTGTAGGGCTTTTTTATTTGCAGCGGTAAATTTTCCGGCTCCGCCTGCCGAAATACATAAAAATGTTGTCGCAGAAAGGAGAAACGCCATGGACAGCAACGCTACGTACTATCGCCTGAATAAATTATATGACAGCTTTGTGACATCCGCCGGAACCAAGGGCAGATACTATTTCATGCTGGATATCCATGACGACGTGGCGCGCTGGTCTCCTGAGGCAGTGACGGATTTCGCACTTCCCGGGGAGTTCGTCCACCACCAGTCGCAGCTTCTGCAGGATATCCTGCCGCCCAGAGATGCTGAGGAGCTGGTACAGGACTTGGATCTGATCCAGCAAAGGCGTCTGGAGAAAAAGGAGAACACCTGGAGTATCCGCAGCTAAAGCGGGGATCTGGTGCCTTACAGCGTGCGCTTTTTTGTCATCAAAGACTACGCCGGCGCGCCTACCTATCTCGCGGCGGCCATCACCAGCAAGGGCGTGGAGGGAAACACGGATCCCACCACCAGTCTGCCCAACCAGGTGCGTTTTCTGGAGCATCTGAGGCAGCTGTTCGCCACCGGCAGACGCGCTGTCGTTCTGCTGCTGCGCGCGACGAACCTCAATGAAATCAATACGCTCTACGGATATACCTTCGGCAACCGCGTGATGGCGGCTCTGGCCGATCATTTAAAAGACCTGGCTGGCAACGCAGGACAGCTGTTCCGCGGGGAGGGCAGCATGCTGCTGTTCTGCTCAGAGACGATGACGGCGGATGAGATGCGCCGTCTCTACATCGGTCAGAAAAACTATGCGTTACACCTGCTCACCATCGACGACACCAAGATCAACATCAAGCTGTGCGGCGGCATCGTGGTGGCGGATGATCCTTCGGTGGATGTGCACGCGATTCTGGTCTGTGCCAAATTCGCCGGAAACCGCTCGGAGACAGAGGCCGGCGGCGAACCGATCATCCTGCAGAATGATTATCTGAACAACAACGGCAAGACGCTGGAGCTGGTAAATGAGATTCATCGGGATGTCCTGAACAACTGTGATCATTTTGCGTTGTTCTACCAGCCGGTGCTGCGCTTGTCGGATCATACACTGGCGGGCAGCGAGGCGTATTTGCGCTGGGATTGTGCGTCGCAGGGACGCATCTCCCCCGGCGAATTCCTGCGCTGGCTGGAGAATGACACCTCTTTTTCCCGTCTGAACAACTGGATTCTGGAGCGGGCCATCTCGGAGGGACGGAAAATGCTGGATATCCAGCCGGATCTGGTGGTGACGGTGAATCTGGCACACCGCCAGCTGGAGCAGCCTGAATTTCACCAATATCTGCTGACCCTGCTGAAGCGGGAGAATTTCCCCGGCAAGAACCTGTGTCTGGAGCTCACGGATCAGTGCCGTTTCTTGAATCCCGGCTTCTTGGCGCGTGAGGTCAATTACCTGAAGTCCTGCGGGATCCACGTGGCCTTGGACGGCTCCTGCCTGCTGGATCTGCGTCTTGTGCGCAGCCTGCCCGTGGATATCATCAAGATCGGCCGGGATTTCAGCGCGCAGTTGAAGCAAAGCGAGAAGGATCGCGCGCTGCTGCACGCCCTGTGTACCTTTGCCAAGGCTTCCAACATTCAGGTGTGTGCGGAGGGTATCGCCGATGAGGATATGCTGCGGCTGATCGGAGATTTCGCGGTCGATACGTATCAGGGCTTTGTCGTCTCCGGCGCGGTGCCGTTCGCAGAGTTTATGAAGCTGCCGCAGATGCGCAGGTAAGGGTTCGACATAAAAAATGTCGCCGGGCGAAAGCCTGACGACATTTTTTTATAAATCAATTTTGTTATGGTAGGATTTGGATTAGAGCAGCTCATGGTAGCCGGGTACATACAGGTGACGGGGAATACCGTCCACCATGATCGGCGCCACATCGCCCTGGATCAGCGGTCTTACATAGGTGAGGAACTCGTTGGTCACGTACGTGCCATCCTCGGTGATCCACTCTCTGGGCACCAGACGCTCGTCGTTTGCAATCTTGTGTACATCCTTCACCTCGGTACCTGCCTGGTAAGGATCGTCGGAGAGGCGCTGGATGACAACCATCTTGCCGCTGTCGCCCTCGTCCGCTGCCTTCATTGCAGCACCGCCTACCTCATATGCCTCCAGAATATCGATACGGGAAGCACAGTGGCTTGCCGCTCTCTGTAAGGTGGAAAGCTCGATCGCACGGGTCTTGCAGCCGATCTCTTTGGAAAGGACATCGCACAGATAGCGTGCGGTACCGGTCAACTGCTTGTGACCGAACGCATCCACATACTCGGTGGTATTACCCATCTCACTGATATACTTACCATCTGCGGTATGAATGCCCTCGGATACCGCAACCACTACGGATTTCTTCTTCTCCAACAGTGTTTTGCACTTGTTCACAAATTTTTCGATGTCAAAAGCAATCTCCGGCAGATAGATCGCGTCCGGTCCGTCGCAGTCCTCACCCTTGGAAAGCACTGCGGAAGCGGTCAGCCAGCCTGCGTTACGTCCCATCACCTCTACAACACAAACCTGACCGGTAGGTGTCTCCAGACAGAAACCGTCGCGGATGATCTCCTTGATGGACGTTCCGATGTATTTTGCAGCAGAACCGTAGCCCGGTGTATGGTCAGTCAAAGCCAGATCGTTGTCAATTGTCTTCGGGCAGCCTACGAAGCGGATGTCTGATCCGAATACGATCGCATAGTCAGACAGCTTCTTGATCGTGTCCATGGAATCGTTACCGCCGATGTAGATAAAGCAGTCGATCTCCAGATCATTCAGGATCTGGAAAATCTTGTCATACAGTTCCCTGTTGTCGCTGATATCCGGCAGTTTATAACGGCAAGTGCCCAGATAAGCAGAGGGCGTTCTCTTCAGAAGCTCTGCATCCAGACCGGTGCGGATATGCTCGGACAGATCGATATAACGACCCTCCAACAGCCCCTGAATACCATGAATCATACCGTATACTTTCTTATATCCTCTGTCCTTGGCGGTACGGAACACGCCTGCAAGAGAAGAATTGATCGCAGCGGTAGGTCCTCCGGACTGTCCGACGATGACATTACGTTTACCTTTTTTTGCTTTACTCATTTTTATTTTCCCCTTTCACGCCCGATGGTCAAATACACCCGGGCCAAAAATGTCCATAACAAGAGTATAGACTATGTGAACCGATTTGGCAATTAAAAAATTAAAAATTTAACAAACTTTTTGTCCCTCAAGGATAGCCCTAATCGCTCCAGCAGGTGTCATCCTTCGCGTCGCCTTCCACGCGATAGTTTCCGTCCGGATCGCAGATCAGCTCCACAGAGAATGTCTGCCCGCGGTGCTTCTTGGACAGATACTTGAACGGAATATTGATTGTGCTCTCCATCTCTGCCTCCAGATGCGGATAGGTCGACGCGCAGGAGAATTCGCTCGCACCGTCCGTGTAGGATACAATAATGCTCTCTCCCGGCTTCATATCCAGTTCCTGGTTGATGATCTCGATCGTCCACGCCATCTCAATCACCTTCTTGATCTGATCCGCCTCATACTCGTCCTTGGAAACACGGGAACTCTCAACATATTTGAGGAACTGCGGTGTCAGAATTGCCGTCAGAACCGCCATGATCGCGAGCACAATGATCAGCTCCACCAGCGAAAAACCGTGATTATCCTTTTTCATAATTTCTTCCCCACTAAAAAACAAAACATTGTTTACATGATTTAAGATATTATATCACACTGTATAAAAAAATCAATGCATATGTTTCCGCTGTTTTGCCACGTCAATCAGCTCCTTAGCCTCGTCCATAGCTGCGGCAAGATAGGGGGTCTGCCACTCTTTGCCTGCCTTTTCCGCCTTCTTGATGGCGTCCCACGCGGCATGGCGCTCTTCGTCGGACGAGTAGACCGCGCCGGAAAAGACGTGGGGATGGCGGCGAACCATTTTATCGGAAATGCCCCGCGTCACATCGTCAAGGGTAAAAAGTCCTTCCTCCTCCGCGATCACGGCATGAAATACCACCTGCAGTAGCAGATCGCCCAGCTCTTCCTTGAGATTATCGGCGTCGCCGGTCTTGTCGAGGATGTTGATGCCGCAGACCACCTCTGCGGCCTCCTCCACGCAGGCTGCCTTCAGACTGGAGTGGGTCTGCGCGCGATCCCAGGGGCAGCCGTCCTCTGCGCGAAGCTTTTTCACGATTTCCTTTAACTGCTCCATCTCTGTCATGCGTTCTCCTCCCAGCCCTTGCACACATCGCACCAACCGGTCGCCTCAGAAGCCTCCTCCAATTCCGCGGGCGTGAGTTTCACGGAGGTATATTCGTTGCCGCCCGCCGGATGGATATGGGCAAATCGTTTCATGGAGATATCCAGCCACACCGGAATCCCCTTCGCGATGCCGAACGGGCACACTCCGCCGGGCGCAAAGCCGATCAATTCCTCCACCTGATCCCGCGGCACCATGCTGGGTTTGGTGTGAAACTGCGCTTTGAATTTTGAGCTGTTCACACGACCATCGCCCGCCATGACAATGACCACCGGCTTTTCATCCACGAGAAAAGAAAGCGTCTTGGCAATCTCCGCCTCGCTACATCCGATCTGCTGTGCCGCATGTTCCACCGTGTCGATTGTCTCGGCATGTACGGTGATGCGGTCCGCATAGCCTTTCTCCGTGAGCCATTTTTTCACGATTATATTCGCTGTTTCGTCCACTGTTTTGTTCCCCGCTTTCCGTATCTCGATCATTCTATTTTGCGCTTATTCCGCCAACCGGGCACAGAACGCACGAATCTGCTCATCCTTCTGCGCGCTTTGCTTTGCCTTGGGATCCAGGAAAATCGCCTTCTGTTCAAACCGGGCGATCCCGACGCTTTTGGCGAGCTTCTCCAGGGCTTTTTCACCGCCTGCTCCGGTCTGGCAAGCGAACGCAGCGAAATGCTTTCCCTGCAGCTGTGCTGCATGATCCTCGATAAACGTCCGCAAAGGCGGCGTAAAATTCGACGCCCATACAGGGAATCCGAAAATGACGCGATCATACGCGGACAGATCCACCTCATAGGCCTCCAGCTCCGGCTTCTCCGCCATCACAGCGCTCTTGCCGCCCCAGAGAAATTTGGCAAGTCCCTTGTCATGATACGCTTTCTTAGGAACCAGGCGGAGTGTATCCGCCCCGATCTGTTCCTTGATTTTGTCCACGACATATTGGGTATTGCCTTCCAACGAGTAATAAACCACTAAATTTTTCATCCTGCTGCCTCCTTTATTACAAGCCCCGAAAGAATGCTCTCGCGGGGCCTGTATACACATTGCTATTGGTTTTATTTTCTCCACCAGTCAAAAATACTTCTGGGGCCGATCTTGAACTTGATCGTCTTGTAGCCGCCAAAGTTACCGGTACCACGCACCACTACCGTGCCGTTTCCTTTGGAAGTGTTGACACCGTAGCTCACGATCTCATAGGTCACATCCGACGTGCTCATACCCTTGGGCGCCTTGGTGATCTGGATCTGCGACTTGGTCGGGTAGATCGGTGCGCCGGTGTAATCCTGATCCGCAATCTTGAAGGTCACGCCACTGATGGAAGCGGGTGTCACGCGATAGCTTCCGGTGAAAACAGCGCCATCATAATTGTCGATACCCTTTGCACTCACCTTTACGACGGTGCCTACGGGAAGCACGGTGCTTGCACCGGGCACCTGTCCGATCCGGATAGAGGAGCCTGCCGGAACGCTCACCACCACATAACTCAGGTTCTTGTCATAATCCTTGCCGGCCACCAGCTTCTTGCCGTCTGCATCAAGCAGCGCTACCTTGGTCTGCCAGTTGCCCTTTTTCTCCTTGTATACAACGTCCGCCGCCTGTACATCGATCACGGTTCCGTCCGTCTGTGCCTGGATGGAGAAGCCCTTGGTCACGCTGCCGGCAAAATTGCCTTTGCCCTTGATCGTAAGGGTTGCAGCACTTCCGCACAGAGCGTTCTTCGCATACGCCAGCGTGTAATCCTTACCCAGAACCAGTGTCTCCGTGCTGCCGTTCGCGAATTTCCAGGTCACCTTGGGCTGGGGTTTCACACCGCCCTTTACAAAGGTAAACGCCGCATCCATCCCTTCGATGGACATCGTTCCTGCGCTGACTGCCGCGTCGCTCATCGTGAGCTTGTCGACCTTAAAGGTCTTGGTCACGCTGCTGCCCGCATACGCGCCGATGCCGGTCAGGATCAGCTTCGCCGTACCGGGCTTTCTGTTGTTCTGGTAGCTGATCAGATAGTCGGTACCCGCTTTCAGCGTCACGTCCTTCTGCTCCGCATCCTTGGCCTGCACGATCAATTTCTCTGCATCCAGCTCCACCGGTACATCCGTGCCGAGATAACTCTGGTTCGGGAACTTCGCAAGCGCCGCTCCGCCCTCACTGTAGGTCACGGTCGCTTTCTTTAAGCTTAAGAACGCGGAAGCCGCTGCGTTCTCTGCCACATTCACATCAAATGTGGTCGTACCCGTAAAGTTGACCTCAGTGCCGGCGATGGCTACCGTGTAAGTCCCCGCCTCTGTACCGATCTGCTTGATATCAACGGTTGCATCTCCCTTAGTGACACCGGTAATCTTATAGTCTTTGTTTTCCTTCAGGGCTTTGCCGTTGTACTGTACAACGGACTTCACCTTCAAGGCCTTGCCGTTATTGTATTTCAGGGTGAGGTCACGCGCTGTCACATCCGTATCCGCAAGGGACTTTTTCTCGATGGAGAACAGGATATATACCTTATCCTTGAGATTACCCTTGGGATTGATGACTACGGCAGGGGTCTTCTTATCCCATGATTTTGCATCCACTGCTTTGCCCGCATTGTCGCCGGCAGATACCGCAGCGCTATTTTTCACATAGCTGAGCGTGTAATCTGTGCCTTCGTACAGTCTCTTGTTGCCGTTATATACATGTACGACCGGCTTGATCGCAGCGCCGGTATACGTAAACTTCTTGTCCGCGTTGATGACCTTGCCGTTCTCCTCGTAGAGTACTGCCCAGATGCCGCCCTCCTCTACATTCTCCGGCCGCTCGGCCATATCCTGTGCTTCCACATCGTCCTCTGCAGTCACGGTGATGGAGATGCTGTCCTTCACGGACGCATCCGCTGCAGCTGTCACCGTCACACTGGCAGTTCCTGCCTTCAGCGCTGTCACAGTACCGGTGGTATCCACGGTCACAATACTTGCATCGGAGGATTCCCAAACCAGACGACGATCCAGATTTGCATTGTCCGCCGGTTCGATGGTCACATTCAGCTTACTCTTGGCACCTACCGTCAGCGCCGTCACGCCGCTCAGCTTCACGGAAGTCGGATTTACGATCTCGATGATCGTCGGTTGCTCCTCTTCCACAGGCGGCTTGGAGCCTGCAATCTTGTCCACGAGCTTTCGGTTATCCGATGCCCAATCGTACTCCTTGGCGATGGTGCTGTTCGTCGTCAGGACGGTCTCCACCAGCTGATCCTTCTTGGTGCCGGTTTTGTCGACATAGAAGGCCTTGTCATCAATGGTTTTTACATCGCCGTTGATCGTGATATACTGCAATGCCGAACAACCGGAAGTGAACCGTTTCGGGATTTTCGTCACCCGATTAGATAAGGTAATCTGCTTCAATTTCGGCATGCCGGCAAATGCAAAGGATCCATAATAATCACCGAATTCTATCGCGACCGGCGTTTCATCTGGTGCATAGTTATAATCTTCAAATTTTACGGATTCCAGATACAGACAACCATTGAATGCATTATAGCCAATCTTGTCTACGCTCGCAGGAATCGTCAGGCTGCCGCTCTTCGTCGCTTTGCCCATACCCGCCGCATGGAATGCACTGCCTCCGATCTCCACGAGTGTATTCGGGAATACGACTTCCTCCAGCGAACTACATCCCTTAAAGGCACCCTCGTCAATCAGCGTAAGCTGGGTTTCAGAGAAATTACTGCTTAGCAGTTCTGTATCATTTTCAAATGCAAATCTCCCGATTGTCTTCAGCGTCGAAGGCCATGTCACAGTAGAGAGCAGCGGACATGCACTTGCAAAATTTTTCGGAATATTAACCACTCGGTTGGATAAGGTAAGCTTGGTTAACTTCGGCAACTCCGCAAATGCATAGGATCCATAATAGTCACCAAATTCTATAGCAACCGGTGTTCCCTCTGCATCTGTAAACGTTACCTCTTTCAGATACAGACAACCATGGAATGCATTATAACCGATTTTGTCCACGCTTGCAGGAATCGTCAAACTACCGCTCTTCGCCGCCTTGCCCATGCCCGCCGCATGGAATGCACTGCCCCCGATCTCCACGAGTGTATTCGGGAATACGACTTCCTCCAGCGAACTACATCCGTTAAAGGCACCCTCGTCAATCAGCGTAAGCTGGGTTTCGGAGAAATTTCTACTTAACAGTTCTGCATCATTTTCAAATGCTAATCTCCCGATCGTCTTCAGCGTCGAAGGCCATGTCACAGCAGAGAGCAGCGGACATGCACTTGCAAAATTTTTCGGAATGCCTGTCACCCGATTGGATAGGGTGATCTGCTTCAATTTCGGCATGCCGGCAAATGCATAGGAGCCATAGTAATCACCGAATTCTATCGCGACCGGCGTCTCGTCTGGTGCATAGTTATAATCTTCAAATTTTACGGATTCCAGATACAGACAACCATTGAATGCATTATAGCCAATCTTGTCTACGCTCGCAGGAATCGTCAGGCTGCCGCTCTTCGTCGC
>JAFVAO010000018.1 GCA_017480445.1 Lachnospiraceae bacterium
CAACTATGCAGCGAAGGACGCGGGAGACTTTATCAGCACAGTGTACAAGGTAGTAAACGTCGACAAGACCAAGGATCTGTCCAAGGCGAAGATTGTAGATGCAAAGACAGGCAAGGCACTGGGCAAGCAGGAGTACACTGGCGAGGAGATCAAGCCTGTGATCAAGGTGATGATCGGTGCGGCAGATGTGCCTGCAGACGCTTATGACGTAACGTATGTGAACAATGTGAATAAGGGCAAGGCAACCATTGTCATCACGGCGAAGGAAGGCAACGCGGCAGGCTATGCGGGTAGCAAGGCCCAGAATTTCACCATCTCTGCGGGAGATCTGCGGCAGTCGGCAGAGCTGTTGGAGGATATGAAGAATTTGCTGAAACAACTGTTATAGTCCGGCTGGGAATTGCGCTCGGCTGGGCGGCAGTGCAGGAGGGATATAGAACATGTCGGAGAGTATTTACGGCGCACATCTGCCGGAAATGATAGAAATACAGCAGGAGATGGAGGCGCGCGTGGAGAGCATCCGGCGGGAGCTTGCCGGGAAGCTGGGGATGGATCCGGTGGAGCATTGTTTGTCCCGGATCAAGTCTGAGGAGAGCATGCGGGAGAAATGCAGGCGCAATGATCTGCCGGAGACGACGGAGTCGGCGCTGGAGGTGTTGCATGATGCCATCGGTTTTCGGATCGTCTGCGCGTTTGTGGACGATGTCTATACGATCCGGGATCGGCTGACCGCGTTTGCGGATTGCAAGGTGGTCACTGAGAAGGACTATATACGGCATGCAAAGCCCAACGGGTACCGCAGTTATCATATGATTCTGCGGATCCGGGAAACGTATTATGTGGAGTTTCAGCTGCGGACGATCTCCATGGACACGTGGGCTGCTTTGGAGCATCATTTGAAGTACAAGAAGCATGTGGCGAATGAGAGCCTGATCGTACAGGAGCTGAAGCGCTGTGCGGACGAATTGGCGTCCACGGACATATCCATGCAGACGATTCGCGATCTGATTCTGCAGGATGAAGTGTAACAGGCTCCGGGGAGGATGGAAATGAGATTATTGCTGGCAGAGGACACACATGATTTGAGCAGGGCAGTCTGTGCGGTTCTGACCCATGAGGGATATGAAGTGGATGCGGTGTACGATGGCGAGGAGGCGCTGGAGGCGATCCGGAAGAACGGATATGACGGGATCATTCTGGACATCATGATGCCGAAAAAGGACGGCCTTGAGGTGTTGCGGAATCTGCGGGAGAGCAATATTGTGACGCCCGTATTGCTGCTTACGGCGAAGAGCTCGGTGGACGATCGGGTGACAGGGCTGGACGCGGGGGCGGACGATTATCTGCCCAAGCCATTTGCCATGAAGGAGCTGATCGCCCGTATCAAAGCGATGACCAGACGCAATACGGTGTACGGCAATGAGGATCTGGAATTCGGGGATCTGACGCTTAGGGTGGCGAATCTGGAGTTGGCGGTGGAGAATGCGGTGCGGTTGTCCATCAAGGAGTTCGAGCTGTTGCGCACGTTGATTATGAATGCGGACAAGGAGCTGGAGACAGCCTATTTGTTGAACCATGTCTGGGCGGATGCGCCGGAGGCGACGGAGGATACAGTCTGGCTGTATGTCTCTTATCTGAACCGGAAGTTACAGGCGGTTTCCTCGGTGGCAGTTGTGGAAGGGGAGCGCGGCGGCAGCTTTCGGATCCGGCAGTAGGACGGAGGTGCGGACATGAACAAGCAGGCCATAGAAAAATTGAGAAAACGGTTTGTGCTGATCGCCGGTCTTTCGTTCATGCTCGTGATGATGATCATGGGCGGCGTGATGTATGTGACAAACCTGATCACGATTCGCAGAGAAATCTATGATGTACTGAATTATATCGCCCAAAATGACGGAGACCTGCCCCGCTGGGAGAGGGACGATGAGGCGGGAAACGGCCGTGTGGTCACGCTGCAGGATATTTTTGGACGCGGGGAGCGGATCTACGGTTCGCCGGAGTTTTTGTACTCCACGCGGTATTTTGCGGTGCTGTTTGACGAGGAGATGCAGGTGGAGGCCGTGAAGACGAATTACATTGCCTCCGTGGCGGAGAAAGAGGCGGTGGAGTATGCGACGGTGGCATTGCGCAGCAATATCAAGTTTGGCAAGAATGGCATTTTCTATTACCGTGTGGCCAGGCGGGAACAGGGCGGCGTGATCGTGGCGTACCTGGATTGCGATGATCAGATCGTGATTCTGAGCAGACTGTTGTACACGGCGCTTTCCCTGATCGGCATCGGGAGTATCGCCACACTGTTTGTGGTGCGTGCGTTCTCATTCCGGGTGATTCGCAGCGAGATCCGCAATATGGAGACGCAGGATCGGTTTATGACCAACGCCAGCCATGAGCTGAAGACGCCGCTGGCCGTGATCCGGGCGAACACGGAAGTGGAGCAAATGATGAACGGAGAAAATGAATGGAATCAGTCAACCATGCGGCAGGTGGAGCGCATGACGGGATTGATCCAGAATCTGGTCAGCATCGCCCGCGCGGAGGAGCAGGAGTCCAGAGAGGCGCCGAAGAATATCGACGCGGCCAAAATCGTGCGGGAGACGGTGGAGATGTTTGCGCCGGTTGCCCTGCAGAGCGGGAAACAGCTGGAGATGGAGCCGGCGGAAGCGATATTGCACAAAATAAGTGAGGCGGATCTGCGGCAGCTGACGAGCCTGCTTCTGGACAACGCCATCAAATACTGTGATGAGGCCGGCCGGATCCGGGTGCAGATCGCGCAAAAAAGAAAGAACCTTCTGCTGACGGTATCCAATTCCTATGCGGAAGGGGAGCATACCGACTGCAGTCGATTCTTTGAACGTTTTTACAGGCAGGACGAGTCCCACAATATCGAAAAAGAGGGATATGGCGTGGGGCTGTCGATCGCGCAGAACCTGGTGGAGAAAAACAGGGGTAGCATTGACGCCCACTGGAAGGACGGCGTGATCTTCTTTTGTTGTGTGCTGCGATAACGCCGGGGCATATCCTGCGGCTGTGCGGAAGCCGCATTTACAGGCACAGGCGGCCGCCCGCGCGGGCTACTCGAGCGATGCGGGATCCGCTACATCCGGCAGATAGGTTGCCAGTATCTTGCCGAGAATCTGCGGCTGGATTGGTTTGAGTATCACATCGGCGAAGCCGACTGTCTTGTACAGCTCCAGAATCTCGTAGGCGTCTTCTGTGGTATGGCAGACCACCGGCACCTCGATGCCTTTGCGGATGAAGAGCTCTTTGAGGTGTAATAATGTCTCTACGCCATCGAAATCCGGCATGAGATGATCCAGTAGAATCAGTTCATAATTGTTCTGTTCGCACATTTGTAGGCACTGTTGGCCGTTTTCAGCCTGATCTGCGGATACGCCGTAGGACTCCAGCATAGAAGTCAGAAGCGTGCGATTGACGGGTGCGTCATCCACAACCAGAACGCGGGAAGCTGTATTGCTCATGAAGGGTACCTCCTCCTTGGATTATTGTCCTTTTCCTTGCTTGCGCGCCAGATAAGTGACCAGCGCCACAATGCTTTTGTTGAAATTGTTCAGGCGGCAGCCGATGAGCAGGCGGCCGTCCTTGGTCGGTTCTATGCGCACGATCGTCGCGGATATCTGATAGGTGGCGTTTAAGGGAATATGAGCAAAGGCACCATCTAAGACATCGTCCACCTTGGCCGTTACGCTGGCCGGCACCAGAAAGGAAATGCCGGAGATGGACAGATCCTTGGCCACAACGGTGATCTGCGGCCGGTCTCCGATCTTGATCGTCGCAGGTTCGTTCAAATCCACGCGGATGGCGTCCCGTCTGTCCCGGGGAGTGGCGTTATCATTGGAAAACAGCACATGACAGGTCTGCGTGCCGCGCTTGGTGGTCGCCACGCTGTTGATCACAAAGGAGCAGGACCGTGAATCCGCCCCGGGCAGATTGATCGTGGCGGTCATGGCAAAGCCGTCAAAGTTTACAATTTTTCCATTATGTCTGATACAGGTGATAATCAAGGTGTGCCGCTGACCCGCGATGCGCGTGCCCTCGACGGCCACAGTCTGAAATACTGCGGAGGCACCGCTTTTGTTTTTCACTGTAATATTTACAGACGCTCCTCTGGGTATCTCACTCAGGTACATAATAAAGTGTGCTCTCTTTCTACGCAGGAATGTCCTCTATCGGAGATAGAAAATCGACCAGATTGGTGATATCGATGGGGCGGGAGTACTTGTAGCCCTGCAGGTATCCGGCCAGCATGCGGATGCAGCGCTGTTCGTCGGTGTCTGTCTCCACACCCTCATACAACACATCGTAATCCAGTTTGCGGAACATATCGGCAAAGGAGTTGACCATAAACTCGGAGTTTTTGTCCAGTGCGGATTCAATCACCATGCTGCGGTCAAATTTAATAATGTCGAAGGGCAGCTCCATGATACGTTCCATATTGGAGTAGCCGGTGCCGAAATCATCCAGATAAAACGTGATGCCGTATTCTTTCAATTGGTGGATCTTGTCGCGCACCAGCTCAAAGTCCGTCTCGTTCTGACTCTCGGTCAGCTCAATGGCAATTTTGTCAAAGGGAACCTGATTGTCCCGGATCACCTGAATGATATCATCGCAAAAAGTGCTCAGACGAAGCTGTTCGATGGAGAAATTCACCGATACACGCTTGATCAGTTTGCCGTCGTCGGTCAGCTTGCGGATGGTCTGGCAGGTCTTGTTCAGGATGATCAGACTCAACGGATGGAGAATCCCCCGTGTCTCGGCCAGCGAGATAAACTGGTCGGGATAGAGCATGCCTGTCTCCGGCAGGGTAATGCGCATTAGGGCCTCGGCCGTGTCATAAATCTTCGTGGTCACGTTGAACACCGGCTGGCAGTAGGCCAGAACCCGGGGATCGTTCAGATCCTTGCGCGCCGCGATGTCCTCCAGCTGGCTGATGACATACTGCTGTCTGGTGTAAGCGCTGATGTCCGCGTCCTGCGCCATGTGGATGGAGTTCAGTGCGATGCGGGGCTCTATAAACTGCAGGAATGGAAGGTATTCATTGTCTTTGCTCAAAGCTTCACAGGTCTCGACAATGACGATCCGGTAGTCTGCCTGATATTTGTCATAAAGTCTGCGGAACGAATTGGTCAGATCGTTTAAGACGTCGCTGTAAGCCGGATTCTTTTTCTCAGGGATCACCAGGATCAGCCGCCCGTGCTGGACGCGGAACAGTTCCGCGCCGTGTACATCGCCCGAGAAAAAGTGGTACAGGTCGAAGCGCATGTTTTCGGGCAGTTCCTCCAAGTGTGTAAAATCATACAGGTGCAGACAGGCGAGGATGAGCTTCTCATTCTTGCGATAAGCGGTCCGCACGGTATTGTCAAAGGCATATTCGTCAAACGCGTTGGTGTTGGCGTCAAACGGGGTCTGGTGCAGGAAATACATAATCTGCAGAACCGGCAACAGATAGATGGCCGTGGTGAAGGAGGTCTGGTTGTGACTTCCCTGCACGGTGCGGATCAGGATACAGAACAGATACGTGATGATCAGTCTGCCGTATACCAGATGCACAATGCGCGACCGGTTCCGGATCAGGATATAGAAGATCCATCCGGTATAAAAGATAAATGCGGCGCCGAAGAGGTAGGTCGGCTTCAGAAAGGAGTCTGCCGGTGCAAAATGCATCTGCAGCTTGGTGCCGATCTCCACGGCGCTGAGCAACACCAGTACGCCGAAGCAGATATTCCGGATCAGCTTCAGCTCGCGCCCCTTGATGAATACCAGTCTTGCCAGGTAATATACGTTGAAAAACTGTACGCCGTAGAGCGTTATGTAACGGACAGAGTACAGCGCGCCGGCCAAATCCTGCATGGATGCGGTCGATGTCCGGCTGACCATATAGTAACTGACATTGGAAATGGAACTGATAAATATGCAGGCGACCATCGCCAAAAAGGAGCGATATCCGGCGTTACGCCTGGTATGTCCGGCTGTTAGCTGCGAAAACAAGATCCATGTTATGATGATGGTGAGAATATCTCCCACCGGTGTGTAATTAATCTGCCCCATGTTGTATCCTCCCTGACCAATATGCGCACGGCAAAAAAGGAGTCTCCGACTCCTGTCTTTACTATTATACTGGATATCGAAGAGACTTACAATCCCTATTTTCTCGTATTTTATAGGTTTTTTGCAAGGTTTTTTGTTTGTAAACCGTGAAAAGCATTGCATCTTTCGGCAAAATGATGTATTTTTTAGTAGAATGGTAGCACTGTGCGATTCTGACAAAATCGAGGGGAAATATGGAGCAGAGAAACTATTTTCTTCGTCAGGCGGCGGGGGCCTGGTGGCTTGTGGATGCGAGCCAGTCAGGCGCGGATTACAGGCCGCCGCTGCAACTCAATGAGATGGGCGCAACGATTGTGAAGCTGTGCAGTATGGGCGCCGGCAGACAGGAGATCGTCCGGCAGCTGTGCGTGGACTACGAGGCGGGTCCGGAGCGGATCACGCGTGATGTGGAGGCCTTTCTGGGGGCGCTCGCACAGCATGGAATTGAGATCACTGACGGGAAAGGTACGGTAAGGATATGAATGTATTACTGATCGGAGGCGCCGGGAGTTTTATCAACAATCTGATCGTCAAATTAAAAAAAGAGGGACACCGGGTGTATCTGCTGACGGGAAACCGCTACGACAAGCACCCATATCAGAGGGTGTTTGAAAAATACAATTTCGGCTATGACAGCACCTGCTTAAACGAGATTTTTGAGAGCATCCGTCCGGATGTCACGATCTTTATGGGCGCCTATGACACGAATTTCAACTGGCGCAGCGAGGAGGACGAGGCGGTGCAGTACACGTCCCGCATGATGAACATTCTGATGGCCTACGTGATGGCGGGTTACGGGAAATTCATCTATCTGTCCTCGGATGAGGTGTACGCCGGCAGCTACGAGGAAGATATCACGGAGGATACGCCCACCTCGCCGAGCGGCTTTAAGAGCATGGTTCTGGCGCAGGCGGAGGAGATGTGCGACAGCTATCGCAGAAGCTGTGAGAAGGACATCCTGGTATTGCGCCTGGATCATTTGTTTGTGATCCCGGACACGGCGGAGGACGCGACGGACATTGCGAGCAAAATGATCATCGAGGCGCTGTATCGCTACACGATCAGTGTGGACAAAAACAATACGATCTCACTGCTGTATGTATCGGATGCCATCGAGTATATCTACAAGATTGCCACGGCGTCTGCGCATAAGCAGAATCTGTATCATATCTCATCGGGGGCGGAGATTACACAGCAGCAGCTGGCGGAACTGATCCACAGTCATATGGGCTACAATGTGGAGATCATCCCCACAGGAACCCTTCCCTCCCGCAAGATCCTCTCGGGCAAACGGTTCGAGGAGGAGTTCGGCGGCACGTTTTTGTGCGAGCCGGAGAAGGTGATCCGGCGTCTGGTGGATCACATGAAGCGGTACAGGAGAACCTTCCTCTACGGGGAGGAGAAAAAGAAACCGCTCTCGGAGCGGCTCCTGGAGAAGGCCGGATGGTTTATCAAGATCATGATCCCGTTTGTGGAGAATCTGATCTGCTTTTTCATTTTTTATGTGTTGAACAATCAGGCGGCAGACAGTAAGTATTTTGCCAAGATGGATTTCTATCTGATCTATGTGCTGATCTTCGCTGTCGTGTACGGGCAGCAGCAGGCGACGCTGGCGGCGACGTTCTCCGTGGCGGGGTATATCCTGCACCAAGCATCGCTGCGGTCCGGTTTTGATGTCATGATCGACAGCAATACGTATGTGTGGATCGCGCAGCTGTTCATCGTCGGGCTGACGGTGGGCTACATGCGGGATCACATCACCAAGATGCGGCGCGAGCAGCAGACGGAGCGGGATTATCTGGGGATGCAGCTGCGGGATATCAAGGATATCAATGACAGTAACGTCCGCGTGAAGGACGCGCTGGAGACCCAGGTGGTCAATCAGAGCGACAGCGTGGGCAAGATTTACAGTATCACCTCCAAGCTGGATCAGTACAGCCAGGAGGAGGTGCTTTTCTACGCGGCGGAGACGATCGCGCAGCTGATGAAGAGCAAGGACGTGGCGATCTACACGGTCTCCAACGCGGATTTTGCGAGACTGTTCTCCTCGACCTCTGAGAAGGCGCGGATCCTGGGGAATTCCATCCGTTACCGCGAGATGCAGGATATGTACGAGGCGTTCGCGGATCACAAGGTGTTCATCAACCGGAAGCTGACGGAGAATCAGCCGCTCATGGCCAATGCGGTGTACGACGAGCACGATCAGCTCCAGACCATCATCATGATCTGGAGTATTCCCTGGGAGAGCATGACGCTCGGCATGGCGAACCAGCTGGTGGTGATCAGTGCGCTGATCCATACGGCGATCACGCGGGCGAACCGCTATCTGGCGGCGCTGGAGGATGAGCGTTACGTGGAGGGCAGTAAGATTCTGGACGACGATGCCTTTGCGGCGCTGATCAATGCTTACATGGGCGCGGAGAAACGGGGGCTGACCGATTGTACGGTGCTGCGGGTACTGCGGGATGAGGGCGCCGATGAGAAAGCGGACGGGAACCGGATCGCGGGCAAGCTGCGCCCGCATGACTATGTGGGACAGATGCGGGACGGCAGTCTGGGCGTGTTGTTGTCCAACACAAGTGTGGCGGATGCCCAGATCGTGATGGAGCGTCTGCGGGAGATCGGTTTTACCTGCGAGATTTTCATGGAGGAAGGGGAAATATGACGGTGCGTCTGGCAGTTCTGATCGGGCTTCTGGTGCTGAATCTGATCATCGCGGTGGTCTGTCTGTGCTGGAATGTGCTGTATCGGAAAAATAAAAACTACATTACGCACTTTCTTGTGATGCTGTTGTGCCCGATCGTGGGTGTGTGCTTTTACCTGACGGCTTATCTGTGCTACAAATTTTTCTTCTCGGAGCCGGTGGATCTCGAGGACGTAATCTTCAGCAAGGACAAGGTGAAGTCCAATGTGCGGGCGGAGGAAGAGCGGGAGAGTAATCTGGTATCCCTCGAGGAGGCCATCGAGATCACCAACGACACAGAGCTGCGTACCCTCATGATGAATGTGGTAAAAGGAGATATCAAACAGTTTCTCTCCTCCATCTCTCTGGCGCTCAACAGCGAGGATACGGAGACGGCGCACTACGCGGCCAGCGTATTGCAGGACGCGCTGAACGATTTCCGCATCAAGGTGGAGAATTACCGGAGGCAGATGGCGGAGGATCCGGAGAACGAGGCGGTCTATGCGGAGGCGGCTGTCGAGTATATGAATCAGATCCTGCAGCAGCGGGTGTTTACCGAGATGGAGCAGGAGAATTATGTCCACGTGATGGACGAGATCTGCGAGGCGTTTTACGCCGGCGCCAGGGAGCGCGTGACCAGCGCGCAGTATGAGACGGTCAGCATGCGCCTGCTGGAGATAGAGGATTATGAGAACTGCAAAAAGTGGTGCGAGCGCGCCAGAGTGCAGTATCCGGATATGCTCGCAACCTACACCTGTCAAATGAAGCTGTATTTTAACAGCGGACAGAAGGAGAGCTTTTTCGAGGTGGTGGAGGAGCTCAAGCAGTCGTCAGTGGTCGTGGACAATGAGACACTGGAGCTTTTGAGGGTTTTCCGGTAAAGGAGCGGCAATGGTTTCACGTAGAAAATATTTTGTCATATTTTTGATGATGGCAGTGCTGTTGTTCCTGTTCCAGTTCTCGCAGGTGATGCGGGAGAACTGGAACTACTACACGCACAATGAATATGCGGATGCGGATCTGCCCGGGGCCGACATGGCGTGGACGCAGGAGAAAATGTCTGCCGGCAGAGTGCAGGGAACCGTGTTGAATGTATTCTATATCGGCCCGCAGGACACGGAGGTGTCGGCGGTGGCGAAGCAGTGGTGCAGATACGCAAAGTATCAGCTGACCTACTATGATGCCCTGCCGCGGTTCTCCACCAGCCGTATGATCCCGACCATGATCTTTATCGACGCGGAGCATGTGGATGCGGAGGATTATCTGTACCTGATTGATGCGTACCAGAAGCGGGACGCGGCGGTGGTGTTTCTGACGCTGCCTACGGTGGAGAAGATCCAGGCGACGCCCCGGCTGCAGGAACTTCTGGGGATTGAGGACATCCCCAAGGAGAAGGTGCGGGTGGACGGTATCCGGCTGTTTGACGGGTGTCTCTTAGGCGGCGAGGCCATCTATCAGGCACAGAATGAGAAAGAGGCCAAAGAGCTGCAGGACTTGGAGCTGACGATGCCCTGGTATGTCACCGGCAAGGCCTCCAAGACCTACATGATCGGCATGATGAACGAGAAGGTCTATGAGCGGGAAAAATTTCCCCGTATTATCTGGCGCAACAGTATGGGCGACAGCATGGTGTTCGCCGTGAACGGCGACTATATGAAGGATGAGACGGGGCTTGGTTTTCTGGATTTGTTTATGTATGAGATGTCTGACTATGTGCTCTATCCCGTGGTGAATGCACAGAGCACATTGATGGTGGATTATCCGGACTTTTCCGGCGCGGATGAGGAGGCGGTGACGGCGCTGTACAGCCGCAGTGCGCAGTCCATTCAGCAGGATATTTTCTGGCCGTCCATCTATTCGATGATCACGCGGAATGAGTTGAAGCCCACCTGCTTCTTCATGACGCAGTATGACGCGGAGGCGGTGCCCGAGGCGTCCGCCGACCAGGTGGATTTCTATCTGCGCCAGCTGAACGAGGTGGGCGCGGAGGCCGGTCGTTCCATGAACTATGGGGAGAATATGACGCTGGCGGATAAGGTGACGGAGGACAATCTCTTCTATCGGGACAGGGAGTGTGCCTACAACTTCAATGCCGGCTATCTGGAGAACGTGAAGGACATCACGCCGCAGGAGTGGGAGAAGGCCGGCTGGTCGACGAATCTGTCGACGATCGCGGGCGACGCCGGCGAGAACGGGCTGCTTTCCTACTACACGGATTCCGTGACGCTGCAGGATGTCACGCACGACGCGGCAGTCTATTCCTACGCTGAAAATTTGCGGCTCCGCAGTATCCTCACAGCCATCGGCTACAGCAATATGCGGGTGGATTTCCACCGGGTGCTCTGGCCGCAGGGCAAGGAGGATTCTTGGGAGAATTATTTTGACAAGGTGTATAGCAATATCTCCACCTATTGGTCCAGACTGGTGATCTACGATCAGACCACCCTGTCCCAGAGTGACGCGCGGGCGCGGGCTTTTCTGGATCTGGATTTTAAACAGCTGCGGTCGGATGATCTGAACCTGATCACGCTGTTCATACAAAACGATACGGAAGACTGCTATTTCCTGCTCAGGACGCATGGCGAGGCAATCGATCAGATTCAGGGCGGCACGTATCGGATGTTGGAGAAGGATGCGTATCTGATCCACGTGCAGGACAGCCATGTGCTCATTCATATGGAACAGGCAGAGGCGGTTCTGCATTACAGCGGTCCGTTTGGTAAATAGGGCGAAAGGGCTTGGGAGAAGCGTATGAAGATATGTATTGTGGCGGAGGGCTGTTACCCCTATGTGGTGGGCGGCGTCTCCGGCTGGATCAACAGCATGATCAATTCGTTCCCGACGGTGGACTTCGAGGTGTTGGCTATCATTTCGGACAGATCGCAGAGTGGTAAATTCATGTATCAGCTGCCGGACAATGTGACGGCGGTGTACGAGGCGTATCTGGACGATGTGGACTGGAAGGAGACCCGCAGAAAGTCCAAAAAGAAGCGCTTAAGCAGCAGGGAATACGCCGCCATGCGCAGTGTGATCATGGGACAGAATACAGAGTGGGAGATTTTGTTTGACCTGTTTCAGGAAAAGAGAGTCTCCATTGACGATATCCTGATGGGGGAGGATTTCTTCCGTATTGTGGAGGAGTATTACAACAAGGAGTACTCCCAGGTGGTGTTTTCGGATTTTCTCTGGACGATGCGGTCGATTTATCTGCCGCTGTTTCTGATCCTGCACACAAGAATCCCCAAGGCGGATATCTATCACTGCGTGGCGACCGGCTACGCGGGCGTGCTGGGCGGACTGGCAAAGCATCTCTACGGCTGCGGCCTGATCGTCTCAGAGCACGGAATCTATACCAGAGAGCGCGAGGAGGAGATCCTGAAAGCGAGCTGGGTGAACGGTATTTATAAAAATATCTGGATTGATCAGTTCCGGAAGATGTCCCGACTGGCTTATGACAGTGCCGATGTGGTGACATCGCTCTACGGGCATGCCAGAGAGCTGCAGATCGAGCTTGGCTGTCAGGCCAACAAGATCCAGTTGACGCCCAACGGGATCACGGTGGAGAATTTTGCACAGCTTCCCGGGAAGCCCGCGGAGGAAACGGAATATATTCAGATCGGCGCGGTGCTGCGCGTCACGCCGATCAAAGATGTGAAGACGCTGATCCGCTCGTTTGCGTTTGCCAAGGAATTTGTGCCGAACCTGCGGCTCTATATCATGGGGCCGACGGACGAGGATGAGGAGTACGCCAAGGAGTGTTTCGAGCTGGTGGAGGTCATGCAGCTTGCCGGCGTGATTTTTACCGGCAGGGTCAATGTGCGGGAATATCTGGGAAGGATGGATTTTACGATTCTGACCAGTATCAGTGAAGGCCAGCCCCTCACGATCCTCGAGAGCTACGCCGCCGGCAAACCGGTGATCGCCACGGATGTGGGTAACTGTAAGGCGCTGCTCTTCGGTGAGGAGGGCGACGAGCTGGGACAGGCGGGCATCCTGACGCATATCATGAATACACAGGAGATTGCGGAGGCGATGGTGGAGCTTGCCAGAAATGAGGCCGGGCGGCAGCAGATGGGGCAGGTCGGCTACGAGCGCGTCCACCGCTATTACCGCATCGAACAAATGAGAAGCAAATACAATGATATTTATAAAACAGTGTTGGGAAAGGAGCGTGACTGGAAGTGGCTGGAATAGGCGTCAAATTAAATAAGATTTATGGAAAAAACACGCTGGTCACCAATCTCTTCGGCTTCGGCTACAGCACGATCATCACGATCGCGCCGATGTTCGTCGTGATCCTGGCCGTGCTGCTGATGCAGTATTTTCTGGGCTTTTCCAAGGTGGGGTACGCATCCAGAGAGCTGTATTCCTGCACGGTGCTCTATATTTTTATCTTTGCATTGTTGACGGCGTCGCCCTTTAACGCGGTGCTGTCCAAATATATGTCCGATATTATCTATCTGGACAAATACGATGACATTATGCCCTGTTACTATGTGGGGCTTGCGCTGAACACGGTGTTCAGCAGTGTGTTCGGGATCATTTTCTGCACCCATGAATATGTGGTGGGCGAGGTGGATCCCATCTTTGTGTTCTACGGATATTGCGGGTACATGGCGCTGATGATGACGTTTTACACCATGTTGTATCTGTCCATCTGCAAGGTGTACCATTTGATCTCCGCCTTTTTCTTCATCGGCATGGCAGTGACGGTGATTCTGTCGCTGATTCTGGTGTATCTGAGCGGCATGGATGTGACCTACGCGATGCTGTTGTCTCTGGATGTGGGCTTCGCGTTGATCGCCAGCCTGGAGTATGCGCTGGTGAAGAGTTATTTCAGGGAAAACAGCGGCCGGTACAGAGAGGTGTTCCGCTATTTCAAAAAATATTGGAAGCTGGTGCTGACCAATTTCTTATATACACTGGGGTTGTATGTGCACAATTTTGTGTTTTGGACCACGGATATGCGGCTGGAGGTGGTGAAAAGCTTCGTCTGCATGACGAGCTATGACATGGCGACCTGTCTGGCGATGTTCTCCAATATTTCGGCCAGCGTGATTTTTATCTCCCGGGTGGAGATGGCGTTCCACGAGCGCTACAAGCGCTACTCGGAGGCTGTGACCGGCGGGCGGGGCATGGACATTCAGAACGCGAAGTCGCGGATGTTCGAGCAGCTGGCGGATGAGCTGGTGAATCTGGTGCGCATCCAGTTCATTGTGACGATTGTGGTGTTCTTCCTGTGCATGATCTTTATGCCGAGGCTGGGCTTCGGCGGGCTGGTGCTGCAGATCTATCCCTGCCTGACAGCCGGCTATTTTATCCTGTTTATCATGTACGCGGCGATCATCTTTATGTATTATTTCAACGATCTGGACGGCGCGGTGCTCACGGCCTTTTCCTTTGTGCTGGCGACGTTCCTCGGAGCGATGGTCTCCAAGGAGTTCACCAGCGTGTGGTACGGGATCGGGCTGGTGTTCGGCGCGTTTGTGGGCTGGACGGTGGCTTACCTGCGGCTGCGCTGGGTGGAGCGGAGACTGGACATCCATATTTTCTGTAAGGGAAATCTGATGAAGCGGGCGGAGGGCAACATGCCGTCCAACAAGGTGTATGAAAAGGTGAGGAGGTTGAACGTGAAATGACGATGGGAATGATCTTACAGGCGATCATGATCGTGCTGGGGGGCGTGCTGTTGTGCCAGACCATATCCTCTCTGGCAAGGCGGAAAATGACAGAGCCGTTTTGCCTGACCTGGGGACTGATCTCTGTGATCGTCGTGTTGGCAGGCTGTCTGCTGCGGCCATCCGGCATCGCGGAATACATCAGCGGCACCGGTTTGATTCTGGTGGTGCTAATCGGGTTCTGCATCGTGTATGGCGCGTTTTTCATGAGTCAGATCGTGTCTGACCTGATGCGCAAAAACAACGAGCTCGCGATCCAGGTGTCCCTGCTCAATGAGGAGCGGGATCAGATCTATCGGGAGCTGGACGTGCTGAAGGGACAGGGCGCAAACGCGGAAGGACAGGGCGCAAACGCGGAAGGACGTGGCGCAAGCGCAGAAGGACGTGGCACAAGCGCAGAAGGCACCAAAGATACGGCGAAATGAGGGGCAGGCATGAAGAAGATTCTCTTTGTGATCAATACGCTGGGGCAGGCCGGTGCGGAGACGGCGCTGATGGCGCTGCTGAACCGGCTGGATCCGGCGCAATATGAGGTCTCGCTGTATGTGCTCACGGGACAGGGCGAGATGCGCACGGCACTGCCAAAGTATGTGCATGTGCTGAACCGGAGGTATGCGGACTGCTCTGTCTTGAGCGCCGAGGGGCAGAAGGTACTGCGAAAGACAGTGTTGCGCGCGCTGTTGGCGCGGGGGAACGCGCTGCGGCTGTTCCCGTATCTGTGTGCCAATGGCGTGCGGATGCTGGGCAAGCGCAGGGTGCAGGCTGACAAGCTATTGTGGCGCGTGCTCTCGGACGCGGGCGAGCGGTTCGACACGGCGTATGATCTGGCGGTGGCATATCTGGAGGGCGGCTCCACCTATTATGTGGCGGAGCATGTGAAAGCGAAGAAAAAGGCGGCTTTCGTACATACGGATTATGTGCAGGCCGGCTATACGAGGGCACTTGACCGCGGCTGTTACGATTGGATTGACAGCATTTACGCCGTCTCCGACCGTGTGAAGGAGCATTTTATACAGATGTATCCGGAGCATGCGGCGCGGGTGGAGGTGTTTCCCAATATCCTGGACATCGAGCGGATCAGACGTCTGTCCGCGGAGCCGGGCGGCTTCACGGACGGCTATACGGGCACGCGGATCCTGTCCGTGGGCAGACTGATCACGCCGAAGGCATTTGAGGTGTCCATCGACGCGATGAAGCTGTTGAAGGAGCATGGACGGGATGTGCGATGGTATGTGCTGGGCGAGGGTGATCAGCGCAAAAAATTAGAAGAGCAGATCAAGGCACTTGGCCTGACGCAGGATTTCATTCTGGCGGGGGCGGTGCAAAATCCATATCCCTATTTCCGGCAGGCGGATCTGTATGTGCACGCCAGCCGGCTGGAGGGGAAAAGCATTGCGATCCAGGAGGCGCAGGTAATGGGGAAACCGATCATCACCTCCAACTGCAGCGGCAACCGCGAGCAGGTGGAGCCCGGGGTGGACGGACTGTTGTGTGAGCTGACGCCGACGTCGATCTGTGAGACGGTGGAGACACTGCTGGACGATCCGGCGAGGGCGAAGGCGCTGGGCGAGCAGGCAATGCATAAAAACGAGCAGAATTTCCGAATGCTGGAACGGATGCTCACGATGTAACGGAGGGAAAGAACCATGCGGGAACAGAAGGAAATGCTGATCATCATACCGGCATACAATGAGGAGAAAAATATCGGTCCCGTACTGGAGGCGCTGGCAAAGCCGGAGATTGCGGCGCTTGCGGATGTACTGGTGATGAATGACGCCTCGCGGGACAAGACGGAGGATGTAGTGCGGCAACACGGCGCGCTGGTGGTCACCCAGATCTACAATCTGGGATACGGCAGCGGACTGCAGATGGGGTACAAATATGCTGTGCGGCACGGATATCGCTATCTGCTGCAGATGGATGCGGACGGGCAGCATGACGTGAGCAATATCCCCAATATCTATCGGGAGCTCACAACGCCGGACGACAAAGGGGAATATCCGGATATTATCCTGGGCTCCCGCTTTACAAACGGGTGGTCCGGCTATCCCACATCGCTGGTGAAAAAGATCGCCTATGTGCTGTTTGGCTGCATGATCCGGATCGGCACCGGGCGAAAGATCACGGATCCGACGACGGGGCTGCAGGGATTGAGCAGAAAAGCGTTTTCGTTCTACGCGGGCTATGGACATTTTGACGACAAATATCCAGACGCCAACATGTTGATGCAGATGTTGCTTTTGAAATGTCGTGTGCGGGAGATTCCGGCGCTCATGCATGTGCGCACGGAGGGAGTCAGCATGCACTCGGGGCTCAAACCGATTGTGTATATGTTCCGCATGATGTTCTCGATTACGGCGGTTTGGATTCGCATCAAGTGGTTCCATGTGGATACGGAGATCAAGGATGAAGAGTTTGTTTGACTGGATCCGGCCGGAGGGGCATTTCCGCAGGGCGGATCTTGCGGAGTGCGCGGAACCGCTGGTCAACCCAGACAGAGGATGGTACCAGATTTTTGCCTTCGTGCCGGGGGAGGAGATTGATTGGGCGCAGACGCGGAGTTGTCTGTGCGACGGGGAGCCGCTGGTGTTGATCCTGTTGGACATCGGCCGATACGCCCGGGCACCGCTGCCTGCGGAGGCACTCGACGGGATCCGGGAGATTCTGGACTTTTTTGCGGCGGCGGGCAAGGGGATTCTGCTCAGGGGCGTGTACGACAGAAACGGCCGGGGTATGGCGCAGGAGCCGTCCCTGTTTTCGCTGGTGAACACCCATCTGGAGCAGATTGCGGGTATCGTGGCCGCATACCGCGCGCATATTCTGGTCTATCAGGGACTGTTGGTAGGCAGCTGGGGGGAAATGCACGGGTCGAAGTATCTGGGCGATACGCATCTTGCGTCCCTCGCGGCGCTGCTTGAGGGACATCTGCGGGATACGGTTTGTATGGCGGTCCGGACGCCGGCACAGCTTGCAAGGATTTTAAAAGGCAGTCAGGTTGCGGGTATCTCCGCAAGGGGTGAACGCACCGGCAGTGGATCGGCGGCGCAGGGCAGATGGACGCTGTTTGACGACGCGCTCCTGGGATCCGAGACGGACTGCGGCACCTTTGACGGGGAGCCGGCCAGACGGGAGCAGGAGCTGCAGTTTGCAGAGCAGATCACGTTGCACGCCCCCTGCGGCGGCGAGGTGATCGGCGGCGAGGGCTATCCGGACACGCGCACCACAGAGCAGATACTCGGACACCTGCGGCGGCTGCATGTGACCTATCTGAACAGGCAGCATGATCCGGCGGTGCTGGAGCGATGGAAGGGGATACGCTATACGGGCAAGGGCGCGTTTGCGGGCCGCAGCCTGTATGATTATATCGGCGCGCATCTGGGTTACCGGTTCCTGGTGACGGAGGTGCAGGGGAGGCAGCGCAGAGAAGCGGGCGTAAGCAGGCTGTCCGGCAGGATCTGTGTACAGAATCTGGGGTTTGCCCCCATCTATTGCGAGACGGTCAGCACGGTGGAATGGACGGACGCGGAGGGACGGTCCGGCAGCGTGCCCGTGGCGCTGCATCTTGCAGAATATCGGGAACAAAAACGTTTGGAGACAACGTTTGAGATACAGAGCACTTGTCTGCTCAAGGCGCCTGTCCGGTGCAGTCTGCTTACCAGACGAAAGGACGATGGGGCGCTGATTCGGTTTGCCAACCGGCAGACGGAGGACGGAAGTGTATTGTTAGGAGAATGGCTATGACATTGCTGTACTGGTTGTTGGAATATGGAAAAGTACATGTTGCGTATATGGTGTTGGTGTTTGTGTGGCCGTCGCTGATCTTTCGCAAGTATCTGCGGGGAAAGTCGCTGACCTTCCGGTTTGCCTTCTGCGCGACAGCGAGCACGATGCTGTTGAGTACCTTCGTGCTGTTGGTCGGTCTGATCGGACTTTTGAAACCGTGGCTGTTTCGGGTGTTGTTTTACGGGAGCATGGCGGTGTCGGTGTATCGGGGGATTCCGAATAAGCGCAATGCCCTCAAGCAGGCGGCGCGGGTACTGGTCGGCACTTACGGCTTCAAGCAGCTGCTGCTCATGGTGCGCACGGCGATCGCGACCAGAATCCGGCGCGTAGTGAATCAGATCTACGACCGGATCACCGGTCATGTGGGAGAGTATATCCTGCTGGCGGTGGTGCTTTTGTACGGCATGATTTATTTTACCTACGGCGCGTTTCAGGACTATTCCTACGGCTTTGGTGATATGTATCCCCACAATGCGTGGGTGTACGGGCTGACCCAGGGGAATGTGTTCTCGGCCGGCGTCTATCCCGAGGGCATGCACTGTTTTATTTATGCCATGCATGTGTTGTTCGGAATCCGTATCTACAACTGCATGCTGTTCACGGCGGGCGTGCATGTGCTGACATTCCTGCTGAGCGCGTATTGTATGCTGAAAGCGGTATTCCGCTCCAGATACACACCGATCCTGGCGCTGACGCTGTTTTTGACGATGGATCTGCAGTGCGTGGATGAGGTCTACAGCATGTCGAGACTACAGTGGACCATCCCGCAGGAGTTTGGTCTGTATTCGCTGTTTTTGTGCGGCGGTTTTTTGGCGCGCTATCTGCGCTCCGGCAAGCGGGAGCCGGGGGATTCCCCCTGGGAGCACAGCGCGCTGTTTCGGCGTTTGCGCAAGTGGCACTACAACGATGATCTGTTGATCTTTATGATGGCGCTGGCCTGTTCCCTGATCATCCATTTCTATGTGACGATCATGGCGTTTTTCCTGTGTGTGGCCTTTGTGCCGCTCGCGATCATTAAAATCTGTCATCCCAAGCGATTGATTCCGTTAGTCACGGCGGTGCTCACCGGATGCTTCATCGCCATCCTGCCGATGGGATTGGCACTGGCCTCGGGCATCCCGTTTCAGGGATCCATCGGTTGGGCGGTGAACGTCATAAACGGTACGGATACGGGGACGGCCACCGGCGCCGTGGTGCTCGATGAAAAGACCGGCGAGGAGATCACGGGAGACATCTCTTCGATCTTCGGCGGGAAAAAGGCGGATCAGGACGCACCGAAGGAGGAGCAGCAGGAAAATCAGAACGACGGCATGGTGTCCGCGGGGGACGTGATCCAGACGGTGGAAAAACCCCACGGTATGGCGCGGATCAAAGCGTTGGCGGGCAAGCTGCGGGAGAAGGCGGATATCGCCTATCTGCAGGCGTACATCACGCTCTACGGCGTGGAGCGGGCGGCGAAGCTGATGAAAATGACGCTCCTTGCGTTTGCGCTGTTTCTTCTGTGCAGGATCGGGTTGCTTGTCTATACTTGTGTGTTGAAGCGGGAAGCGAGACAGGATGCCTTCGACGGCTATTTTGCGCTGCCGCTTGCGACGATGATTTTTATGGTGATGTACTGTGCGGATAAGGTGGGGCTGCCCAATCTGATCGCGGGCTCCAGACTCTGCGCGGTCACCAATCTGATGCTGATGGGCGTGTGTGTGATTCCGGCGGATCTGGTGCTGTTCGTGCTGGGCTTAAAGGCGGACAGCAGACAGCTGACGAAGCTTGCGTGGTTCTCCACGGCGGGGATTTATCTGGGAACGCTGATCACGGGCTGTTTTCACGGGTATCTCTACTACGAGCTGACCCGGTACAACGGAGCGGTCATGTGTACCTACGCGATCACCAAACAGGTGCCCAAGAGCAGCTTCACCATCGTCTCCACGGTCGACGAGCTGTATCAGGCTATTGAGTACGGCTTCCACGAGGAGGCGATCCAGTTTATCAACGAATGTGTCGGCCAGGATTATGTGCTGCCCACGGAGTACGTCTTTGTCTTCGTGGAAAAGCATCCGCTGGAATATGGACAGAGTCACTTTTTCGGCGGGCCGAAATGGCTTGCCTGGGAAAAGTATCCGGCGATCTACGGCGATGCGGCCAGCCAGTGCCCCCACGTAAACGCGGGCGTGGTGCTGCCGGAGCTTGCGGAGAACCCGATCTATCAGTATCCGGTATCCTCCGCCGCGTACTCGTCGCTGCTGCCCCGTATGGTGGTGGAGTCGCGGCTGGTGCGCTGGTGCAATGAGTTTGACCGGCTGTATCCGAACGAGCTGCACACCTATTATGAGGACGAGGATTTTGTCTGCTATTATTTCCGGCAGAATCCCTCCTGTCTGTACCAGTTGGGGATCCAGTAAGGGTAAATGCACGCGGAAATGATTCGACGAATCTATTCGCGTTGAGAAAGAAGAGTTGTCCATGGAAATAGATTTTGTCATCACCTGGCTGGACGGGAATGATCCGGCGTGGAAAACAGAAAAGGATCGCTTCCGCCCCCGGGATACCTACGGGGATCTGCCGGAGCGCTATCGCGACTGGAAGCTGCTGCGCTATTGGTTCCGCGGCGTGGAGCGCTATGCGCCCTGGGTCCGGAAGATTCATCTGGTCACCTGGGGACATGTGCCGGACTGGCTGGTGCAGGAACACAAAAAGCTTTCGGTGGTGCGGCACGACAAGATCATGCCCGCAGAGATCCTGCCGGTGTTCAACAGTGCGCTGATCGAGCTGTATCTGCATCGGATTCCGCAGCTGGCGGAGCAGTTTGTTTTTTTCAATGACGATATGTTTCTGCTGCGTCCGGTGCAGCCGACGCGGTTTTTCAAAAAGGGACTGCCCTGTGATATGGCTGCCTTCGGCCCCATTGTGGCGAATCCGAACAATCCGCTGATGTCGCATATTTTCCTGAATAATATGCTGGTTCTGGCTAAATATTTTGACAAGCGGGAGTGCGTGCGCAGGCATCCCGGACAATATTTCCACTTGGGTTATCCGCCCCTGTATTTTTTCTATAATCTGCAGGAGCTTATGATTCAAAAGTTTACGGGTATGTATACCATGCACGGACCGTCCCCGCTCTGCAAGCGCACATTTGCGGAAGTGTGGGATCGGGAGGAGGCGTATCTGCGCAGTCTCTCGGGCAATCGCTTCCGATGTGACACGGATGTCAATCAATATTTGTTCCGGGAGTGGCAGAAGCTCTCCGGACGCTTTTACCCCACGAATGTGCAGAAGGGCTTCCGGTATTTTGAGATCACCGACGACAATCGGAAGCTGCTTCACACAATCGCAAGCGGGGCGTGCAGTATGGTCTGCATCAATGATACCGGCCGCATGACGGACGCAGACAGAGAGATGCAGAAACTCATAGAGGCGTTTGAACGCAGACTGCCGGACAAATGTTCCTACGAGAAAGCAAGACGAGTATAAACGAAGGTTGGAGGAGCACTGTGGCTGAAAAAAGCAGAACCGAATATTCTGCCCGCAACACGACCGTTGCCCTGTTCGCCAGGGCGTTCGCAATCCTGATGGGATTTGCGGCGAGGGTGGTGTTCACGCATACGCTGAGCGAGGATTACGTGGGCATCAACGGGCTTTTTACGGATATATTGAGTGTGCTGGCACTGTCGGAGCTGGGTGTGGGAACGGCGATCACCTATGCGCTGTACCGGCCGGTCGCCGAGCATGATATCGAAAAACAGAAGTCCCTCATGCGCCTGTACCGGCAGTTTTACATGGGGGTGGCGGCGTTTGTACTGGTGGCGGGATTGTGCCTGATCCCGTTTTTACCTGTCCTGATCAAGGGACAGCCGAATGTGGATCACCTGATCCTGATCTATCTGATGTATCTGTGCAGCTCGGTGTTGTCGTATGTGGGCATCTACCGGCGCACCTTGATCGACGCGCATCAAATGAGCTATATCGGCGTGGTCTACCAGACCGGCTCCTGGGCGATCCAGAATATTTTACAGATCGTCGTACTGATTCTGACGCACAATTTTATCCTGTACCTTGCCGTGCTGATCGTGTGTATGATAGGCCATAACATCTGCATCACGCGCAAGGCCAACCGGATGTACCCCTATCTGAAGGAGAAGGACATCGCGCCACTCTCCGCGGAGGAAAAAGAGGGTATCCTGCGCAATATCAAGGCGATGCTGATGCACAAGGTGGGCAACGTGGTGGTCAATAACACGGACAATCTGCTGCTCTCGGCGCTGGTGGGCACCGTGGCGGTGGGCTGCTATTCCAACTATTTTCTGATCATCGGCTCGGTGAAGCAGGTGCTGGAGCAGATGTTCCAGGGGATGATGGCCAGCGTGGGCAACATGAATGTGAGCGAGAGCAAGGAGCAGATCCGCAGGATTTTTGCCGCCGCCTTCTTCATGGGGCAGTGGCTCTATGGTCTGGTGGCGATCTGTATGTACATGGGGATTGACCTGTTCATCGGCGAAAGCTTCGGGCACCAATATGTTTTTGCAGAGCAGATCACACTGGTGCTGTGTCTGAATTTTTACTTAAACGGTATGCGCCAGGCGACGATCATTTTCCGGGATTCCATGGGGTTGTTCCGTTATGACCGGTACAAGGCCATCGCGGAGGCGCTCATCAATCTGATCGTGTCGCTGGCGCTGGGGCATTTTCTGGGGACGATCGGGGTTTTCTTAGGCACGATGGTCAGCACGGTGACCACGTCGCTGTGGGTGGAGCCGTATATGCTGTATAAACACCGGCTGGAGACCTCGTGCATCCCGTATTTTGCCAAGTACGCATGTTATGCGGGCGTGACGTTTCTGCTCTGGTGGCTGGAGGGGATGCTTTGCGCGCGTGCCTTTGCGGATCTTTCCAACCCGTGGATCCTGTGTGTGCTGCGGGTGCTTGTGTGCTTTGTGATCACGAATGCGGCGTATTTGCTCTTATATTGCAGGACGGCGGAATTTGGGCTGCTCTGGGAGAAGGCGGTGCTTCTGCTGCGCAGGAAATTGGGGAAAGCGTAAATGAGGGACGAACATCAATCCAAACAAAATCAAGTGCTCTTTGCGCTCCTGCGGGAAAGCCTGACGGAGGATGCAGTTCCCTGCGGTGATGTGGCTGCAGGCGAAGGGCATAACTGCGACTACGCTCGCCTGATCGATCAGGCGACAAAGCACGGCGTGCTGCCGCTGATCTGTGACCCGCTGGAGCGGCTGCCAGTGCCGGAGGATCTGTTGCAGCAGGCGCGCAAACGGGCGCAGATGACCGTGCGGCAGAATTACCGGCTGCTTTTCCTGTCCCGCTATCTGCTGGCGGAGCTGCACAAACGGCAGATTCCGACGGTGCTGCTCAAGGGCATGGGCACGGCGTCCTATTACCCTGTGCCGGAGCTTCGCAAGAGCGGCGATGTGGATCTGCTGCTTCTGGATCCGGAGCGGGTGCAGGAGGCGGGTGAGTGCCTGAAGGCATTGGGCTGCACGGTGGAGGAGTGGCAGCCGGCACTGCATCACGTGGTGTTCGGCTATCAGGCGGGAGAGCGCAGGATCGAGATTGAGCTGCACACCATGCTCGCGGAGCCCTTTGACGACGCGCGGATCAACCAGCTGCTCACACGGCAGGTGCCGCAGCTGCCGCCGCATGTGGTGCAGGCAGAGACCATCGGCGTGACGCTGCCGGTGCTTGATACGGCCTATCACGCGTATGAGCTGCTGCTGCATATGCTGCAGCACTTTCTGCGCGCCGGCTTCGGGCTGAAGCTGCTATGTGACTGGGTGGTATTCTGGAACCGCGGCGCGGACGAGACACAGAAAACGCTGTATCTGGCGCTGGTGCGGGAGGCCGGTATCAAGAAATTCTCCGATCTGGTGACGCTCGCCTGCGTGGACAATCTGGGCCTTCGGCCGGAGGCGGTCGCGTTTATGGAGCCGGATCAGACCTTGTCCGCAGACGCGTTTATGGCAGAGATCATGGAGGCGGAGGAGTTCGGCAAGTCCTCCAGGGACCGCATGGTGGCGCTGCGGGGGAGCGGCGTGACGGATTATGTGCGGGAATTTCACCACCAGATGCACCTGAACTATCCAAAGGCCGGAAAGGTATGGTTGCTGTGGCCTGTCCTGTGGTGCCTGACGCTGGGGCGTTTTCTGATCAACAACCATACGGTGCGGAAGACTTCTCTGTCAGCGATTCTCAAAAAGGCAGGACAGAGAGGGGATCTGATGAAAAAATTGGAATTATTTCGCGAAGAGCGTTGACAGACTATCGAAA
>JAFVAO010000019.1 GCA_017480445.1 Lachnospiraceae bacterium
AGAAGTGGTGAAGATCGTGCGTTCCGAGGTGAAGACCTATGTGGAGGACATCCTGGGGACGCTCAGGGAGCGGGGGCTGGATCTAAAGAGCGTCTGCGTGGCGTTTATCGGCGGAGCATCGGAGCTTTTGCGGGAATATCTAGAAAGTTCCGACCGGATCGGGAAATGTATCTTCATTGATGATATCTGCGCCAATGCGAAAGGATACAAGCTGCTTTATGAATTGGCGGAAAAGAAAGGCAGGTAACTGCGTATGGGACATACAGGATCAGAAAAGAAAAATCCCTTTGTGATGACCATAGGTTTCGACAAAAATGATCCGGAGCATGTGGAGGTGGCGGAGTTCTTAAACAGCCTTCCAAGGAAGAAAGCACAGTACATTGTGGATGCGGTGAGATACTATCAGACCCGGAATGCTCAAGAAAGCGAAGGAATGTTTTCTCGAAGTAATGAAGAGAAATATATGGATCGGGAAACAATACGACAGATTGTGATGCAGATATTGGAAGAAAATGGACGGGTAAGGGATGCGAATCAGCGCGAGAGCAATAATTCTGCAAAAGAGGATACAAAAGAATTGGAAAAATCTAATGAGTTTCCAGATACGATGGAGGTTCTGCAAGTTGATGGAGATTTGTTAAGTGAAGTACGCGACTCTATAGCAGCTTTCCGCATATAACCTATGAATTTCATTAATACGTAAAATTGCTGCGTTTATGAATAACCCCTTCTTTTTAAATGAATCATAAGTTTATATTCGAGCTTAACTTTTTAAAAGTTGATTTTGAGAAACCAAAGTTATAACCTAGTAGTTCTGGGGACATATTTACTTTATAAAATTTGCAGTTATCAAATATTTGAAAGAAAAAAGATGGCGTAAATTCTGTATTTGTTATCATGCAGTTCAAAAATTCATTTAATGTAAAGGTACTATTTCCAATAGGAAATTTTAGAAATGTACATTCAATAAATTGACACCTCGCCATAGTTACATCTTCAAAAATAGAATTGTCAAATGTGCAATTTATAAATGTACAATCTGTAATTGTAGAGTTACTAAAATCACATTGAAGAAATTTGCACTGTTTTGCCCAAATAGAACAAATATCTGCACATGTTATGTTACAGTAATTAAAATCTACTTCTGAAAATTTTGAACTTAAAAATGAAGCATTGTGAAATGAAACATTAATAAAATGGCTATAAAATATTTCAGAACTAACAATGTTTATGAATTCAATATTATCATCGCTCAAATTTATTTTGTGCATATTTCTAAAGCTTAAGTGTGCACCTTTTACAAATTCAGCTTCTTTAGTTAGTTGGTTTTTCCTCATGTTTGGGCTCCTAGTAGTTAATAACATTATCCTTTTTTACAATTTTTTGTTCGATGAAAAATCAGCCAATATTCCGGAGTGAAAATCAATATTTCGTGTAAGCAATACATATCAGCGTTCGATATTTAGTATGAAAACATATCGAGAACACAAATATAAAAAGGGAAATAATATTAAATTATCCTTTGTTCACCACAATCAAATTCCGCGGATGCCGATTCACCAAAATATCCTTCTGCTTAGCATTCGACACATGCGTATATATCTCGGTCGTACTGATCGAGCTATGTCCCAGCATCCGCTGTATATACCGGATATCCACATCCTGCTCCAACAGCAGCGTAGCAAAAGAATGCCGGAACATATGCGGGGTAATATGCTGTTCAATTCCGGCAAGCTTCGCGTAGTGATTGATCATAAAACGCACAGACTGATCGGAAAGCCGGTGCTTAAGACGGTTTACGAAAAAGTATCCGCAGACGCTGATTTCTTCTCGGAAAGTCTCTCGATACAGTACCAGAGCCTCAATCACATCCGGATTTCCTATCTGCAGCATTCGCTCCTTAGCCCCTTTGCCGTAGATCAGGACATTATTGCTCTCCAGATCAATGTCCTTTGCTTTGAGGGAGCAGAGTTCGGATATCCGCATGCCGGTTGCGAATAACAGCTCTATGACGGCAATGTCGCGAATACAGCAATGGAGCTGATAGGCAGATTTTGCACGTTCCTTCTGCTGATAAAGGGTAGTCAGAAAGGTCTGGATCGAGTGGAGAGGAATGGTTTTGGGCAGCAATTTAGCCTCCCGGAACCGTATATCCAGTTTGGCAAAAGGATTTTCTGCCAAGAGCTCTTTATATTCCAGATAGTGAAAAAAGGCTTTCAGACTGGCAATCTTACGCTTGACGGTTTTGGGCTTGTATTCCTTGTGCAAATTGGTTATGTAGTGATCCACAGTATCTTTGGCAAAGCAGACTGGTAAAGCTGATGAAAAATCATTATACTGCTTCAGATCAATCCGATAGGCTTTTAGGGTTTTATGGTCCAGACGCTTTCTAAACTGACAATATTCAATATATTCCACAATATAATCCTGAAAAGTATTCATAGAAGACATTCTCCTTCGTTTTTTAGCCTCATTATGAATGTCTGTTTATGAATTGTCCATCGCATTATTTTTCCGGTAAAACCAGATCTACGATTCGTTAGACAGTCTGACGCGCGGTTTATAATTATGCATTAATAAGTGGAGCAGGGAGCAAGAAAAATAAAGTTAAAAACCATTGGTTGACAAACATAGAACGAAATGATACTGTTATTCTACAGATGTATACCAATGGTTTGAAGATGATACATTACCGGAAACAAGTGTGTTAAGATAAAGCATTATAAACCGGGCTCCATAAAAACACGAAAACGAAGAAGGTGAAAAGCATGACAAAACTATCAGACGCGGAATGGAAAATTATGGATATTCTCTGGCGGGATGCGCCGAAAACTTTGATGGAGCTGACCAGAGAGCTGGAGGAGGAAACCGGATGGGCGAAGACCACCGTTATTACATTTTTGAAGAGAATGGAAGAGAAGGGCGCGGTCTCTTATGAGGAACGCGGGCGTACAAAATATTTTTCACCCGCCATTGACCGGGCGGACGCTGAGCTTGAGGAGACCAGATCCTTTTTAGAAAAGGTATTCCGGGGCAATGTCGGTCTGATGATCTCCAATATGGTGAAGCAGGAGGCGATTTCTGACGAGGAGCTGGAAGAGCTGTATCGCATTTTGAGGGAGGGGAAAAAGGATGTCTGATTTTATAGGGTTGAATGTTATTTTGATCGGCATCATCATTTTGCGCAAGGTATTTGGCAGAAGAATCAGTATGAAGCTGCGCTATGCGCTATGGCTTATGGTGCCGGTGTATATGCTGACGGCGCCTTTTCTGAATATCGAAAGTCCCGTGAATCTGACTGCGGGTCTGGAGCGGCTTGGCATATGGGGAGTGTTTGAGGAAACGGAGTCCGACAGGCCGGCTCGTACGGGGAACGAGACAGCCGGGGCAAATCAACCGCAGGAAGGAAGCGCAGATCAGCGGACAGCCGGCAGCTTGGAAAGCGCAGACCGGCAGATGCTCGGCAATCCGGAATTGACAGGGCATCAGCCTGACGGAAATGCGCAGCAGGCTGCTTGGCAGGAAAATGGGAATGCGCAAGGGACGAATTGGCAGGCAAATGAGAATCCGCAAGGGGCTGCGCAGCAGGCAGGTCAGCAGTTGGCCAGTAATCTGAATCCTACAGCCGGGCAATCTGCCGGAGCTATTGTTTCGATACTGCTGTTTTGCCTGCTGTCCGCCTATAATCTCCTGTTCTGGCTGCACTGCGTTAAACACAGGAAATTCTACATACGGGACGAGTGCACCGGAATGCAGGTATATACCATGCGCAGAATCCGTTCACCCTTCCTTTTATGGAATAAGATATATATGAACAGCTCCATCACAGAGGATGAGACAACCTATCACTACGCAGTCCTTCATGAATACTGCCATTTCAGGCAGGGAGATTTCTTCTGGCCGATTTTGAAATACGTAATATTCTGCGTGTATTGGTTTGACCCGCTGATCTGGATTGCCGTGAGACTGGTGCAGAGGGACAGTGAGCTCGCCTGTGATGAGAGTGTTGTGCGGATGAGCGGTGAGGAGAGCTGCGAGGAATACGGAAGCGTTCTGCTGAACATTATCCGGCAAAGCAGGAAGGAGGGGGCGTATTTCAATATTTCCACCGCAATGGACGGAAGAAAGAGTCTGATCCGCGAGAGAATTGAAAATCTGGCGGGGACTCCGAAACGGAAGAAATGGGTGGGAGCCGCAGCGGTTGCAGCGCTGCTCGCGCTGACAGGATGTGCACTTTTGGAGCCGCAGGGAAATGCTGACGCGGCCGATATGCAGCTTTTGAATGCGGGGATGCTTTCTGACAAGGCTGCCACAGGTACGGAATCTGCCTCCAAACTGACTGACGGGGAAGGAGACAGCGCCGCGGATGCGCAGAATCTGCCCGTCTATCTCACCGATCATCTGGAAAACCTGACCAATCAGAAGGATGTACAGAGTTCCCATATCACAGATTTGTTTAACGGCAGCAATCATTACTGGATTGATGCGGATCACGTGCTGTGGGGAACCGGGTACAATGAATACGGACAACTGGGGAGCGCGGCCTTGGAGGATGGAATCGACCCGGAAGACATGCATTCTGAGCCGGTGAAAATAGCGGAGCAGGTAATTCATGTGGACTGCGACACCAATGGCAGATTCCTGATCTATGTGACGGAGGATCATAAGCTCTACGGCCTGGGGGCAAACTGCGTGTGCGCGCTGCTACAGCCGGAGGCAGAGAATGAGGAGGGCAATAACTGGGCAAATATCGTCCGGAATCCGGTACTGTTGATGGATCAGGTGGTTTTTGCCTCGGCAGGAATGGGAAATATCTGCTCGCTTACGGACAATGGAGACGCTTATTGGTGGGGGACGATTTCGGTCACCGCTTCCACGCGCTATGAGCTGATGGAGGTCACCTCGCCCACAGACGGGACGCCTAAAATGGTATGGCCCAGACTGCGCGCGAGCAAGCCAAGGCTGATGGTACAAAATGCCCGTTATGTAACGGCAGGGCAGACTGCCGCAGCTGCCATAGATGAGAACGACACGCTGTGGATCTGGGGCAATAATGTATGGGGCAGCTGCGCCGTAACGTCTGACGGGGATTTTGTGACAGAGCCGGTGAAGGCTGCGGAACATGTGGAGATGGTTTGGGTGGACAGACTGTCTTCTGGAATAAACATCTTTGACACCGAAGAGTGGGCGGGCATCAATCCCTATGGCTTCTCCTGTAATTATACCTACAATACCTTTATCAAAAAATCAGACAGGCAGATATACGCATGCGGTATTGATTTGCCGGGCGAGGAAAAGACGGTGGCGGTGTTCGGCGATCTGTTGGTGGACGATCCGGATGCGGATGCAGGAAATTTTACGCATAGCTATTCTGTGGAATTTGTACCGGTGAGTGTCCGGGAATTTACGGAGGCGGACAGTCCGTGGACAACGGTGGATGATGTGTTCGCAAAGCTGGAGGGAACATGGGAAAACGGTGTGGGGCCCGGTGAACAGGTGATCGTGGAGCGGGCGGAAGCTTTCGATCCTGCGGGCGAAGCGGGACAGGACGGCGGAAATCGGCCGAAGTGGTATATTTCCCATGATCACGGTGCTCTTTTGACCGATGCGGATGTGGTCTGGTATCATGAAAATTATATCCGTTTTTATCGGGAAGGTACGGATGCGTCCTATTACTGGGACATCGCAATAGATGAATACGGGCGTTTGGTGTACTCCTATGGAACCTCGGAGAAGGATATGGAAATGCTCTTCTTTAAGCGGTTCGGGGACAATGCGAATAGTGAAGAACTGACAACGCAAAAGCCAATGAATAAGCCGGATGCGCCGGAGAACGATCCGAAATATGCCGGACATGGTGCCATTCCTATGTGGTATCTAGAACACAGCGGTGTATACCACTGGGAAACGATAAAAGGCTTTCAGACCTACGTCCCGGAGGATGACGAATATTTCTATGTTGCGTTGCTTTTTGAAGACGGGTATTATCTGGTTACGATGAGCAGTGCCGATGCCCATACAGATGTCAACGCATATGTGAGAGTGCAGGGACCGTATGAAGGGCAGCCAGATGATTTATATCAATGATGAATACTCTTTTGCCACTTACAGATAGCGCGGAGAAATCTGTCAAATACCGTAACCTTGCTGAATGGAATGCGGTGTAAGAAGCGGCAACAACTCGCAACAGCAACAATAAATTCAGTAAAGGAGATTAAAATTATGGGAACAAGAGCAAGATTGGAAATCATCACAATTGGTGCACATTAACTAAGTCGGGTGGATTTGATCTGAACGACATCGTAGCAAACAAGACAGTTACGATTGATAGTGAGGGCTGGAAATTTCTTCTGGCGCAGGGAATGGCAGTGGGACAGGTGATACATATTGCCGATGAAGGCCAGGGAGAGCCGCAATTAAATGAAATTGTGGATAAAACGATTGTGAAAATTTATACTGATATGCACAGATTGATGCTGAACTAACAAGGGCGGTCCCAAACTGGGTGGCAGAGCATGGCAGTGTGGCTGTGTTCTGCCGCCTTTTTGAAGACCCATCTGATCCGCTCGCTTTCGTTGATCATTTTGTTCACTTGCCGACCTGTATTCGCTGATAGATTTTTTATACAAAAGGATTAGTACAATACTGATGAAAATATAGATCAACGGTGATTAAATTGCGCCAGATGTCTTTTCATGCTACAATAATCATGATCTGGTTGTAATCTGCCCAGGCGGGATGTGCTTTCATTATTTTCAATAAGGAGTGGGATCATATGAGATATTTTTTGGAAAATGACAGAATAAAAGTAGAGATAGATTCTTTCGGGGCCGAGGTAAAATCGGTCATCAATAAGAATCATATGCGGGAATATATGTGGTACGGCAATCCCAAATACTGGGGGCGCACATCGCCGGTGCTGTTTCCGTTTGTCGGAAGCCTAAAAGATAAGAAGTACAACTGGGAGGGCAAAGAGTACAGCATGGGGCAGCACGGTTTCGCGAGGGATTGTGTGTTCGAATGCATCAGCCAGACTGAGGATGAGATCTGGTTTCAATTGGCATCCGGTCCGGAGACGCTGAATCGATATCCGTTCGAGTTTGTTCTGAAGATTGGTTACAAAATACGATCGGAAGGAGAAACAGATGAGGTAAAGGTGATGTGGCATGTCGTCAATCCGGCAGATAAGACAATGTATTTTTCCATAGGTGCCCATCCGGCATTCTTATGTCCTGTGCACGGATTTCGAACCGACAGGGCAGGCTGTAAGGATGGCTATAAACTTTATTTTGAGGGAGTGGATGTCATTCATCATCATGGCAATGATGTCGCGAAGGGACTTGCCCTCCGCGAGGATATCGAGATGCCGCTGGATCACGGATATGTAACGATTACGAGTAATTTTTTTGATCGTTGTACATATATGATAGAAGGAAATCAGACAAAGTGTGTGGGTATTGCTGACGAAGAGGGAAAGCATATCGTAGATGTATGCTTCGATACACCGCTGTTTGCGATTTGGTCGCCCGAAAAGAAAAATGCTCCTTTTATCTGCATCGAGCCCTGGTATGGAAGATGTGATGCGGTGGACTTTGAAGGAGACTTGAGCCAGAGGGAGTTTACGAATATACTTGAAGCAGGGGAGACGTTTGAGGGCGGTTATATCATGAAATTTTATGAATATTAAGGAGAAATTGATTGCTGTGAATATGAGGCAGTTAAAGTGGAATCGAAAGAGGATACTTGCATGGGTGCTTGCGGTCGTTTTGTGCGGTGCTGCCTGTGGCCCCAAGACAGAGGAGCCGGAGGCGCCGACGCAGGAAGAGTATGTGGAGCCGACGTTCGTGGGAGAGCGCGTTGCTGCACTGCCTGCGGGACAGTGGCAGGAGGAGGCGGCGTTTCCGGATCGCAAAGGGTATGTGGATGATACGCTGGCGATGAACGGCATGTTGAGTTTTGCGGGCTATCAGGGGCAGGGAACGCTGTTCCTTGCCGTCGCGGAGGGGACAGCGTCATTTCAGTTGTTTATCAATGAAAAGCAAGTAGACATGTCGGAATTTGCAGGCGGCGGTCTGTATCGGCTGGATTACGCCAAGGCGGCGCGGAATGGTCGGAACACGCTGCAGGTTTCCGGGATTGAGCCTTTTTCGACCGAGCAGGCGGTGACGGTGTATGTGCCGTATCCCGAGGTGCTTTCAGGGATGCCGAAGGAGGCAGGGATTGCTCCGGAAGCGTTGGAACTGCTCTCGGCATTGATCGCGTCTGACGTGGCACACGGGTTTACCAGCGCGCAGCTTGCGGTGATCCGAAACGGTGTTCTGGTCTATGAGAACGCCTGGGGTAAAACCAATTCCTATGAGCAGGACGGCCGTGTTAAGACAGACAGCCCTGCGGTTACCACGGATACGCTGTATGATCTCGCATCTCTGACCAAGATGTTTGCGGTCAATTATGCACTGCAGAAGCTGGTGACGGACGGGGCGTTGGATATGGACGCGAAGATTACGGAATTTCTGGGGCAGGCGTTCGTAGATCAGACAGTGGACCGCGCGGGGAATCCGGCCAGCGCCAGGCAGAAAGAGTGGAAAGCGTCGATCACGGTGCGCGATCTATTGTGTCATCAGGGCGGTCTGCCGATCGATCCGCGCTCGGTGCGGTATTCTCTGTTGATTCCGAAGGATACGCCGGAGGAGACCCGGGCGGCGACGGTGCGGGCGATCTGCGAGACGCTGCCGGAGTATGAGCCGGGGACGAAGACGGTCTATTCGGATATGGATTATATGATTCTGGGGCTGGTCGTGGAGCAGGTGACCGGACAGGATCTGGATACGTACTTAAAAGAGACGTTTTATAAGCCGATGGGGCTTACACACATCACGTACAATCCGCTACAAAACGGGTTCATCAGGGATGACTGTGCCGCCACGGAGTTAAACGGCAACACGCGGGACGGCGCTGTATCTTTTCCGGGGATCCGGACGGAGACGATCCAGGGTGAGGTGCATGATGAGAAGGCGTATTATAGTATGGGCGGTGTGGCCGGTCATGCGGGTTTATTCGCCAATGCGTCAGATCTGGCGAAGCTCTCGACGTTGATGTTGACGGGCGGATATGGAACGCACCGCTATTTTTCACAGAATGTGATCGATCAGTTCACCGCGCCGAAGAAGGAGGATGCGGCGAACTGGGGACTGGGCTGGTGGAGAGAGGGAGACGATCAGCGGACATGGTATTTCGGCAGTCAGGCGGGTTCGGGAACGATCGGACACCAGGGCTGGACAGGAACGCTGGTGATGATTGATCCGGAGCGGGACCTGGTCGTGGTCTATCTGACCAACAAGATCAACTCTCCTGTGTCGGATCCGGCGGGAAATCCGAACAAATTTGACGGCAGTTACTATACGGCGGCCACGTTGGGTTTCGTGCCGCAGATCCTGTCCATCGGGATGGATTCGGAGGAGGATGTCTATGACCAGCTGCTGGCGCTGCTTGCAGAAATGACAGGCGACAGTATGCGGTTGGTACCCGCTGCATATGTGGACGATGCGAATCATCCGGCTGTCCGAAATGTGGAGAGCAAGCTGGCGGTGCTGCGGCTCTGGGAGGATAAGCGGCGCGAGACGGAGGATGTGTCGCAGGCCGATGTGGAGCCGGGTCCGATTGCAGCCAAGTACATCGCGCGATGGCAGCAATATCGTGCGCATGCGCAGGAGTATGAACAGGGGGATCCGGATGACCGTGAGCAGCGGGAGGATGATTTGCCATAAAAGACGTGAGAACGCCGGAGGAATGTGCAGCGAGGCACTTCTCCGGCGTTTTTGGCATGGTTAGACGGTAATCTGGGAAAACACTTCTCCAATGGGCTCCTGCACCAGCAGATCCGCATAACGGTCTCTGGGCGTGGGCGCCTTGTTGATCACGACCAATTTATCCCCCTTAAAATAATCGATCAGCCCGGCGGCGGGATATACCGCCAACGATGTGCCGCCGATGATGAGCACCTGCGCCTCGCTGATGTAGCGCACAGCGTCGCGGATGGTCTTGTCGTCGAGCCCTTCCTCGTAGAGAACCACGTCCGGTTTGACGGGACCGCCGCAGGCGTCACAGGCGGAAATGCCATCGGGAGCGTCCGCACTGTCGAGGATGTATTGAATGTCAAAGAATTTATGGCAGTGCTCGCAATAATTGCGGTGCACGGAACCGTGGAGCTCCAGAACCACCTTGCTGCCGGCCGCCTGGTGCAGACCGTCGATGTTCTGGGTCACAACAGCGCGTACCTTGCCGGCAGTCTCCAGCTCGGCCAGCTTTTTGTGCGCTGCGTTCGGCTTGGCGTCCAGAAAGAGCATTTTGTTGCGGTAGAATCGATAAAATTCCTTCGGGTTCGTGCGGTAGAAGGTATGGCTTAGGATGGTTTCCGGAGGATAATCATATTGTTGGTGGTAGAGTCCGTCCACACTTCTGAAATCCGGTATGCCGCTCTCGGTGGAGACACCGGCGCCGCCGAAAAAGACAATGTTGTTGTACTTGGCGATTATTTCCTGTAACTCATTTACTGCCTCTGACATAAAAAGTACCTCCTAAATGTAGAAATGACAGGTCTTCAGGATACAAGCATATTATAGCATAAATTGGTTGAGAAGAGTATTTTATACGTGTTATTTCCGCAAAAATAAGAAAATTATAAGAAGCTCCCTATTGAGGCAATGGGGACTCCTATGCTATATTTATGGCATAGGAGTTTGTCATGTGGAAGAGGCGTCGTACAAAGGAGAATTTAATACCGTTTGAGAAGAGTAAGCGTGTGATTCGCATAGAGCGCAGAGGGCGGGAGACTGACTGTCATCCTTACGCAGCCGCGGCCTGTGCGCTGCTTGCGGTGCTCAGCTGGGGGTACTTTGTGGCTGTGCGGTTTTTCATGGGGCACGGCACCAATTTTTTCTATATCTGGCTGCTGATCGGCGCAGGGCTTGGCGGCTTGGCGTTTCTGCTGTGGCGGCAGGACATTGCGGAGCGGATCCCAAGGCTTGTGCGGCGGTTGTTCTGGGGGTGTCTTGCGGCGGGCGTTGTGCTGTTTGCGATTGTCATGGGGATGGTGCTCACGCAGATCCATGCGCGGGCGACGGCGGGAGCCGGCTACATGATTGTGCTGGGCGCGCAGTGGAAGGGCAATCGTCCCAGCTATATGTTGCAGCAGCGGCTGGATACGGCCGCACAGTACCTGCATGAAAATCCGGACACCTTCGTCATCGTTTCGGGCGGCAAGGGGAGCAATGAGGTGATTCCGGAGGCGGAAGGGATGGCGCTCTATCTGGAGCAGATCAGCGGGATTGCGCCGGAGCGCATCCTGCGGGAAGAGTACTCAAAGGACACTTACGAGAATTTGCTGTTCTCCGCGAATTGTCTGGACAAGGCGGAGGATCGGGTCGTGATTGTCACGAATAATTATCATATGTTTCGGGCGTTGAAAACCGCGCAAAAACAGGGATACAAGAGAGTGGAGGGGCTGGCAGCACCGTCCTATGCGGGGATTCTGCCCAACAACCTGCTACGGGAGTTCTTCGGCGTGATGAAAAATTTCTTGGAAGGAAATATTTAGAAGCAATGGATATTCAGGTGGGAGACACGTTGCAATTGAAAAAGACGCATCCCTGTGGGAGTTGTGAATGGGAAGTGCTGCGGATTGGTGCGGATTTCCGGATCAAATGCAAGGGCTGTGGGCACCAGATCATGATTCCGCGTCCGAAGCTGGAAAAAAATATCAAAAAAATTTTATAAAACGCTTGAATTTGCGGCAAATGCATGGTATTATTAGAATTCGTGATATATTAATTTCCTTGCTCACACATAGAGGTGGGCCAGAGACCAAAAGGAGGTACGAAGCATGAACAAGTATGAATTAGCCGTTGTGGTTAGCGCTAAGATCGAAGACGAAGAGAGAGCTGCGGTTGTTGACAAGTGCAAAGCTCTGATCGAGAGATTCGGCGGTACCATCACAGAGGTGGACGATTGGGGCAAGAAGAGACTTGCTTACGAAGTCCAGAAGATGAAAGAAGCTTTCTACTATTTCATCAAATTCGATGCTGAGACGACTGCTCCCGCAGAGATCGAGAGCCGCGTGCGCATCATGGATAATGTCATCAGATTCTTAGTCGTTAAGCAGGACGAGGCGTAAAGAAAGCGAGAGACAAAATATGAATAAAGTAATTCTTATGGGACGTTTGACCAGAGACCCCGAGGTGAGATATTCTCAGGGAGCCAGCCAGACTGCGGTTGCAAGATTTTCCATCGCGGTGGACAGAAGATTTAAGCGTGAGGGTGAGCCCGATGCAGATTTCTTCAACTGTACCGCGTTTGGTAAGCAGGCCGAGTTTATCGAGCGTTATCTGCACAAGGGAACCAAGATCGTTTTGAGCGGACGGATCCAGAACGACAATTACACCAACAAGGACGGCCAGATGGTATACAGTGTGCGTGTGATGGTGGATGAGGTGGAGTTCGCGGAGAGCAAGAATGCTTCCTCCCAGAACGACGGTTTTGGCGGCGGTAACGGTGGCTACAACAATGGCGGCTTTGGCGGAGGATCCGCTCCTGCGGCATCCGGTGCCGGCGATGGTTTTATGAACATCCCTGACGGCATCGACGAGGAATTACCGTTTAACTAATTTGATTTGATAAGGAGGTAATAACATGGCATTCAATAAAGCAGAGAAGACCGATTCTCCGATGAGAAGAAAAGGCGGAGCGCGCAGAAGAAAGAAAGTATGCGTATTCTGCGGCAAAGATAATGTGATCGATTACAAGGATACCGCGAAGCTGAAGAAGTATGTGTCTGAGAGAGGCAAGATTCTTCCCCGCCGTATCACCGGCAACTGCGCAAAGCATCAGAGAGCGTTGACTGTTGCAATCAAGAGAGCACGTCACGTTGCACTTATGCCTTACGTAGCAGAGTAAGAAAAGGTCAGAATAAAAAAGGTCAGAATATTCCGAGCATTTCAAAGGCTGTTCACCAAGCGGTGGGCAGCTTTTTTGTCTTTTCTTCTGCCAACATCTGGGGGATGCGGGGAAGGCATTGCCTTTTGCGTCGAAAAGGGATAAAATGAGGGTGAGATTATATCCTGTGATAGGAGGAGTTGCGTTGAAAAAATGGATGACCATTTTGCTCCCGGTGCTTGTGCTGGCGTTGCTTGCGGGGAAGACGTTCCCGACAGCGGCCGCGGAACAGGGCGCTTCGGCAGAGCAATTCGCATTATATACAGAGGATGGCAGGTCGTTGGGGGACTATGCCGATTGGAAAGCGGTCGTTGACCGGATCAATGCAGAGAAGCAAAAGACCGTCGTGTACCGGGTGGTGGTTCCGACGGATCTGGAGATAAACGGTGCCTGGAAAATGCCGCAAAAAGGGAAATATGCCGGCCTCCTGCTGGAGAGCAGCAAAACCGGCGGGAAGACGTCAGCGGAGGGGGCATTGTCGATTCACGCGACCGGAAAGCTTGCGCTGACGGCGGATCTCACGGTAGGCCCGGGTATCGCGCTGACAGCCAAGGGGATTACCGGCGGGAGCAACCGGCTGGTGCTCGGTGCGGGCAGTCAGCTTACATCGACGGCGGCGATCACTGTGGGAGAATTCGTTCTGGAGGAGGGGACAAGTCTGTCCTCCGCCGGGAAGCTGACCGTGAAGAAAACGCTGTACGCGGCGGATGATGTGACGGTGACACTCACGGAGAAAAAGGGTGCTTCGGTGAAGCATACGGAGCTCGCCGGCGAAAAGCCTGTGCAGGTGTTGGTGCAGAGCGCAGCCGGCATGGCGGTTTCGCTCGCGCAGGATACGACGCTCATGAGTGTGACAGGGGACAGTTATCCTGTGCAATATGCACTGCGGGGTGCGGATGGCAGCAATCTGCCGCTCTATCGCAAGGGCAATACTTTGCGGGTGCTGGGAGCGCGGCCGGCTTCGGTGGTGCTCTATGAGATTACGGCAGACAGGCGGGAATTGGGAGAATTTCTGACGCTCGCGAATGTCAAGACAGAGATCAACCGGCGGAAGGACAAGGCGGCGGTTTACGAGGTGGAAATCCGGACAGAGCAGTTCGTGAAGGGCGCGCTGCCGCTGCCGGGGGCGAATAAGTACAGCAAGCTGTGGCTGCACGGTGCGGATGTCCGCATGACCGGCAATGTCAGTCTGACCGGTGAGCTGGTGCTGGAAAGCCGACTGTACAAGGTGAAAAGTATCAATAACCTCACGATATGTCCCATGACGGTGAAACTGTCCAAATATCGTCTGGTGATTCCGGCGGGATACGAACCGCAGCAGATCGGCAGTGTGAGCGGCGCAGCCGGATCAGTGCTCGATCTGGGGGAGGCTTCTGCGGTGACGGTGAACGGGAATCTGAAGGCGGAGCATCTGGTGCTGGGCGGCACCTTGACGCTGGGCGGCACGTTATCGGTGACGAATGTCACGTATGGACCTCAGAACCGCCTGAATTATGATATTGCGAAAAAGACAAGCATAAGCGGTGTGGTATGTGAGGCGGCTGCGGATACCGGCGCGGGGACCGGTGCAAAGCTGGTGCTGGCGCCCTATAAGGGCGGCAGTCTGCTCACCGCTTTTACGAACGGTATGCGGCTGTTGTTCAGCGTACCGCAGGCAGAGGTGGAGAAATTCGCGCTGCTGCAGAACACGGATTATGTGGTGTATCGGGACAAAAATGTGCTCAAGCTGGGCGTGCCTGTGATCGTACTTTTCGAGGGAACAACAGACTACGCATCCTGCCATTTCAGCGGCAAAGAGGCTTATTTTGTCACATTTTCCGATATGATGGAGCACGTGGTGCACACGGAGGAGACAAAGTTTGTGGCGATGCTGCAGGAGGATGTGCCCTCCGGCGGCGCCTTGCAGATGCCGGGTGCGGGGAAGCATCTGGTGTTGTGCGGCAAGGAGCAGGAGCGCAGAACCCTGCATTTCACCGGAGCGATCACCCTGAATGGGTGTACGCTGGAGGTGCATAATCTGATACTGGATAACAGGAGCGCGGCGGGACCGGCGGTGACGCTCAAAAACGGCGGTGCACTGCTGCTGCATGAGACGGACGCAGGGGCGATCACCGCGCCGGCGGGCACGACAGTGGCGCTTGCAGGGATGGTACATCTGGGCGGTGCGCTGTCCGGCGCAGGACAGCTGTACATACAGACGGCCGCTGTGGTGTGCGGGGCGGGTAATGTGCAGGCACAGTCGCTGGCGCTGGCAGACGATGCGGTGCGTGCGCTCTCTGCGGGTGTCTACGGGGCATCGGGGGATGCGGGAGACGGTGCCGGAGCTGCCGGAGGCGGTCAGGCGGAATTGCGGCTGCGCACAGGCAAAAAGCTGCAGGTGACGGACACGGTGCTGACAGGGGAGAAAGGGATGTTCCTGATCAATCTTGTCAATGCGTCGGATGAGCTTGCTTCCGTCCCAAAGGGGACTGTGCTGGTGACGGCGCCGGCAGGATCTGTGACACAGTTTCGGACAGAGAATCTGCGCCCGGGTACATTTTTGGAATGGGGCCTGATCAAGCAGGGAGACAATCTGCAGACGGCGGATATTTCTTATGGAGATGGGGAATGGTCGGGGGATTATCTGTAATTTGTCACAGGAATCGACACGAATTTTGTGCATGTGACAAATTAAGTGGTAGCATCCTGACAGGATATTTGCTATAATGTATCTTATGAGAGTTTGAGTGCTCATAAAAGCGCGGTACCTGTATGGGTTTACACAGGCACGGCGCGGTGGAGGACCACACATGAAAAAAAGAATTCGTCTGAAAGGCCGGATCAGAACCTATATACAATTCAGTATTTACATGGGGTTCCTGCTGTGCGCTGTCAACGCGGCGATCTGTATGTTGGATCTGCGGGCAGGACTCGTGTTGGGGATTTTCACCCTCTTTTACTTCGGGGTCACCCTGACGCTGTATTTTTACAACAAGCCGATCATCATGAATGAGCTGATCAGTTTTGCCACGGAGTACGGGCAGATTCAGCGAAAGCTTTTGCGGGAGATGCATATCCCCTACGCGCTGCTCGATGAAGACGGCAAGGTGATCTGGACCAACGCGGCATTTGAAAATGTGGTGCATCATGCAAAGGGTTACAACAAGTCGGTTACGGGGCTGTTTCCCACGATCACCAAGGACAAGCTCCCCATGGAGGAAGAGACCGGGGAGACGCAATGTGATCTGGAGTATGAGGGCAGCGAGTATCTGGCGCGGTTCAAGCGGATCTCCCTGCAGGACATGGTGGATCACAGCGATATGATCGACGCGACGGATTACAATGGGTATCTGATCGCCATGTACCTGTTTGACGAGACGGCGCTGCACATCGCATTGAAAGAAGTGGACGACCAGAGTCTGGCGGTGGGCATGATCTATCTGGACAACTACGATGAGGCCTTAGAGAGCGTGGAGGAGGTCAGACGATCTCTGTTGATCGCGCTGATTGACCGGAAGGTCAATAAATACATCTCTGCGCTGGACGGCATCTGCAAAAAACTGGAGAAGGATAAATTCCTTGTGATCCTGCGCAAGAAAGCGGTTGCGCAGCTGAAGACGAGCCGGTTTGACCTGCTCGAAGAGGTCAAGACCGTCAACATCGGCAACGAGATGGCGGTGACGCTCAGTATCGGCGTGGGACTCGACGGTCTCACCTATGCGCAGAATTACGAATTTGCCAGAACGGCCATCGATCTGGCGCTGGGACGCGGCGGTGACCAGGCGGTGATCAAGACGCCGGAGAGCATTACCTACTATGGCGGCAAGAGTCAGCAGGTGGAGAAAAATACCCGCGTGAAGGCGCGTGTGAAGGCACATGCCCTGCGTGAGATCATCACCGGTAAGGATAAGGTGTTGGTCATGGGACACCGGATGCCGGATGTGGACAGCTTTGGTTCGGCGGTGGGTATCTATCGGATCGCGACGACGCTCGGCAGAAAATGCCACATTGTACTTGACGAGCCTACGACGGCGATTCAGCCGCTCGTAGACCTGTTTACGGACAATCCCGAATACGATGAGGACATGATCATCAAGGGGCAGCAGGCGATCGAGATGGCCGGCAACAGCACGGTGCTGGTGGTGGTGGATGTCAACAAGCCGTCGATCACGGAATGTCCGGAGCTTCTGCGGTGCTGTAAATCGATTGTGGTGCTGGATCATCACAGGCAGGGCACGGAGACGATCGAAAACGCGACGCTCTCCTATGTGGAACCCTATGCCTCCTCGGCGTGCGAGATGGTTTCCGAGGTGCTGCAGTACACCTATGACAATATCAAGATCCGATCGGAAGAGGCGGATTGTATGTATTCCGGTATCATGGTGGATACCAATAACTTTATGACCAAGACCGGCGTGCGTACCTTTGAGGCCGCAGCTTTCCTGCGCCGCAGCGGCGCGGATGTGACGCGGGTGCGCAAGATGTTCCGCGAGGATGCCCAGGAGTACAAGGCGCGAGCCGACGCGGTGAGCCAGGCGGAGATCTACAGACAGTGTTTTGCTATCTCGATCTGTATGGCGGAGGATCTGCCCAGCCCGACAGTCATCGGCGCGCAGGCCGCCAATGAGCTGTTGAATATCAAAGGGATCAAGGCTAGCTTTGTGCTGACGGACTATCAGGGCAGAATCTATGTGAGCGCCCGTTCCATCGATGAGGTGAATGTACAGATTGTCATGGAGCGTATGGGTGGCGGCGGACATATGAATGTCGCGGCCTGCCAGATGGAGGGCGTAGGGATTGTGGAGGCCATCGGCGCGTTGAAGCGTACCATCGACGATATGGTAGACGGCGGCGAGATATAAGGAAGGCTTACTTGAGGGAAGAAAGATACGGAGAGGATCGGAACGATGAAGATTATTTTGTTACAGGATGAGAAAAAATTAGGGAAAAAAGGCGATATTATCGAGGCCAGTGAGGGGTACGCCCGCAACTATCTTTTGCCGAAAAAGATCGGTGTGGAGGCGACCGCACAGAACATGAATGATTTGAAGCTCCATAAGGCGAACGATGAGAAGGTGGCAAAGGAGCAGCTGGATGCAGCTAAGGCGCTGGGCGAGGAGCTGGCGACGAAGCAGGTGGTTGTCAAGATTAAGGCAGGAGAGGGCGGCAAGACGTTCGGCTCTGTCTCCACGAAAGAGATCGCCGCAGCGCTCAAGGAGCAGCACAACATCGATATTGATAAGAAAAAGATTCAATTGCCGGAGGCGCTGAAAAACTTTGGCGGGTACGAGGTGACCGTGAAGCTGCATCCCCAGGTGAGCGCGAAGCTGCAAGTGAAGGTAACGGAGGCATAAGATGCCCGCGACAGAAGAAAATGTGTTAAAAAGAATATTGCCCCACAGTATCGAGGCGGAGCAATCGGTGATTGGTTCCATGATCATGGACAGAGAGGCCATCACCGTGGCGGCCGAGGTGATCACGGCGGAGGATTTTTACAGCAGGCAATATGGGATTTTGTTTGAGACGATGGTGGAGATGAACGACAGCGGACAGCCGGTGGATCTGGTGACGCTGCAGGATCGTCTGAAGGGCAAGGATGTGCCGCCGGAGGTGGCGAGTCTGGAGTTTGTCCGGGATCTGATCACGGCGGTGCCCACATCGGCCAACGTGAAGTATTACGCCAATATTGTGGCGGAGAAATCCACCCTGCGCAAGCTGATACGCTTAAATGAGGAGATTGCCAACAATTGCTATGCAGGGAAGGAAACCCTGGAATTTATCATGGAGGATACAGAGAAGCGGATGTTTCAGCTGCTGCAGCAGCGCAATTCCGGAGATCTGGTGCCGATCCGGCAGGTAGTCATGAACGCCATGGACCGCATCGAGAGCGCCTCCAAAAACAAGGGAAATGTGACCGGAATACCCACCGGTTTTACGGATCTGGACTACCAGACGGCCGGCATGCAGCCTTCGGATCTGGTGCTGATCGCAGCCAGACCGTCCATGGGCAAGACGGCATTTGTGTTAAACATCGCGCAGCATGTGGCCTTTGTGCAGAAGCTGCCGGTGGTGATCTTCAGTCTGGAGATGAGCAAGGAGCAGCTGGTGAACCGTATGTTTTCCCTGGAGTCCAGGGTGGACGCCCAGAAGCTGCGTACCGGTCAGCTCTCCGATCAGGATTGGGAGAAGCTGATTGAGAGTGCCGGCGTCATCGGCAGATCCAAGCTGATGATCGACGACACGCCGGGTATCAGCGTGCCGGAGCTGCGCTCCAAGTGCCGCAAGCTCAAACTGGAGCAGGGATTGTCGATGATCATCATCGATTACCTCCAGCTGATGTCGGGCAGCGGCAGATCGGATTCCAGACAGCAGGAGATCTCCGATATCTCGCGGTCGCTAAAGGCGATTGCCCGTGAGATGAAGGTGCCCGTGCTGGCACTGTCGCAGCTCTCCCGTGCGGTGGAGCAGCGACCGGATCACAGACCGATCCTTTCGGATCTGCGTGAGTCCGGTGCCATTGAGCAGGACGCGGATGTGGTAATGTTTATCTACCGGGATGATTACTACAATCATGATACAGACAAAAAGGGCGTTTCCGAGATCATCATCGCCAAGCAGAGAAACGGTCCCATCGGAACGGTGGAGCTGGCATGGCTGGCTGAGTTTACCAAGTTTGCGAATCTGGAGAGAGCCAAAAAATTTGATAATCATTAATTTTACGAAAGAGAACGAGCGAAGGGGCTGGTTCTCTTTTTTTAATAGTAAAAACCAGGAGGGAGAAGGATGGAACAGGCATTGTTGATTTCAGATGCGGCGAAGGCGGTGCAGGTGGAGAGTCATGTGCTGCGCTATTGGGAGGAGGAGCTGGCGCTCCCGATCCGGCGCAATGAGCAGGGGCACCGCTATTATACGGAGGAGGATGTGGAACGGTTCAGACAGATCAAGAAAATGAAAGAGGGGGGATTGCAGTTGAAGGCGATCAAAGTGATTTTGCGGGACGGAAGGTTTGATGTACTTTCCGGAGCAGAGCCGGCGGGCGAAGCAGCGGCAGTGGACACAGTGCCGGCAGCAGGTGCAGTGAACGAGAGTGCGCCGGAGGACAGGGAGGAGCGGGCGAAGCGATTGCAGTGGGTAATGCAGCAAATGGTTCGGCAGGCGATTCTTGACAGCCGCGCGGAGCTGGCAGAGGAAATCGGGGCAAAGATCGGCCAATGTCTAAAGGCCGAGCTGGAGCAGCAGCTGAAGGAAAGTCTGTTGAAGGAGCTGGATTATCAGTTCCGCATGCAGGAGGAGCGGGAGGAGGAACGCGCGAGACTGGCAATGGAGCGCACGGAATTTTATTATCGGCGTGTGGACGAGCTGATCTGCAAAAAGAGTGGACGCAAGAAGTTGGCAGCGTCGGCAGAAAAGCGGGGCGACCGGAAGAAAGCCGCGCGGCCGGATAAACAGCAGAACGCCGGGGTGAATTATGCGCTGCTCAAGGATGCGGAGTTGCAGGCAGGAGACGGCGCGCAAAAAAAGAAAAGGCATTTTTTTAGTTAAATGCCTTTTCGCATGTTGCTGTATACAGTGTATCTGCCAATCGTGCGTCTGATTAGTCCTCTGCGATCGTACCAACAGGGCACTGACCTGCGCAAGAACCACAGCTGATGCACTTATCTGCGTCGATCTCAAACTTGCCGTCTCCCATGCTGATCGCGCCAACAGGGCACTGTGCCTCACAAGCACCACAAGCTACACAAGCGTCACCGATTACAAATGCCATAATAAATTCCCTCCTTTTGTTTGATAAATTCATGTCAATCTCTCTATACTATTGTAATACAAACAGCAGGCCAATTCAAGTGATTTGCCATAATATTTTTTGATAAAATTCTCAAATATGGAAATTTATGCGTCTTTCATCTCCGCGCGGCGCTTGCGAATGCCGTTTAGGATCACTTCTTTTTTCTCCAGAAGCTTCTTTTTGTCCATGGCGGGAACACCCTTTAAGCGATATTCCATGCCCAGTTTCTCATATTTTGACTCGCCCATGGTGTGATAGGGCAGCGCGTCCAATGCCCGCAGGTTGGAGAACTGTCCGATGAAATATCCCAGGTCAAACAGGTATTTGTCATCGTCCGTGTAGCCCGGTACGATCACGTGACGGATCCACATATCGACCTTTTTCTCGTTCAGATACGCGGCAAATTTCAGGATGTTCGTGTTGGGCTGCTTGACCAGATCCTTGTGCTTCTCAGGGTCAATGTGCTTGATGTCCAGCATGACCAGATCCGTCAGGGTCATAAGCTTGTCATATTTTTGCATCAGCTCCGGACTGTCAGGGTTGAAGGCGATGCCGGAGGTGTCAAGGCAGGTATGGATCTGCTTCTCCTTGGCCAGTGTGAACAGGTCGATCAGGAAATCGATCTGCATGAGCGGCTCGCCGCCGGTTACGGTCAGTCCGCCACCGTTCTGGTAGAAGGGCAGGTTATGCTCATACT
>JAFVAO010000020.1 GCA_017480445.1 Lachnospiraceae bacterium
GATATTTCTTCCAATAGAAGTTTTTCTTTTCAGATCAATCTTGGTTTGTTTGTTCTCTGAATTTTCGTTCCGTTTCGATCCTCAGAGGGGAATCAAAACGTCTGGAATTTTCAGGGTTGCATTGCTGTTTATTTGTCAAGGTCCAAGAAGCAGTGCTTCGCACAGCTTCCAAGTTTCGCTACGCGAAACTCTGCCAGTTGTGCTTCGCACAACTGCATGTGTTACATAACTCGGCAGAAACGCTTCGCGTTTCTCCACTGTCACAATCACTTTCGTTTCAAGCGACAGCTTAGCTATAATAACACACCCGGCGGGTCATGTCAACCGCTTTTTGAAACTTTTTACATCTTTTTTAGCATCTTTTTTTACCATGCCGAAATTTAATGAGAATTCTATCCCAATTACACCGACAAAAGAATCCGGTCATTATCCAGTTTTTTCCCTGCTCCGACTCGGAATTTCTCCATCAGGCTCTCCACCGTCAGGTTTTTGCGTTCTTCACCCTCCACGTCATAGACGATACAACCGTCATCCATCATCAGCGTTCGGTTGCCCATGTCCAGCGCATTCTGCATGTTATGCGTCACCATGAGCGTCGTGATTTTGTGCTCCCGCACAATCTCGTCTGTGATCTTCAGCACCTTCTCCGCCGTTGCCGGATCCAGCGCCGCCGTATGTTCATCTAGGAGCAACAGCTTCGGCGGAACCATTGTCGCCATGAGCAGCGTCAGCGCCTGTCGCTGTCCTCCTGACAAAAGCCCCACCGGATGTGTCATGCGATCCTCCAAGCCAATCTCCAGTCTGGAGAGTTGTTCTCTGAATCTCTTTTTGTCCTTGGCCGTCATGTGGGACAGCCAGCCACCGGAGCCCGCTGCCAGCGCCAGATTCTCTTCTATCGTCATCCCCGGCGCACTCCCACGCAAGGGATCCTGATAAAGTCTGCCGATTTCTTTTGCCCGGATATGCTGTGGCAAAAACGTAATGTCTTTGCCGCCCAGTTCAATTCGTCCGCTGTCGGTCAGAAAATCCCCGCAGATGGCATTGAACAGTGTTGACTTGCCCGCCCCGTTAGAACCGATGATCGTGGCAAAATCTCCGGGTTTTAAATGCAGCGACAATGCCCGAATCGCTTTTTTCTCATTGACGGTTCCGGGATAAAAGGTCTTAGATACAGATGTGATCTTAAGCATCTTCTCCAGCCTCCTTTCCCTGCGCCTTCCCTGCGCTGAGTCTGCGTTTGATCGTAGGCCATTGTTTCTTCAGATACGGAACAGAGATTGCGAGTATGACAATCACCGATGAGACAAACTTCAGCATGAAGGCCGGCATATGGAACCGCAGGGCGATCGTGTAGACCAACCGGAAAATAAATGCCCCCAGCACAACGCCTACCGCTCTTTTCAGAATTCCGCCTCTGCCCAGCACCGTTCCACCGATCAAAAGCGACGCCAGCGCCACCGTCAACATGCCGGTTCCGATATTGATGTCCACGGATTTCTGAGACTGCGCCAGCAGACAACCCGAAAGTCCGGTAAACGCATTTGCCACACACAGTCCTACCGTAGTCGTAAACACCGGATTGATAGAGGAAGATTTCACCATGTCAGGATTGTTGCCCGTCGCACGGATGGCCAGCCCCAGCCGGGTATTCAGGAAAAACACCAAAAAACCCACAACTGCCGCCACCGCCAGAAATGCCACCGCCAAAGTAGCGCATCCCTTACAGGAAGTTTTGGCAAGCAGCCCCTTCATCAGCGTGAATACCGTCGTCGTCTTGTTCATATTCAACAGGGAGGAACCACCCATCACGGCGATGTTCACAGAATAAAGTGCCGTATTCACAATGATGCCGGCTAACAGACTGTCGATTCCCATCCGGGTCTGAAGCACCGCTGTCACCAGTCCGGAACACATTCCCGCCCCCATGGCTGCCGCGATCGACAGATACGGGTGCCCGGAGATGGCCACCACCGCGCCAACCGCAGCGCCCAGCGTAAAACAACCGTCCGTAGACAGGTCACATACATTTAACATAGTATAACTCAAAAAAAGTGCCAATACCGTCAAAGAACAGATCAGCCCTAATTCCAGGGCTGTCTGTCCAAGTGTAAGCGCAGTTGAAAAAGTCACAGCGCACCTCCGTCTGATCCGATTCTTTTCTCTGTGGGGTCGTTCCCTTATTGAAAGCTCTCAGCTGTCTTGATCTCCTGCACCTTTGTGCAATACGGTGCAAATGATGTCTTGATGGTTTCGAAGTCAAATCCTACTGCAGCACAGGTCTCGGTATTTACGGTTGCCGTACCGTTGTCAAATGTCTTCACCGCCGTTACGGAAGGATCCGCACCATTCACCAACACATCCACGATCATATCGGCAGTTTCTCTCCCGAGATTGGCGTAATCTACACCGTATCCCAGAAACGCGCCGTTCAACGCAAAGGAGTCCGCACCGGTATAATGAGGAATTTTCGCATCTGCCAATGTCTCATAAATAGAAAGCTCCGCCGTCATGATCGTATTGTCCGTAGGCGTGAAGATTGCATCCACGCCGTCGGAGACAAACGCCTGCGCCGCCAGCAGCACTTCATCATTTGTGGTTCCGGTGTGTTCCACGTATGCGATTCCCTTATCGTCCAGATACTTCTTTGCGGAAGCAATGGCACCGGTGGAAGCATCCTGTCCCAGATCGTACAGCAGGCCGATCTTATCCGCATCGGGATCTGCTGCAAAGATCAGGTTCATGATCGCCGTCGTGTCGAGATAATCACTGGTTCCCGTCACATTTGCGCCGGGCGCCTCCAGAGACTCTACCAGTCCTGCGCCCACGGGATCCGATACTGCCGCGAAGACCACCGGCGTTCCGGTCTCTTCCGTGGCAGCCTGCATCGCCATGGCAACGGGCGTAGCCACACCCACCATCAGATCTACCTGATCTGCCTCAAAGTTGGAAATGATCTGATTCATCACCGCTGCATCCGTATTACAGTTATCCAAGGAAACCTGGAATGTCACGCCGTTCTCCGCGCCTGCCTCGGCAAGTCTTGCCTGAATATTCTCTACAATCTGATTCAGTGAAGCATCGTCCACATAGTTACAGATGCCGACTTTGTACACAGTACCCTCCGCGCCCGAAGCGTTCTCCCCGGCATCCGCCGTCTGCTGTTGTGCCTGACTGCTCGGCGTATTTTCCTGCTCCTGCGCGCCACAGCCTGCAATACCCATGGTCATCGCAACTGCCATCATGATAGCGCCGAATTTCTTTCCGCTTAATTTGCTGCCTGATTTTCTCATAATTGCCTCCTCGTCTTTTTCTTCCTAATTCAACATCATCCTGTCATTTGCAAATTCGCTTCCACTGGCTTCCTCAAATTTTGCAAGCAGGTCTTTTACATGTAATCCTTTTTTCTCCTCGCCCTTCACATCGTATATGATACGCCCTTCATGCATCATGATCAGGCGATTCCCGTGTGCAATGGCATCTTTCATATTATGCGTGATCATCACTGTTGTCAGCTTGTCCTTCTGCACAATCCGCTCCGTGGCCTCCAGCACCTTGGCTGCAGTCTTGGGATCCAGCGCCGCAGTATGTTCGTCCAACAGTAAAATTTTCGGTTTCTTCAGTGTTGCCATAAGCAGTGTCAGCGCCTGTCTCTGTCCACCGGAGAGCAATCCCACTTTGGTGGTCAGCCTTTCTTCCAATCCAAGCTCCAGAATTTTCAGGCTCTCTTGATATTCCTCCCGCTCCTTTGCCGTGATGCCTGCACGCAATCCTCTGGGCTGCCCTCTTCTGGCTGCCAGCGCCAGATTCTCTTCAATCTGCATACTGGCCGCAGTGCCCGTCATCGGATCCTGGAAAACTCTTCCGAGAAATGCTGCGCGCTTATGCTCCGCCAGCCTTGTCACATCTTTTCCGTCGATTACGATACTGCCCTTGTCTACAAACCAGGTTCCGGCAATCGCATTCAGCGTGGTGGATTTTCCGGCTCCGTTTCCGCCGATCACTGTCACAAAATCTCCCGGTGCCAAATGCAGGTCCAAACCGTTTAGGGCAGCTTTTTCATTCACCGTCCCCGCGTTAAATGTCTTGTAAATCGCATTCAGTTTAAGCATTTCCGGCACCTCCTTTTCTTTTTGCGTTCAAATGAGGAATTGCCAAAAAGACCGCAACGATCGCAGCAGAAACCAATTTGAGATCATTCGCGTTCAATCCGAGCCACAGCACAACCTGTAATACCAGATAATAAATCACACCGCCAAATGCCACAAATGCCAGCTTGAACGCAAAATTGCTCTGTATTTTCCCAAACAATACCTGCGAGATAATGACCGCAGCAAGCCCGATCACGATTGCTCCACGCCCCGCATTGATATCCGCAAAGCCCTGATACTGCGCGTACAATCCACTGGCAAATGCCACAATGCCGTTGCTGAGCATCAGTCCCAGAATTTTGGTGACATCGGTGTTGATCCCCTGTGCTCTGGACATATTCGGGTTCGAACCGGTAGCCCGAATGGCCGATCCGATCTCTGTCCCGAAAAACCAATATAAAATCGCGATCAATACCACAATGATCACAGCAACGATCAGGATCGTGTTTTGATAGATCGGAACATTCTTGATATAACGCAGGGAAACCAGCAGATCGTACTTATCTACATTGATCGCCTGGTTTGCTTTATTGTCCATGATGCGCAGGTTGATGGAATAGAGTCCTAACTGCGAAAGGATTCCTGCCAAAATGGCAGGGATCCCCATAAACGTATGCAAAAAACCTGTGACAAATCCGGCAAGCATTCCTACCAGAAATGCCACTGCAAGGGCAAGCCACACGGGATACCCTTTCAGCATCATCATAATGCAGACGGCTCCTCCCGTACACATGGTACCGTCCACTGTCAAATCTGCCAGATCCAAAAGCTTATAGGTGATATAAACACCAATCGCCATAATCCCCCAGATCAGCCCTTGCGCCACAGCACCCGGAAGCGCTGTCAATAAATTCATAATATTCACGGATCGTTCCTCCCAAATTATTCCGCGATTGCTACATAACCCTCCGGAATTTGAATATTCAGAGCCTCACATCTGGATGCGACATATTTCTTGGTCACATTCGGTGCGTACTGAATCTTCATGGTGGATACGTCAGCGCCATTCGCCAACACATCATAAGCCATCAAACCGGTCTGGTATCCCAGATCATAATAACTGATGGAAAGGGTCGCCACACCGCATCCTGCGCAGATGCCCTCTTCTCCTGCTACCACAGGAATCTTTGCGGGCTCACAGATATTGTTGATCACCTCGGTAGCTGCGGCTGCCGCATTGTCTGTCGGGATATAGATCACATCAACATTTGCCACCGCATTTGTGCATACGGAAGCAATATCGTTGGAATCGGCAAACGCATATTCCTGGCAGGTGTAACCCAGATTTTTCAGAGCCTCTTCCATCACCTGAATCTGATATACGGAGTTTGCTTCCGCGGAGCAATAGATCATACCTACGGTCTTTGCGTCCGGGAACAGCTCCTTCAGAAGCTGTGCCTGCTCCTCCAGAGGCGCGAGGTCAGAAGTACCTGAAATATTGGCTCCGGTGGTTCCCGTCCAATTCTCAATCTGCAGCGCAGTCGCATAATCTGTAACGGAAGTACCCAGAATCGGAATTTGATTCGTTGCCGCTGCGGATGCCTGAAGCGGTGCCGTTGCATTTGCTAAGATCAAATCCACATTGGAAGATACGAACTGGTTGGCAATGGTTGCGCAAGTCGCGGAATCTCCGGAAGCATTCTGCTCGTCAAAAACCACCTGATCTCCCAGTTTCTCAGTCAAAGCAGTCTTGAAACCGTCTGTCGCAGCATCCAGTGCCTCGTGCTGTACCAGCTGGCAAATACCGACCTTGTATGTTTTCCCGCCAGCCCCTGCAGCATTGTCTGTGCTGCCTGTGTTGCCCGTGCTGCTGTTCCCGCATGCGCCGAGCATTCCGGCCGTCAATACAACAGCCATCATCAATGCAAATACTTTCTTTTTCATAATGTTTCTCCTCTCTTTTTGTCTTCCTGATCTTGTCTCTATGAGCAACAGGTAAACCTGTTATCTCCGCTTGGGTTTGCACATTTGCGCATTAAAAAATCCCTGACAGAAAACTGACTTCTCTGTCAAGGACGGATGAACCATCTATCCGCGGTGCCACCTTGTTTCATAGGAAACTCCTATGCACTTTCAGGGATACGCTATACACTGATTCCTATATTTATATCCCAGACAACTGACGTATGCCCTCATGTTGCAGAATACTCTGTGCGCCGTATCTCACATTTCCCTGCACCCTCCGCGGCCCATTTACGAATCTGTCCGGAAGCTCCGCAACAGCTTCTGCGACTTGTTTCACACCCGGCTCTCACCCGCCCGGATTCTCTGTGGTGTCATCATCGCCTTTACTTCCGCATCATTGGTTTCGATGTATTTAATTTTAATTCTCACAAATCATAGCACCGGTATATGTGGGTTGTCAAGCATTTATTTTATTCGTCCGGCTTCCTGTCTCATCTATTGAAAAAAAGATTGCAACATGTAATATCTGTGCGCGTTCATATGGATGATCTCGCTGCACCGGACGGCAATCCCCAGCTCATAGAGCGTCTCCCACGCCCCCGCTATCAGGATGAACAGAAGGATGTATGAGCCAACCGTCCTTGTCCGCGTTTTCTCCAACAGCTGCAGCAGCACAATCACCGTCGGGATCATCAACAACCACAAAAAATCCGTATAATACCGGTTCAGTATCCCCGCCATCTCCGTATCCGCCGCGACTACAAGCACCGCCGACGCCATACACAGGCAGGTAAATCCGTACACCCCTTTTTGCCGCAGCCGCTTTTTTACAAACAGAATTCCAAGCAGGCCCAGCAACAGCACATGGGTAAAGAAGGCACCGCCGAACGTCCACTCGCTGATGGTTTTGCCCAGATACGTACTCTCCAGATCTGTGATCTGCGCAAACGGAAATCGCAGCTGCAGGTTCACCGGCTGAAACAGATACGCGTAAAACCCTGACGGCAGGCGTCCCCATTCCAGACCTCGCCGTGTCATATCATTGGTCGTCAGATTATAATTTGCCCCGAAGTCAAACACTGATCCGAACCGGATTGCGTTATAGTACATCAACCCCGCAGCCGTCAGAAGGTACGGCACAGCTGCCGCGGTCAGCCGTCCGATCAGCGCCCGTCTCCGGTCGCTTTGCCGCCAGTCCTGTCCCACCTGTCCGGCAAATAATGGCAATAACAACACAGACCCCACCAGAAATTGCGGCCTGCATCCGGCCGTCAGTGCAAGACACAGCGCACCGGTCGCCAGTTCTGCGTATATGCCTTTCCCCGGCTGCGCCCAATGATCTGCGGCAGACAGCATAAAACCAAGTCCCCAGAATGTCAGCCCCAGTGCCATCACAATCGGCAGATAGTAGAAATCCGGATGCAGCATCGCACAGGACAGATTCAACCCATTGCTCACAATTGCGCCAAAGAGTAAATACAACGCATACGGACTGTCCGAAAACCATCTGCGGAACAGCTTCGAAAGGAAAAAGTAGACCCCTGCCGCCGTCAGACTGCCCGAGAGCCAGACACCGATCCAGGTGGGAAACGGTTTCCCAAACAGCAGGTAATAGGGCAGATAGTACACCAGCGCCGGCACGATTCCAAAATATACATAAAAAGAACCTTTATAGTAACAGATGTCCCATATGCTGCCGGCCCCCGGCACCGTCTCCATCCGCAGCTCGCTGTCGTATGGATTGTCCATCTGCTGCAGCGCCGCCAGCGCATCCGCACTGCCCACATCAATCGACACCTCACCCCTGCTGAGCGCCTCGGCAAGCTTCTGATACTGCGCGTGATACGGCCATATCGGATCCCTGAACGCGGTATTCGTCGCCGCCAGAACCGCCAGGAAACCCGTCTGCAGCAAGAGCAGCACCAACACAGCCGCCCGTCGCTGTCGTTTGGTCCACACCTTTGTATACAACGTCGAGGACGGCCTCACATACCACCCCAGACAAAGTGCACCGAACAGAAGAAGGACTCTCGGCAGTGAAAAAAAGAAAGGCACCTTCGCGCGGAAGATTACTTTCTCCAACTGTACGTCTGCCGCGTCCCCGTCGGGCACAATGCGCAGCCCCTGTATATTCCCGTAGGAATGAATGGCTAGATATTTGCTTTTTTCAATCGCAGGATACAGCGTCACCCGGGACAATTCGTAGAAATTATTGTTCCCCTCATCCTGCAGCATAATCGTAAAAGAGACCGGAACCGCCTGTCCATCCACGCGGCTGTCGATCCCAAGGTAAAGATAGCCCGGCGCATCATCCGCACAGTAGACATAGTACCCGCCACCATCCCACAGAAACTCTGCGGAACGCTCCTGCGTCGTCATCGACGACAGCGCACGGAAATTGAAGAACACCAGCTCTGTCAGGATGCTGATCACCAAAAACAATATTGCTTTTCCATAGGTTGTCTGCGGTTTTTTGAACATTCCTTCCGTGCCTGACCCTCTCTGTTATCTCTTTGTTCTCGCTGATTGCGCACTATTTTAACTGGATCACATCGATCGAGGACTCCGTCACCATGATGTACCGATAAGTACCGTTTGTCGGGATCAGCAGCTTGGCAGGTGTTGAAAAAGTCCCATTGAATTTCTCCACGCCGCCGTAAGTCACAATTTGACACTCTGTCTCATTATAGATGCCAAACCCGTCTTCCTCAAAAAAGATATCCGTATAGTCCAGATCAAAATAATGTGTCCGCACCTTTTTCCCATCCGTGTTGTAAATATCCATCTGATAGGTGTGCTCCTCGTCATCCGATCCCATCACCAGGCCGATATACTTTTCCCCGTAGAACACCGCCTGGATCTGTCTGTCCATAAAATGTCCCGCAGAATCCACCGGCGTCTGATTTCCTTTGAAAACAGACAGGCGGTTGTCACCCACGGCAAACAGCGTCTCATTGTCCGCAAAATGCAGCTCCGGAATCAGCGCGTCAGAATAAGAGTACACGCTGACAATGTGGTCGCTCATATTCTCGCCCACCGGTCCGAAATTATAAAATACGATATTGCTTTTGAGCATGCCGGCATCCAGATAGACATAGCTGACCGCCAACAGCACTCCGTTGGGCGACAGGGCGATATCCACCGGATATCCCGCCTCCTGCATATGTACCTGTCCTGTGAAAAGCATCTGCCCGGAGGCGTCATAGGTATTGATCCATGTGACATCCGCGTCAGATAACACGGCAGTCACATTGCCTGTAGCGGAAACCGCAATATCCCGAATGGGCATATTGGTGGTGATGGATCCCAGCTGCTTTTCCGTATTCTGCACGTAGATCTCTCTGCCGTTGTAGCTTGCGATCGCCACCACGTCCTGGTTGACCGCGATCTGAATATCCTGAATCTCATAGGTCTGGTTCCAATTCACCACACCCCTTGAAGTTGAACAATGTGCGCCATCCTTGCTGTAGGTGAGAATACAATTCTGCAGCCGCATATCATTGGCGCCGGTCGCTGCCTCCACCGCGACAGAGGACACGATATCATATCCGCTGTAGATATGTCGCTTATACTGTATGAAAATGAGTAAAATCACCGCAAGCACCACTACTGCCGTCAGCAAAACACGGTAGACATTCTGCAGCTTGTGACGCATGATCTTCTCTTTGTAGTCGCTTTTGATCTGCTCCCGCTTCTCTTTTTCTTTCAAGTAACTCTTGATATCTGCCATAATAACCTCGTATTTTTATCGGGGCAGCACAATAACCTGTCCCTCTTTGATATCATCCGGATTGGTGATCTTGTTGGTCGTACATATGTCCTTCACACGGGCATCCGTGCCGTATTGCCGTCTGCTGATAGCAATCAGGGTATCGCCCGGCTGTATCACATAAGACACCGACGCCGCTGTCTGCACGCTCTTTTGCTCCGCAGGCTCCTCTGGTGTCTTCGCCTGCCCCGCAGGCCCTTGCTGCTCCGCTGTCCCCGTCGTATCAGGCTGTTTCGCGTCGTCCGACGCTTTCTGCTGTCCTGTCGCGTCCGATGTATCTGTCTGTCCTGCCGCGTCTGTCGCTTTCTGCTGTTCTGCTGTTTCCGACGTATCTGTCTGTCCTGCCGCGTCCGTCGCAATTGCCTGTCCTGCTGCATCCGTCCGCGCTTCCAGCATCGCCGGATCGTCTCCCTCGGCTTCCGCCCCAATGGGCTCTGCCAGCTGATTCTCCTCCTGCAGCACCTGTTCCAGCTTGTCCTCCACGACCAGCTTCGTCCTCTCTATATTCTCCGGCGCCACGGAGGCGTTAACCTGCTCGGCTTCGTAATCCAGAATCTGGTAATTTTTTTCTCCGGATGTCTCATGATACGTCGCGACGCCAAAGAGACACAACAGTGCAAACACGCCCACCGCCGCCAGTCGCATATTCTGCAGATTGATGCTGCCGGTCATCGGCACAATCTTCTTTTGCAGAAAAGCCGCCGTCTCCGCCTCGTTCCGACGCTCCTCCTGCCGTTTTTTCACCGCATCGTACTTTTCCTGATTCACCTGCTCCGGCTTGACTTCCTCGCGCTCCGCCAGCATATAGGCCAGCATCGCATCATTTTTCTCATAGAACTGCGCATAGCCCGCCACGTATCTGCACACATCCTGATCCAGAATGTGAAAGCCCTCGATCATTTCCCCGTTCAACAGCCTATACCCCACAAAGCTAAGTTCGGGAAAATATTGCCTGCGCCACTTTTCAATCTCCTGCTGCTGCGCCTGCGACAGGTGCCGCACCTCCCGCTGCAGCAGGTTCAGCTTACACGCGCCATATACGAAATAATAGGAAATGCCGTCCTCATCCTTCCGCACGCCGAACATAGACACTGCCATGTCCTTGTCTTCCGCCACCCGATTCAGCTGTTTGATGTACGATACTACATAGTCCTCGACATAGACCTTGCAGGTTCTGTCGACTTCTCCGATCTGTGTGATATTTTTTGGTAATTCCATACAAAACACCTCCCATGCCGTGTCCATCACGTCGTTTTCCTCCATCATAGCATCGGCACACGAGGTATTTTAGCGTTTTTTGTCAGGGTATACTGAAAAGTTCTCGACAAAACGCAGCTTTCTGTGCACTGTATATTTTATCAAATTTTACAGGAACCGATAAACCGTCACAGAATCATACGCATCGTCCGGACCAAACACACAGGACGGGAAATTGTCATGGTGGATACTGTCCGGATAAAACTGCGTCTCCAGGCACAGGCCATGCCGCTTGTCATAGACCGTGCCGTCCTTGCCGACCTGTCTCCCGATGAAATTGCCCGCGTAGAACTGCACCCCGGGCAATGTGGTGTACACCTCCATCACCCTGCCGCTCTTCGGCGCTTTCACCGTGGCGATATGCTGCAGACTGCCGTCCGCGCCGTCAATCACATAATTGTGATCATATCCTCCCGTGAGCTGTAACTGTGTAAAATCCGCATGGATCTCTTTGCCCACGACTTTCTCCGTCGTAAAATCCATCGGCGTTCCCTGGACGGAAGCAATCTCTCCGGTGGGAATCGCCCCTGCCACAACCGGCGTATATTGCGCTGCCTTCAGCCACAGGCTGTGCCCCTCGATGCTGCCGGCATCATGCCCTTCCAGATTAAAATAGCTGTGATTGGTCAGATTGAAGATCGTCCGCCGGTCACTGGTCGCATGATAGTGCAGCTGCAAACCGTTTTCCTCGTCCAATGTATAGGTAATCTGCACCGTTCGGTTCCCCGGGAATCCCAGATGACCGTCCGTATCTTCCAGGGAAAAACGAACGCCGTCCGCAAGCACTTCCGCATTCCAGATCCTCGCCTGGTACCCCTCCGCAAAATCACTGTGCAGATTGTTGCCGTTGTCGTTTGGTGCCAGCTGATACGTCACGCCGTCCAGTTCATATGCCGCCCCGCCGATCCGGTTTGCGTGCGGGCCCACGACTGCGCCGAACACGCTGCCGTTGTGCAAATAATCCTCTCCGCGCTCCAGCCCCAATACCACATCCGTCTTTTTGCCTGCTGCGTCGGGTACCTTTAACGACACCAGAATCGCCCCCAGGTTGATGACGGCCGCCTCCATACCGCGGCTGTTTTTCATCGTATATAATTGAATTCCTTTGTTGTCCGGTGTCTTCCCGAAATCTCGGGTTTCCATGATAATCGCCATATCTGCACCTCGCTTCGTTGCTTTCTCTTACAGCTCCGTCCTGCCCTCCAGCGCGCGGAGCAATGTCACTTCATCAATGTATTCCAAATCGCCGCCCACAGGTACACCGCTGGCGATCCGCGTCACCTTCACGCCGGTCGGCTTGATGAGCTTGCTGATGTACATCGCCGTCGTCTCTCCCTCCAGACTGGAGTTCGTGGCCACGATCACCTCTTCCACATCACCCTGCAATCGCTCCATCAGCTCCTTCAGCCGGATGTCCCCCGGGCCGATGCCCAGCATGGGCGAGATCGCACCGTGCAGCACATGATACACGCCCTCATATTTGCCGGTTTTCTCATACGCCGCAAGATCCCTCGTGTTTTCCACAACCATGATCATTTTATGGTTGCGCTTTTCATTGGCGCACACCGGACAGATCTCCTTGTCCGTCAGCGTGTAACATTCTTTGCAATAGCGCACATTGGCCTTTGCCTCCATCATCACATTGGCCAACCGGTTCACTTTGTCGGTCGGCATATTGATCAGGTGAAACGCAAGCCGCTGGGCGGACTTGTTGCCGATCCCCGGCAGCGCAGCCAACTCCTCTATTAGTTTGTTGATATGTCCGCTGTACAAGTCCATCAGAAAGGAAGACCTCCCAGTCCGCCAAAACCGCCGGTCAGCGAGCTCATCAGCATCGCATTCTCGTCGTCTGCCTGTTTAATCGCTTCATTTGCAGCCGCCACAATTGCGTCCTGCAATGTCTCGATATCCTCGGGATCCACGATCTCCTCCGCCAGCTTGATACTCACAATACTTTTCTTACCGGTCACCGTCACCGTCACGGCACCGCCGCCGGCAGTCGCCGTGAACTCCTTTGTCTCAAATTCCTTCTGTTGCTCCTCCATCTGACGCTGCATTCTCTGTGCCTGCTTCATCAGGTTGTTCATGTTGCCGGGCATTCCGCCCCCGGGAAATCCTCCGCGCTTTGCCATTTTGATAAATCCTCCGTTTGCCTTTTTCGTTTTATTTATTCCTCTTCGATCTCCATTTGGATGATCTGGGACAGATCCACATAATGATCCTCAAAATCCCGCTCGCCGCTCACGGTCTGCAGCTGTACCGGCACTTCCTTACCGGAAAAATCTGCCAGTATACGCTCCAGATATTCCTTGTGCGCGGGATCTCTGCTGAAATAATCCGCCGCCACGCCGTCTTCCAGGACAACCTGCAGTGCATTATCCGCCCCCAGACTCAGCCGGGCACTCTTTAGATACGTGCGCATCGGGTTGTCGGCGTTGCCGACGATAGACGGCCATTTGTTTACGATGTTGCGGATGTCATCGGGAATGGCCTTGGGCAGCTGCGGCCTTGTGTAGCCGTCACTCCCCCGATTTCCCGCGGCAGATCCGGCAGCGCCTGCACCGTCCCCATAGGTGCCCTCCTGCCCCGCCTGTACAATGACACCGTTTTCCAACTTATCCTCCACCTGTCGGATACGATCCAACAGGGAATCCTTCGAAGCCTCCATCTCCGGCTTACAGAGCTTGATCAGTGCGATCTCCACCAGAATCCGCTTCTGCGCGGCATATTTGATCTGCCCGGACAACTCTGAGAAAATACGGATATACCGCACGACCCGTCCGGTGTCGATCATCGCCGCCTCCTCTTTTAGGCGGGCCAGATTGTCCGAGGACATATCGATCACATCCTCCAGATTGTCTGAGGACTGCACCAACATCAGATTGCGCAGGTACCAGGTAAAGTCCGTGACAAATTGCGTCAGCTCCCGCCCCTGCATCACGATCTCCTCCAGGAGCTCCACACAGCCGATCACATCGCGCTCCAGCACGAAACGCAGCAGTCTGCTGAACACATCGGTATCCACCGCCCCAAGCACGTCCAGCACCTTGTCATAGGTCAGCTCCTTGCCCAGATGGAACGCAATGCACTGATCCAGGAGACTCAGCGCGTCACGCATGGAACCGTCCGCTGTCTTGGCGATATAGCGCAACGCTTTCTCCTCCACCTGCACCTGCTCCACGTCGATCAGCTCCTGCATGCGGCTCACAATCGTCTCAATGGAAATCCGCTTGAAGTCATACCGCTGACAGCGGGACAGGATCGTGATCGGCAGCTTGTGCACCTCAGTGGTCGCCAATATGAAAATCACATACGAAGGCGGCTCCTCCAGCGTTTTTAACAGCGCGTTAAACGCTCCTATGGAGAGCATATGCACCTCGTCAATGATATAAACTTTATATTTTCCCTCCGCCGGCGAATAGGATACCTCCTCCACAATCTCGCGGATATTGTCCACACCGTTGTTGGACGCCGCATCGATCTCAATCACATTCATGCTGGCGCCGGAGGCAATCGCTCGACAGCTGCGGCAGTTCCCGCAAGGGCCATCCTCCGTGGGATGCTCACAGTTCACGGTCTTCGCCAGGATCTTGGCCACCGTGGTCTTACCCGTCCCCCGCGTGCCGGTGAACAGATACGCGTGACCGATACGATTGGCCTTGATCTGATTGCGCAGCGTGGTCACAATATGATCCTGCCCCTTCACATCCGCGAAGGTATCCGGACGAAATTTGCGGTAAAGCGCTGTATACGACATAAAATCAATTCCTTTTAGCTTCTATTTTTTTACTTGATTTATGATTCTCTTGCATGAGCCGGTTCCTTCCGAAAAGCAAGCCAAAACAGGAATATCATAATCAACACATACACCGCGTAAAGGGTGTATGTAACGTCATTTCTCCACGGAAAAGATGCCTCCGGAATATTTATTAGTCACCGAAGGAGATGCCCAGCAGCTTCGCCTCCTGCACGATGGTCGCATCGGGAGACAGATACTTCAGTTTACCTGCCACATCCTCCAAAGGAACCTTCACGATCTCGCGGTTCTTATAACCCACCATGAAGCCATACTCACCCTCGAGAATCAGCCTGCCGGCCTCAGCGCCCAGACGGCTTGCAAATACACGGTCATACGGGCAGGGACTTCCGCCTCTCTGGGTATGTCCGGGCACCGTCACGCGCACTTCTTTACCGGTCTTTTTCTGGATCTCCTCCGCGATCTCATAGGAGACTGACGGATAAGCACGGTTCTCCACCTTTTTCTTGTATTCCTTCTTGGAAAGCTTCGCATCCTTTTTGGAGATGGCGCCCTCCGCCACCGCGATGATTGTAAACTTGCTGCCGCCTGCAACGCGCTCGTCAATCTTCGCGATAATCTTATCAATGTCATACGGAATCTCAGGGATCAAAATGATGTCCGCGCCACTGGCCATGCCGGCGTTGAGCGTAAGCCAACCTACTTTGTGACCCATCACCTCCACAATAAACACACGGTTGTGGGAAGCTGCCGTCGTATGGATGCAGTCAATCGCCTCCGTCGCAATATTCACGGCGCTCTGGAAACCGAAGGTCATGTCCGTCCCCCACAGGTCATTGTCAATGGTCTTGGGCAGCGTCACAATATTCAAACCCTTCTCGCGCAGCAGATTCGCCGTCTTATGCGTGCCATTTCCGCCTAAGATCACCAGGCAATCCAGCTTCAGCTTGTAGTAGTTCTGTAGCATGGCATCCACTTTGTCCAGCCCGTTCTCGTCCGGATCCTGAATGGTCTTGAACGGCGTGCGGGAAGTGCCCAGAATCGTGCCGCCCTTCGTCAGGATGCCGGAGAAATCTTTCCCTGTCAATATCTGAAAATCTCCATAGATCAGACCTCTGTAACCGTCCAGAAATCCGTAAAGCTCCACCTTTTCATTGCTGTTAAGCAACGTCTTCGCCACGCCTCTCATCGCCGCGTTCAGTGCCTGACAGTCGCCTCCGCTGGTCAACATACCGATTCTCTTCATCGTACGATCCCTCCATTCATTCTCACATTTGTAAATGATCTGATCCTAAACCATATTACTAAATCGATTATACCGCAAAAAGCGCGTTCGCACAACCTACGAAAACAAAAAGCGGGAGAGTTCCCGCTTTACATTACACCCCTATATGGTTCAATCAACTCCATTTCCTCACGCAGCGCTTCTTTGACTTCCCGCAAATCAATATCATTTTGAAGATCCAGAAAATAACGATCCGATACACCGAAGAACTTCGCTAACCTCAGTGAAGTATCTGCAGTAATCTTCCTCCGATCATGAAGAATATCCTGTATTCTGGAAGTAGGCACATGGATTCCTTGGGCAACCTTATACGCGGACAACCCCATCGGTCTCATAAATTCCTCCAGCAATATCTCACTCATTTTCGGTGTCGCAATATGGTCTGTCATATACATCCCCCTTTTCAACATAAATTAATTTCTCCAGACACTCCTAATACTCCATCCGTCACCCTTCATATAAAAATCTTACTTCCTCATACACCTCTGTAAAATCAACTTCACACTTTCCGCCCCAAATTCCCACCGGCACCTTGTCCGCGAAGGTATACTCCTTAGGCTCTGTGGTCTCGGGGGTCTGACTTTCTGCAAAACAATAGACCTGTACCTTCCGGTCGTTCGGAAAGACCAGCCAATACTCCCGCACTCCTGCCTCCATGTATTTTTTCTTTTTCACATAGACATCTATTTTCCAGTTACCGGGAGAGACCACTTCCACGATCAGATCCGGCGCTCCTACCAACCGATTCAGGGTAATCTTCTTCCTGTCACATACCACAAACACATCCGGACGAACCACCGTCTTATTATCACCGAAGAGTTGCACGTCCACATCCTGAACGGTCTTACATTGACCATGATTTTTCTTAATATAAGCGCTAAATACAGCCCTTATTTCTCCCGAAATACCCTGATGCCCGAAAGACGTGGATGCCATATCGTAAAATATACCGTCAATCAGTTCCACCCGCGTCCCCTCCGGCAGCGCTATGTAATCCTCCAGCGTCTTATCCCCAACCTGTTCATACTGATATGCGAACGCCGGTTCCATAACCCTGTCCGGTATCTCCTTCTTTTCTCCCTGAAGCCAATTGTCCGTCTTGTTAATAGTGTCTTTACCCATAAAATTCCCCTTTCTGATTCTTCCTACTGATACGCCCAAACATCATATGCCTAACTCTTGTTTTGCCATTTTTGAATAGCCTGGTTTTTGCACGGAAAATCGGGCGATTTGCCCATGAAAAATATGCGCTTATAGAAGTAGCTTTATATTACAATGCGCGATGTTGAATGTCAACCACTTTTGCGCGAAAAAGGATTGTTCAGAAAATCCCGAACAATCCTTTCTTTTTCTCATATTTGACGGTTTCTTCCGAAAGCACCCGGTAACCGGTCTCGGCAATGGCCTGCCGCAATTGTATCAGATCCGGCTGCTCCTCCGTGACAAACACGGACTCTCCCTTGCCGTGGGAGGTATTCAGCTTTTTTACAGCGGGCAGAGCTTTGCGGATCGCGTCGTTGACATGTGCTTCGCACATCCCGCACATCATGCCGTCAATTTTCAATCTGGTTTGGTACATATGTATTCTCCACATCCCTTCTTTGATACGCGTCCATTCCGCAGGATGCCTGACAAAAGGCAGGCGTTGCTGCTCACTTTACCGCATGCCCATGGCATGCGCCTCCCATGGGGCAGCAACCGCAGTTGCCGCCGCAGGAGGATTTTCCCTTTTGTTTATCCCTGATCAATCCCCGGATAATCAGCGCCACGATAAGCACCAGCACCAGGCTGACCAGGATCGTTCCCAAGTTCGCCACCAACCATGCCAACATATCACTTCACCTTTACATCTGTCTTCAGCTTCGTTGCCTCTTCATATTTCTTGATAAACAGCATATACAGCATGCCGATCAAAAGCGCCGCCGCCAGGATCACGCCGATGATATTCACATTTCCCGTAAACGCGCCGCCGAATTGATTGATCATAAAGGAAATCACATAGGCGAAGCCGCACTGATAACCAATGGCAAACCAGGTCCACTTCGCATTGTTCATTTCCCGCTTGATCGCGCCGATTGCCGCGAAGCAAGGCGCACACAACAGGTTAAATACCAGAAAGGAGTAACCTGTCACGCTTGTAAATGCCGCGTGCAGCGTCTGATATACACTCTCTTCGCCACCGCCATACAGGATACCCATGGTACCCACGATGTTCTCCTTTGCCACCAGACCGGTGATGGACGCCACTGCTGCCTGCCAGTTGCCCCAGCCGAGCGGCATGAAGATCCATGCGATAGCCCCGCCGATCTTGGCCAGAATCGAGGAATCCAGCTGATCCTCTTCCAGCATCTGGAACGCGCCGTCCACAAACCCGAAGTACGTCGTGAACCATACGATAATGGTGGACAGCAGGATGATCGTGCCGGCTTTCTTGATGAAGGACCAGCCTCTCTCCCACATGGAACGGAGCACATTGCCCAGCGTCGGCATGTGGTACGCGGGAAGCTCCATAACGAAGGGAGCCGGCTCACCCGCAAACATCGTAGTCTTTTTCAACATAATACCGGATACAACGATGGACGCCATACCGATAAAGTACGCGGAAGTCGCAACCCATGCGGAACCGCCGAAGATCGCACCCGCCACCATGGCGATGAAAGGCACCTTCGCGCCGCAGGGGATAAAGGTCGTCGTGATGATGGTCATCCGGCGGTCTCTCTCATTCTCAATGGTACGGGATGCCATGATACCGGGCACGCCGCAGCCGGTACCCACGAGCATCGGGATAAAGGACTTACCCGAAAGACCGAACTTTCTGAAGATACGATCCAGCACGAACGCGATACGCGCCATGTAACCGCAAGCCTCCAGGAAGGCCAGCAGCAAGAACAGCACCAGCATCTGGGGCACAAAGCCAAGCACCGCGCCCACACCGGCTACAATACCGTCCAGGATCAGACCCTTCAGCCAGTCAGCTGCGCCGACCGCATCCAGCAGCCCCTCCACCAGCACGGGTACGCCCGGCACCCAGACGCCGTATGCCGCAGGATCCGGCTCCTCAAAGCCCTTCTCCTCAAAATAGCTCACTGCATCCGTATAGGACATGGCGTTGGTCGTTTCCTCGTCCGCGTCCACAGGAATCCTGTCAAAATAAACGGTTACGTCATAGTCCTCCAGCGTCTCCTCGTCTTCAAGCGTATAGCTTACACTTTCATCCTCGCTGGTAAACTCCTTCAGAACCGCCAGCATGGTATCTTCGTCAAAAGACTCCTCTTCCGTGTCCAGACCGACATATGCATCTACCGCATGGAAGGCAGCGCCGTACTCCTCGGCCGCCTCCTCGTATGCGCTGGTTCCCATACCAAACAGATGGAAGCCGTCACCAAACAGTCCGTCATTCGCCCAGTCCGTTGCCGCAGCACCCACGCCGACCATGGCGATCCAGTATACCAGAAACATCACCAGTGCGAAGATCGGCAGTCCCAACCACCGGTTGGTTACGATGCGATCAATCCTATCCGAAGTGGTCATGCCGCCCACATTGTGCTTTTTGTAGCAAGCCTTGATCAGCGATGCAATGTACACATATCGCTCGTTGGTGATGATGCTCTCCGCATCGTCGTCCAGCTCTTTCTCAGCCGCCTGAATATCCTGCTCAATGTGTGCCATCGTCTGCGAATCTATGTGCAGCTTCTCCAGCACCTTGTCATCCCGCTCAAACACCTTGATCGCATACCATCTCTGCTGCTCCTCCGGCATATTATGTACGCAGGCCTCTTCGATATGTGCGAGCGCATGCTCCACCGGTCCGGAGAAAGTATGCTGCGGCACGGTCTTCGTTCCCTTCGCCGCCTTGATTGCCTCCTCGGCCGCCTCCATGATGCCGTTTCCCTTCAGCGCGGAAATCTCCACAATCTTGCAGCCCAACTGTCTGGACAGCTCCGCCGTGTTGATTTTGTCACCGTTTTTCTCCACCAGGTCCATCATGTTGATGGCGATGATCACCGGAATCCCAAGCTCTGTAAGCTGTGTGGTCAGATACAGGTTTCTCTCCAGATTGGTACCGTCAATGATATTGATGATCGCATCCGGCCGCTCCTCGATCAGGTAATTTCTCGCTACCACTTCCTCCAGCGTATAAGGAGAAAGGGAGTAAATTCCGGGAAGATCCGTGATGGTCACATCGTCGTGCTTCTTTAATTTACCTTCTTTTTTCTCCACTGTAACGCCGGGCCAGTTACCCACAAACTGATTGGAACCGGTCAGCGCGTTGAACAGGGTCGTCTTACCGCTGTTGGGGTTTCCCGCAAGGGCAATTCTCGTACTCATGACTTTTCATACTCCTTCCACATGCTTTCTATATCTGCAGCACCTTTATTCAACCTCGATCATCTCTGCGTCAGCCTTGCGCAGGGACAGCTCGTAATTTCGCACCGTCACCTCGATGGGATCGCCCAGAGGTGCCACCTTGCGCACGTAAATCTCTACGCCCTTCGTGATGCCCATATCCATGATACGACGTTTCACCGCACCCTCACCGTGCAGCTTTACCACCTTTACCGTGGAACCGATTGCGGCTTCCTTCAATGTTTTCATATTCTGTCCTCCTTGTATTAAATCATAATCCTGCGCGCCAGATCATCATTGATGGCCACACGGGATTCCTTCACGCGCACGATCACATTACCGCCCAGACTGCTCACCACCGTAGCGCTTCCGCCGACAACAAAGCCCAGATCCTCCAAATGCTTTTTCACCTCCGGACTTCCGCCGATTTTCCTGATAATGTTTTCTTCTCCGATCGTCGCAAGACTAAGCGGCATCATGTGTGTTCCCCCTCTGACAATTTCTTTGTACTACAGAAATTAGTATAATCTAATTGTCGTTAGTTGTCGATAACTTTTTTCAATAAAATTTTTGTTATTTTCTGCCATATTTTGTTCATTATGGAAAATAGACCCCGCAGCGACAAAATTTCGGAAACGCACTTGTCAATCGTTCTGCATGGTGCTATAATTCATAAATATTTGGTTAGTTAGTTCTAACTGCAAGGAGGACAACTTACATGACACATGATACAAACAAAAGAAAAACAGTCAATATCATCTATGGTGCCATCCTGTTCCTGTCCGGACTCTGCCTTTCCGCCGGCACACAATTTGTTTTTCATGCCTGCGGCATGCACGATGACGGAAGCTACGGAAGATGCCATTATGCCCAGCTTGTCGTGGCCTGTCTGGGGCTTTTGATCGCTGCCGGCGCACTGTGTTCCATCCTTTGGAGAACCCGCGAGGTGATGTGCACCGTATCCGTGGTCACAGCCTGTACAGCGGTTCTGACACTGCTCATTCCGGGCCCTGTCATTCCTCTCTGCATGATGAAGACCATGCATTGTCTCACTATGATGAAACCTTTCACCACAGTGATGGGTTCCGTTGTTTTGCTTATATCCATTGCCGGTTTTGCCCTTGCGTTCCCGCGGAGAAAGGAAGATTAATCCGATGTCTTTTGCAGAATCACTCACATTCAAACAACTATCCCGCCGCCCTGCGCGGACAGCAGCTCTCATTCTGTTGGCGATGCTGCTCTCCCTGTCGATCATGGGCGGGACACTGATCGTATCCGGCCTGAAGAGCGGGCTGACCTCTCTTGAAAGCAGGCTTGGCGCGGATATCATGGTCGTGCCTTATGAAGTGCGTACCAAAACGAATTTAAATGATCTGATTCTGCAGGGCAACAGCGGCTACTACTACGTCGACCGGCAATATCTGAGCAAGCTCTATGACGGCAGCATCGCCGGTATAGACCAGATTTCCGAGCAGTACTATTTTGCGACGGCCAGCTCCGGCTGCTGCTCCGCTGCCTTACAGTTGATCGCCTTTGATCCCGAGACAGACTTTACCATCAAGCCCTGGATCAACGTCTCCTATAAAAAAGAGCTGCAGGACTGCGAAATCGTAGTCGGCAGCCAAATCAATGCGTTTCCGGGGGATACGCTGATCTTTTACGGTGTAGAATGTCGGGTCGCCGCACGCATGGATAAAACAGGTACCTATCTGGACACCTCTGTTTATACCAGTCCGGCTACCATTGAAAAATTGATAGAAAATGCCCAGACCAAGCAGCTTGCCGCCTACACCGGCAACACCTCCCCCGCCACGCACGCTTCCTGCGTGTTGATCAATGTAGCCGACGGCTATACGGTGGAGGAAGTCTTAAACGACATCAACATCCACGTGAAAAAGGTAGTCGCAATCCAGTCCAAAAGTCTGATTGCCAACGTGGCAGACGGCCTGACGAACGTATCCGGCATCATCAGCGCACTGGTGATCGTCGTTTGGATCCTTTCTCTCATCATCCTGGTGATCGCTTTTACCATGATGATCAACGAACGGAAAAAGGAATTTGCGATCGTCCGTGTCATCGGTGCATCCGAGAACATGCTGACGCGGATGGTGATGAAGGAAGCCCTCGCAGTAAGTGCCGTGGGCAGCCTGACAGGCTCTGTACTCGGTCTGGTGATTGTATCTATGTTCTCCGGACTCATTGAAGAGCACTTGAGTCTGCCCTTCCTGCTCCCCTCCGTTTTCGGACTCGCCGGCTTATTCCTGACCGCGTTCCTTGCGTCCACGGCTGCCGGTGCACTGGCCGCTTCCTATGCGGCGCTGCGTATCAGCCGGATTGATCCGGCATTGATTTTACGGGAGGATCATTGATGATATTAAAAGCCGAATCAATCAGCAAAGATTTCATACGAAAGCGCGGTGAAAGCAATGTGTTCCATGCTGTAAGCACCACCGATTTCACGTTGCAGGAGGGCGCTCTGACCATCATGCGCGGTGCCTCCGGCAGCGGAAAAAGCACGTTGCTCAACATGCTGGCCGGACTGTTGTCCCCCTCGACCGGCAAGGTCACCCTGGACGGCACGGATCTGTACGCCCTGGAGGATGCGGCGCGTTCCCGGCTGCGCAATACCCATTTTGGTATCATGCCGCAGGGGCAGACGGTTCTGCACAGTTTTAATGTAATGGAAAATGTCCTGCTGCCCTACACGATCTACGGAGAACCCGTATCACAGCGGGAAACGCACCTTGCGTTGTCTCTGTTGGATCGTTTGGGCATTGCAGATTTAAAAAACATCATGCCCTCAGAGCTCTCCGGCGGCGAACTGCGCCGCGTGTGCATCGCCCGGGCATTGATCAGAGATCCCCAGATTCTGCTGGCGGACGAGCCCACCGGCGATCTGGATGAAGAAAATACAGAGATTATTTTACGTCTCTTTCAGGCCTGCGCCAAGGACGGAAAGTCGGTTCTCATGGTCACCCACGAAAAGGACATCGACTCCTATGCAGACCATTTGTATCAAATGAAAAACGGCGTGCTCCTTTCCTGAAACTACTCATAATCCTGTGCGGCCATCGGATACTGTGCCATAAACGTTTCCGTGGCGAAGGCCTCATCCCGCACATGATCCTCCATGCTCCGATCGGTCTTCAGATAATAGGCATCACTCTCCAGCATCTTGTTCCAGGTCACATCCAGATTGTACCATGCACCGTCAATCTCCACCAAATTCCATGCATGGTGCTCCGTTCCCTCGCCATCCTTCAGCGTGCCGGTGATGACACGCGCATTCACACCGGCCTCACGCAATAGCCGGTATGTCAGCACAGAATACCCCTGACACACCGCGCGCTTACGAACCAACGCCGCATAGGCCGTGGTTTTCAGGTGATATTTCCGGTTATTGCGGTGCACCATATCATATTCAACCGTGTCATATACGAATTGGTAAATCTGCCGCACCTTCTCCGCGTCATCCGTATGTCTTCCGAACCGCATACTCTGTATAATTTCCCGCACTGCTTCGTCCACGGTTTCTTCCTGCTCCGGCGTGGTATAATAGTCCGGCGTAATGACCAGTTCGTACGTGTAAACGCCGTCCGACTCCTCATAGCCGTATTCCAGCTCATAGCCGCCGGTCTGATAACGCAGATAGTCCCCCTGCGACGGATCCTCCGTCTCCGCATACGCAAACTCCATCAGCTCCTGCACCAACGCACTGATATCCGCCATATGATCCGTACCGGTAGTAAAACGAATCCGGATCCGCTGGTCGTGTCTCTGCAAGCCGGTTCGGATCTGTTGGATCACTTCATCCGCATTGGTAAAGGTGAGCCGTAGCTCCTCACTGAGCACATAGTGATAAGAAGGGGTATGTAGCCCCCGCCAACCGATCATTCCCAGCCCTATGCTGAACACCAGCGCCGCAACGATTGCCCATCCGGTGCCTCGTCTGCGCCGTTTCTCTATATTCCCGCGCGCCGCCACCCGCTTAGACTCGCGCGCTTTTTCCTTATCCATGGTGCCTCCATACTGCAATTCCGTTGGAACTGCTCAACAGGTGGTCAACATCGATTCCTGCCGGACAGACATCTCTGCATGCCAGCGACTTTCCGCAGCCTGCATACACATGCGCCTTGTATTGTGCCCGAATGGCCTGCTGCTCCTCGACCGGAAGTGAGGACAAAAGCCGTGCCGTCGGCACAAATGCCGCTGTGCCAAAAAAACTGCCTCCCGCATAGAAATTCGGGCAAACCTCCAGGCAACAGCCGCATTGCAGACAGCGGGACGCCTCATAGGCCTCGTCACTGTGTTTCTCCGGCACCTTCGCGGAACCGCTCACCCAGGTCTGCATGATCTTGAGATTCTCGAATAAAATGCTTCGATCCACGATCAGATCCGCCACGACGGGGAATTTCCGCAAAGGCTCCAGCCGAACCTGTCCTTTTTTGACAAATTCTTTCAAAGCCGCATCGCAGGCAAGACGCGGTCTGCCGTTTATGACCATGGCGCAGGCGCCGCACTTTTTTTGCAGGCAGCTGCAGTCAAAGCGGATGGGCAGCTCCACTTCCTTGCCATCGGTGTCAACGATGCCCTTCGTTTGGTTGATCTGCCGCAAAGCATGGGCCACCGTAGCATTCTCTTCTTCCGTCTCAAACAGAATACTTTGCCAATACTCCTGCAAAAACATACTCTTTCGTCTGCATATCTTAATCTCTAGCTTCATGATGTTTCCCTTATCTGCCGCGATCCGCTGCGGCATGTGATCTGCATGTGGATATCCGTACCCTGCGTCAGCTCTGCCTGTGTGAGTCCGCAGAACTGATCATCCCGCTGCGGATAATCCTCTCTGTAATGCGCTCCTCTGCTCTCTCTGCGGAACATTGCGCTGGCCACCATCGCCTGCGCCAGATAGATGCGGTGTTTCTCCCGCTCATGCAATCCCTCCCGCTCCAAAAGCCGCGCCAGCTTCTCCTCCGCCGACTTCAGACTCTGCTCGCTGCGCACGATTGCCATGGCAGGCACCAGAATATCCCGTATCTCCAGAATGATCTGCGGGGATGCCTCCTGCGCATATTGGTTCCTTATCTCTTCATGCAGATCTGCGTTGCAAAACAGTTCCTGCAGCTGATCGCCGGCAAGCTCCGGAATCGACGCCGCCACCGTCCGCGCTGCCACTCTGCCGCCATAGATTGCGCCCAGCATCGAGTTGCCGCCGAGACGGTTCGCGCCATGATATTGGTCACAACATTCCCCCGCCGCATACAGATGCGCAATATTGGTTCGGTGCTCTCTGTCCACATCGATTCCGCCCATAAAATAATGAATCCCCGGCTCCACCGGAATCGGATCGGTCTTCGGATCAAGCGACAGATAGTGAAGCAATTCCGCGCGCAGATCCGGAAGGCGTTTCCGCCATACCTCCTCCGCCAATCCGGTCAGATCCAGATATACCTGATCCCCGCAAGCCGGATCCTGTCTGACAAAATACATCTCGCGGGACACCACATCTCTGGGCATCAGATTCTTGAGCTCGGGGTATTTCTCCTCCATGAAGTACCAGCGCTCGCCGTTTCGCATCACATACAGTCGGCCTCCTTCACCTCTGGCCGCTTCCGTCACAAGGCAGCGTTTGCCGGAAATACCGATCGTCGTCGGATGGTACTGGATCATCTCCAGATTTCCCAGCCGCACACCCTGCGCAAACATCTGCGCCAACGCATCGCCGCTGTTGGACGTCGTACCGGTGGTCAGCTCCGGAAACACACCGTTCATACCGCCGATTGCAAGAATTACCGGCCCTGCAAAACCGCGCAGTCTGGTCGTATACGTATTCCGCATGAGCACACCACAGCAGATTTTCTCTGACTCGCCCGCAAGCAGCAACGACACCAATTCATGATGCGGATATCTCGTGATCAACCCCCTCGCCTCATACCGTCTGGCTTCATCGATCAGCGCTGTCATGATGATTTTGCCCGTGCTGCTCCTTGCGTACGCCGTGCGCTTCTTTTTCTGTCCGCCGAAATTGCGCAGCAAAATTTCATTGTTCTGTGTGTTAAACGCCACGCCAAGCCTCTCCAGATCCCGTATGATCTGCGGGGCTTCCTCCGTCAGGCCACGCACAGCTTCTTCATCCGCAAGATACACGCCCGCCCGCAGGGTATCCTCCCTGTGATATTGCGGCGCATCCTCCTCGCCCATCGTGTTGAGCGCGCCATTGATCCCGCCCTCCGCCAATACGGACTGCGCCCGTTCAGAGGGCTGCAGAGAGAACAGGTTGGAGGGTATGTTGTGCTCCGCGAGCGTGATCGCCGCAGACAGGCCGGCCAGACCCGCCCCGATAATGTTGATGTTCTGTACATTGTTTTTGTTTTCCATACGCTTCCCCGATCCGAATCCGACGCTATCTCCAGAACACATTCCACCTGAGATAATAGATCACCATGGCCATCCCGCCAAACCACAGAATGATCGCCAGCACAAAGAGCACATCCTTCACATAAATGCGAAACCCTTTGATCCCAAAAGAGATCAGCAGCGGTTTGATGTTCGTCAGCACATGTACAGCGATGGAGAGCACCATCAACAGCTGTGTAGCAAGCTGCACACCCTCAAAGACGTTCAGTCGATACACCTCTCCCGGCACCCCCAGAAAAATCGAAATGTGACAGAACACAAACAGCATCGCCGCAAAGCCGCTGATCCTTCTCGCCCAAAAAATCCGGTTCTCTCTTCCATAGGATACACCGGACTTTCTGATTGCCTTTACCGTGTCCAGGGTCAATTTTATGCCGATCGCCGCATGTGCCAGAATCAACACGGCCATGATCCGCGCGAGCACTGTCAGCACACGGTTCCCTCCGGGGAACACGCCTATCAGCTGGAACCCGCCCGCTACCGCATGTACCACCAAAAGCACGATCACAGTTATACTGATCACCGCGTTAACTTTTCTCATGTATGCTCCCCTTTTCTACTGTTCATCGCGCAACACGATCACATCGACATTGTCCTGATAGGCGGTCTCCGCGGCATAACTGTCCGCAAATTCTTTGGACAATACGATCACATCGAATTTCCCATGATCCGCTCTGGACAAAAGCAATGTCACATCCTCCGTCTGGATGCGCATCTGATTCTCCGGCAGTCTGGACTGAAAGCTGCGTGCCAGCTCCTGTCCGCCGGTATCTCCCGTCGCCACAGAACAGGAGATATCCTCAAAAATAACGGATACCTCTTCACCCCTGAAAAACAACTGCCATTGCTCCAGATAATCCGTATTTTGATGCAGCGCGCGATTGAGCAGTACCACATATTCGCCCGAGGGCTTCTCCACCAGCACCGACGCACCGGAAACTGCATCCGCGCCAGCTGCCCTGCGCTGAAAGTAGTCAGAACCAAGAAAGGGCAATCCCAAGATCAGGAAAGCCCCACACCATATGATGCATATATGTTTTATCACCTGCAACATCTTCATATACGATTCCTCTGCCGTGATTCGCCTGCGCTTATTCCTCCGCCTGCTGTAACGCCGCCTTCGCCGCATCTAAAAACTCATTGTAATTGATGGTTGCACCGGAGATCGCGTCAATATCGCGGATGTCGTTTTTTTCCACCAGCTGTGCCGCGTATTGGTCGCAGGCCGCCACAGCCTTCTGCGCCTTGTTGTAATAGTCTCTGTTCGCCACCTGGCCGCCTTCCTTGCCGTACTCGGCATCCTTCAGCGTGCCGTCCAGCTCATAGGTCTGAAAGGTGCAGGCCGTGATATTGTTGTCTTTGATCGTGATCTCGACAACGCCGTATCCGTTTCCCGCCTCCGAATCATCGTCCCCGTTGCGATAGGTCTCGCTTTGCGCACGATAGGTTCCGTCTTTATAGGCAGGTCTTCCGCCGCAGCCCGCAGCTGCCGTCACTGCCATTGTACAACAAACAAGCGCCACAATCCATCTTTTTTTCATATACTGTCTCCTCCCATTCCCCATCAATGAAAACGAATATGTCCCGTAAAGTGCTCATTGACGGTCTCTTTGCTGATCTTGCCGTTTCTGAGTACCACCATTCGCTGCGCTGTCTCCGCCACCTCCGGGTCATGTGTGACTACGATCAGCGTCGTGCCTTCTTCGTGCAATTTGCGGAACAATTCCACCACGATCTCTTCATTGGCATCATCCAGATTACCGGTGGGTTCATCCGCCAATATGATCTCCGGATGATTGATCAGCGCGCGCGCCACACAGACTCTCTGCTGTTCTCCGCCGGACAGCTGGCTGGGCAGGTGCTTCGCGCGATCCGCAAGTCCCACTCTCTCCAGCGCCTCCAACGCCTCCTTCTCATCCGGAATACTGTGGTAATATTGCGCCAGCATGACATTTTCCACAGCCGTCAGATAATTCACCAGATGGAACTGCTGGAAAATCAGACCGATTTTATCCCTGCGGATATTCGTCAGATTTTTCGCCGACTCCACGGCGATATTCACACCGTCCAACAACACTTCGCCCTTGGACGGCTTATCCATGCAGCCGATAATATTCATCATGGTACTCTTGCCGGAGCCGGAGGGACCCATAATCGCAAGCCACTCTCCCTTCTCCACCTTCAGACTGACATCATCCAGCGCATGCAGATCGCCATAGATTTTATATACATTTTTTAATTCAAGCAGACTCATCCTTTATTCTCCTTTCAACACAAGCGCCGGATCAACCTTCGTCGCACTCTTAATCGGCAGCAGGCAGGCAATCCCCGTAATGACAATCGATACCAAAATCGTGATGGGCACCAAAAGCGGTCGCAGCGTGATCGTACTGCTGAACACATGCACGCTGACGAACTGTGCGAACGCGAAGCCCAGACCCGAACCCAGAATACCGCCAAAGCCGCCCAACAACATGCCTTCTCCCATAAACTCCTGAAGGATGCTTGCATCCGATGCGCCGATTGCCTTGCGCAGACCGATCTCCCTTCTCCGCTCCGTTACCACCGCCGTCATGGTCGTCGCCACACAGATCATGGTGAGCGCCAGCACCACCACTGTCACCAACAGCACCAGCGCCTGCAGCTTCGACAACACGGTTGTCTCCGACGCGGTCACACGCTTGACCAGCCGCGCATGTACGGATGGAATCTGTGTATTGATCTGTTCCATATAATTGTTCAGTCCGTCCGCTGTCGAAGAAATGCTGACCTCGGCCACATCAATCTCTCCCGAGATACCGGTGAGAGCCTCCAAATCCTCCATGGGGATATAGACATAATCCTCCTCCGAACCGCCGGTACTTAAAATACCCTTCACCGTGAAATCCAGCGTATTATCCAGAAGCGTCTCCGCTGTATTCTCCGGTGTAAAGTTCAAGGTCACAGTAGTCCCGAGCTTTAGATTCAGGTTTTCGGCAATGTTTTCTCCGATCAGAATCTCTTCGTTTTTCTCCGGCCACTCTCCGTCAATCAACCAGTACGGACTGGTCTTTTTGACCGACTCCATGTCCGTTCCCGCCGCCATGACGGGCTGCTCATGGATACGTACAGTCTCGTAGCGAAACGGCGTGGCGCCTACCAGATCCGCAGGTGTGACAATCGCCAGTCCGGCCTCCATCTCCTCCCTGCGAAAAGAGCCCTCCGGCGCCGTCAGAATCATGTTGGCACCGTAATTGCGGAATTGCGCTCCCATCTGCCTTGGCACATCATAATAGATCGTCACAAGCCCCGAAAGAATCGTCGCTCCGATTGCAATGGCGAGCAGCGCCACCAGCATTCTGGAGCGTCTGCGTATCAAAGAGGCCGTGATCATGCGAACATACATTTTTCTCTTTGTCATCCGTCCAAACCTCCCGTTGTTTATCTACCATGCAGCACCTCGGCGGGCTCCAGATGCAAGAGCATCCGGACTGCCGGAATACTGCCGACCAGCGTCACCAGCACAACCGCCACCGCCACCAGCGGGACCACCATCGGCTGAATCGTAATGGACGAAGAGAATACGGTCTGCCCGATGATCTGGGCAAAACCCGCACCCACAACGAACCCGACACATCCGCCAATGATCGCCGTGATCACGATCTCCGTCAGTACAAGTCCTGTCACTGCCGCGTTATGTGCCCCAATCGCCTTCATCAGGCCGATTTCACCGCTGCGTTCCATCACGCTGGCCGTGACCAGATTGCAGATACCGAGCGCAGCGCCGATCATGCTCAGGATTGTGATCAAGAGCATCAACAGCTCTGTCTTCTCCAGAATTTCCCCCTCGGATTCCGCCACCTGACGCACCGCAGAGGCCACCGAGTCGGTGATCACCTCCTGAATCTGGAAGCAAATCGAACTCACATACGCTGTACAATACCACGTCTCATATTGTGAGATGGAGAGGGATGCCGGATCCTTAGCCGCCTTCTGTGCCAACTCATTGTCCGGTGTCGTCAGCGCACTGACTTCTATACTGTCGATGCAGCCGTCCAGATCATCCAGCATCTGGGCGTCATTCAACTGTACAAAAATCTGCGCATCCTCCTCTCCGCCGGCATCATAAATACCGGCGATCGTATACGTCATATCCTGTGCTGTACCGGTCACATGCAGCTGATCCCCCACATGCAGAGACAATCTCTGTGCGAGCTCCGTTCCCACCATCGCCCGGTGGTCGC
>JAFVAO010000021.1 GCA_017480445.1 Lachnospiraceae bacterium
GTAAAGCAAAGGGAGGGTTTTGTCAAATGAAAAAATTAGAGGAATATGTCAGAAGTATACCGGATTTTCCGGAGCCGGGCATTATTTTCAGGGATGTGACCAGCGTGCTACAGGATGCCGACGGTTTACATCTCGCCATCGATACCATGCAGGATCTTGTGAAGGATCTGGAGTATGACGTGGTGGTAGGGCCGGAGTCCAGAGGATTTATTTTTGGCACACCGATTGCATATAATAACCGAAAGCCCTTTGTGCTGATCCGTAAAAAGGGAAAGCTTCCCTGTGAAACAGTGGAGAAGTCCTATGATCTGGAATACGGGCAGGCGACCATTGAGATGCACAAGGACAGTATCAAGGAAGGACAGAGAGTGCTGATCGTGGATGATCTGATCGCGACGGGCGGCACCACGGAGGCGATGATCCAGCTGATCGAGTCGCTGGGCGGCAAAGTGGTTGGCGTAGTGGTCCTGATGGAGCTTGCCGGGTTGAAGGGCAGAGAGAGACTGGCGGGGTACCGTCTGGATTCCGCGATCTGCTATCCGGGCAAATAACCGGTGAATAGTCGGCAGATAGCGCAGATAGCATAGAAACGAAACAAGAAAGTGTAACATGGTGAATTAACAATGGCGGAAGAAAAGAGCGCGGTAATTTTTCATGATGAAAAAATTAGCAAAGCTGAGGAATTCGTCGCCCCTGAGGTTCTGTATCAGAGGCTTATTTCCCATGTGCAAAAATACCATCCCAGCGATGATATTTCGATGATTGCCAAGGCGTACGCGATGGCCAGCGAGGCACACGCAGATCAGCTGCGCAAATCAGGAGAGCCTTACATCATTCATCCGCTCAATGTGGCGACGATCCTTGCGGACCTGGAGCTTGACAAGGAGACCATTGTGGCGGGTCTTTTGCATGACGTGGTGGAGGACACCATCATGACGGAGGAGGATCTGGAGCGGGAATTCGGGACAGATGTGGCGCTTCTGGTGGATGGCGTGACAAAGCTGGAAAAACTGCCGCTGACGCCGGGCTGGGATCAGTCGGATGTGAAGCTGGAAATGCAGGCGGAGAACCTGCGCAAAATGTTTTTGGCGATGGCGAAGGATATCCGGGTCATCATGATCAAACTGGCCGACCGGCTGCACAATATGCGCACCTTGCGCTATCAGAAACCGGAGAGCCAGCAGCGGATCGCCAAGGAAACGCTGGAGATCTATTGTCCGATTGCCCAGAGACTGGGTATCAGCAAGATTAAGACGGAGCTGGATGATCTGTCTTTGAAGTATTTGGAACCGGAAGTATATTATGATCTGGTGGATAAGATTGCGGCGCGCAAGAGTGAGAGAGAGCAATACATCCAGGGAATTGTGGATGAGGTGCGGGCGCATGTGGAGAATGCCGGCATACAGGCCAAGGTGGACGGGCGCGTCAAACACTTTTTCAGCATTTATAAAAAAATGAAGAACCAGAACAAGACACTGGATCAGATTTATGATTTGTTCGCCGTGCGCATTATTGTGGACACAGTGAAGGATTGTTATGCTGCACTGGGCGTGATCCATGAGATGTACAAACCGATTCCGGGACGGTTTAAGGATTATATCGCGATGCCGAAGGCCAATATGTATCAGTCGCTGCACACCACGTTGATCGGCAGTTCGGGACAGCCGTTTGAGGTGCAGATCCGGACCTTTGAGATGCATAAGGCGGCGGAATACGGTATCGCGGCGCATTGGAAATACAAAGAAGCCTCCGACGGGAAGCATGTGGAGACCCAGGAGGAGGAGAAGCTTGTGTGGCTGCGCCAGATTCTGGAATGGCAGCGGGATATGTCGGACAACAAGGAGTTCATGAACCTGTTAAAGAACGACTTGGATCTGTTCTCCGACAATGTCTATTGTTTTACCCCTTCGGGAGAGGTGAAGAATCTGCCGGCAGGTTCCACGCCCATTGATTTCGCCTACAGTATCCATTCGGCCGTGGGCAATAAGATGGTGGGCGCAAGGGTGAACGGCAAGCTGGTGACCATCGACTATGAGATCCACAACGGAGATCGGATCGAGGTCATCACCTCGCAGAATTCCAAGGGTCCCAGCCGCGATTGGCTCAATATCGTCAAGAGCACACAGGCGAAAAACAAGATCAATCAATGGTTCAAAAATGAGCTGAAAGAAGATAATATTGTCAAGGGAAAAGAGCTTCTGATCTCGTATTGTAAGGCAAAGGGAATTAACCTGCCGGATTTGATGAAACCGGACTATGTGAGTGTCGTACTGCGCAAGTATGGTTTCCGGGATTGGGAGTCCGTGCTGGCGGCTGTGGGACACGGTGCGCTGAAGGAAGGCCAGGTCATCAATAAGATGCAGGAGGCCTACGACAAAGAGCACGTCAAGGAACTGACCAACGAAGAGGTACTGCAGAGCATTGCAGAGGCGGGAAATGCGAGAGCTTCCATGCATCCGACGCAGGGGCATTCGAGGAGCGGCATTGTCGTTAAGGGGATCGCGGATCTTTCGGTGCGTTTTTCCAAGTGCTGTTCGCCGGTGCCGGGGGATGAAATCGTTGGATTTGTCACCAGAGGGCGTGGGATCTCCATACACCGGACGGATTGTATCAATGTCCTCACGCTTCCGGAGCTGGAGCGGGATCGCCTGATCGATGCGGAATGGCAGGTGCCCGAGGAGATTGCCGCCGAGAAGTATGAGACGGAGATCAAGATTTTTGCAAATGACAGAAGCGGTCTGCTGGCGGATATCGCCAAAGCGATGACCGAGAAGAATATCAATATTTTATCGATGAACACCCGCACGAACAAGCAGGGACAGGCGACGCTGCAGCTGACCTTTGAGATCAGCAATAAGGAGGAACTTGCCCGTATTGTGGATAAGATCCGCGGCATTGAGAGTGTGATTGATATCGAGCGCACGTCGAGCTGAGACAATGCGCCCGGTTCATTGAAGCAGGAAGACGTCGGTCAGAAACCGACACATGAGGATATGATATGGGTGAGTTGAAAATCGGACGAATCGTGCTGGGAGCAGGCGGCACCAATACCTATTTTGTCTACAGAGAGGGCAGTGGGGAATGTGTGGTCATTGATCCGGCAGATTACGGCAGACAGCTGTTTGCCAATTTGAAAAAGAACGGACTGCGCACCACGGCCATCCTTTTGACACATGGGCATTTTGATCACATCTGGGGGGTGGAAGGACTGAAAGCGGCCGCCAATGAAGTGGCACAGAATCATGGATTTGCTCCGGTGGAGGTGTATGCGCTGGCGGAGGAGAAACCACTGTTAAACAGTGCCCGTCTGAATGTGTCGGAAAATGCAGGGCGCGCCTGCGAGATCGAGGCGGACAACTATGTAAAAGACGGCGCAGAGATTGCGGTTTCCGGTGTGCAGTGCAAGGTGATTGCGACGCCGGGACACACCGCAGGCGGTTGTTGCTTCTATTTTGCAGAGGAGAATTTCTGTGTCTGCGGGGACACGATCTTTGAAGAGTCGGTGGGACGCACGGATCTTCCCACGGGCAGCATGAGCGAACTGATCAGATCCATCAAGGACAAGCTGTTTATCCTGCCCGATGAGACGAAGCTTTATCCGGGGCATGGCGACAGTACTACGGTGGGACATGAGAAAAAATATAATCCGTTTTGCGGATAGGGATTCCGATACAAAATGATACTGGTAGAATTAAACAAAGCCAATTATGAATATGATGTGAATTCTCTGGTACGGGCGTTTTATCCGGGGGAGCAGACAACGATCCTGACGCCGGAGAGCACCGATCAGCGCAGACAGCAGGCGGACAGCGATGCGGCGGCGTGCGCGGAACGCGGAGAGGCTGTGCTGCAGATGCGGATGGAGCTGTCAGAGGATGCAGCGCAGGTGCAGCTGGGGGAGCGGGTATTCAACTGGGAATATAAGGAGAACGCGTTGGACTACAAGCATGATTTCAAACGCTTTCTCTATAGTGCATTGCGCGAATTTACCGGCAAGACGCTGCCCTGGGGGAGCCTCATCGGTATCCGTCCGACGAAGATCGCTTACGGTATGCTGGACGAGGGCAAGAGCGAGCAGGAGATCCTGGACACCTTCACCGGCGTCTATTCCGTGAGCGAGGAGAAGGCGGCGCTGGGACTGGATATCGCGAAGCGAGAGCGGGAGATCTTAAAGGATGTGCATTATGAAGGCGGGTACAGCCTTTATATTGGGATTCCCTTCTGCCCGACCACCTGTCTGTACTGTTCCTTTACGTCTTATCCCATTGCGGCGCACCGGAAGCAGGTGGAGACGTACATCGATTGTCTGATCCGAGAAATGGATTTCGTCTCGCAGCATCTATCGGATAAAGTGGTAGACAGCATCTATATCGGCGGAGGGACGCCCACCACATTGGAGCCTGCGCAGCTTGAGAGGCTGATCACGGCGCTGAAGGAGCGGTTTGATTTTCGTACCGTGAAGGAGTTCACCGTGGAGGCGGGGCGGGCCGACAGCATCACCCGCGAGAAGCTGGAGGTGCTGCACAGACAGGGCGTGAGCCGCATCTCGGTCAATCCCCAGACCATGAAGCAGGAGACGCTGGATATCATCGGCAGAAAGGCATCTGTAGAGCAGGTACTTGCGGCGTACAGGCTGGCGAGAGAAGTGGGCTTTGACAACATCAACATGGATATTATCTTAGGCCTGCCGGGGGAACTGGAGGCGGACGTGCAGCGCACGATTGACAAGATCGTGGAGCTTGCGCCGGACTCCCTGACCGTACATTCCCTGGCGATCAAGCGGGCCTCCCACTTGAGCAAATGGATACAGGAGAACGGTATTGCGACGTTAAACAACACCGACGGGACCATGCGGATCGCGGCGGAGGGGGCGAAGCGCCTCGGCATGGCGCCGTACTATCTCTATCGCCAGAAAAATATGTCGGGCAATTTCGAGAATGTGGGTTATGCCAAGCCCGACAAATATGGACTCTATAACATCCTGATCATGGAGGAGAAACAGACCATCGTCGCTCTCGGTGCCGGCAGCATCACCAAGAGAGTGTGGGCGGACGGACGGATCGAGCGGTGCGACAATGTCAAGGATGTGGGGCTCTATATTGATAAGATCGACGAGATGATCGAGCGGAAACGAGCGCTATTTGCGGAGGCAGATTAGAAATTGATGAAGAATACTATTGTATTTTCTTGTGTGGTGTGGTATCATGCCTTAAAAGCCTAGTAAATCGGTAGGAATACAATAGAAAAGGTGAGGAAGGCAAAAACAATGGAGTTTCAGTTTGCGACAAAATGTATTTACGGCAACAAGGAAGGTTTTACAGGAGAAAGTACGGGGGCGATCAGCTTCCCGATTTATCAGACGGCAACCTATGCCCATCCGGAGGTAGGGCGGAGTACAGGATTTGATTATTCCAGATTACAGAACCCGACCAGACAGCAGTTGGAAAAAGTCGTGGCCGCACTGGAAAAGGGAATTGACGCGTTGGCATTTTCCAGTGGGATGGCGGCAATCACTGCGATGATGGAGCTGTTTCAGCCGGGGGATCATTTGATCACAGAGGTGGATCTGTATGGCGGCAGCACACGACTGTTTGACAATGTCAGTAAGAAGAACGGGATCAGCTTTTCCTACGTCGATTGCAGCACGGCGGATGTGGAGCGCTATGTGCAGGACAATACCCGAGCAATCTTTATCGAGACGCCCACCAACCCGATGATGCATGTGACAGACATCCGCAAGATGGCTGAGATCGCCAAAAGGCATGATCTGCTGTTGATCGTGGACAACACGTTTCTGTCTCCGTATTTCCAGAATCCGTTGGAGTTGGGGGCGGATATCGTGATCCACAGCGGCACGAAATTTCTGGGAGGACACAATGACACACTGGCCGGATTTGTCGTGACCAATTCGCAGGAGATATCCGACAGAATGCGTTTTCTCATTAAGACAGTCGGGTCAGGGCTGGCGCCGATGGACAGCTGGCTGATCCTGCGGGGCATCAAAACGTTGCCGTTGCGCATGGAGAAAGCGCAGGAGAACGCGAAAGCGATTGTAGCGTATCTGCTCACCGAACCCGGTGTGAAGAAGGTGTATTATCCCGGCATTGAGGGCAGTGCGGGTTATGCGGTGTGCAAGAGCCAGGCGAGAGGGTTCGGTTCGATGCTGACCTTTGAAGTGGAGAGCAGGGAACTGGCACTGCATATTCTGAAGCATACGAAGCTGATTCCCTTTGCGGAGAGCTTGGGCGGTGTGGAGACGCTGCTTACGTATCCGATGACCCAGACACATGCGGACGTGCCGGAGGAGGTGCGTCTTGCCAATGGGATCAATGAGCGGGTGCTTCGGCTGTCTGCGGGGATAGAGGATGTGGCGGATCTGATCGCTGACTTAAAACAGGCAATCGGTTCCTTCGCGTGAGGAGTGAGGATATGAAAGAAAGAAACCTGGATTTTGATCAAACAATAGATCGCAGAAATACAGATTCGTTAAAATATGATTTTGCAGTCCGCAGAGGCAGGCCGGCAGATGTGCTGCCTTTATGGGTAGCGGATATGGATTTTCGGACGTCGAGCCGGATTCTGGATGCACTTGCGCAGAAAGTGGAGCACGGGATTTTTGGCTATACAGAGTCGGGAGACGCCTACTTTGAGGCGGTGTCCGACTGGATGCAGACGCATCACCAGCTGGAGGTGCGGCAGGAATGGCTGGTGAAAACGCCGGGTGTGGTCTTCGCGCTGGCGATGGCTGTGAAAGCGTTCACGCAAGCGGGAGACGCGGTATTGATTCAACAGCCGGTGTACTATCCCTTTAAAGAAGTGATCGAGGACAATGACCGTGTGGTGGTGAGCAGCGATCTGGTGCTTGGCTCCGACGGAAAATATCATGTGGATTTTGCGGATCTGGAGCAAAAGATCAGGCAACACCACATCAAACTGTTCTTCCTGTGCAGCCCGCACAATCCGGTGGGAAGAGTGTGGACGAGGGAAGAATTGCAAAAAATCGCGGACATCTGTCTAAAGTATCAGGTGCTGGTGGCCAGCGACGAAATTCATCATGATTTTGTCTATGATGGGTATGCACATACCTCCTTCTGGAATGTGGACGAGCGTCTGAAGGAGCAGACCATTCTGTGCACTTCCCCGGGAAAGACGTTTAATCTGGCGGGGCTGCAGGTGTCCAACATTTTTATCCCGAACGAGCAGCTGCGCAGGGCATTTGTCAGACAGATTGCGGCGGCAGGGTACAGTCAGCTTGGCACCATGGGACTGGCTGCCTGCGAGGCGGCCTACCGCTATGGCGGAGAATGGTATCAGCAGCTGCGCACTTATCTACAGGGGAACCTGAATTATGTCAGATCTTATCTGGAGAAGGAATTGCCGCAGGTGCGTCTGGTGGAGCCGGAGGGGACCTATCTTGTCTGGCTGGATTTCAGAGCGCTGGGGCTTAGCGAGGAGGAACTGGAGGACCTGATCGTCAATCGTGCGAAGCTTTGGCTGGACAGCGGCGCGATTTTTGGCGCGGTTGGCGCAGGTTTTGAACGCATCAATATCGCGACGCAGAGAAGCGTCTTACAGGAGGCTTTGGAGCGGATCCACAACGCGCTGAAGGAGCGCGTATGATCTATCTGGATCACGCGGCGACCACGCGGGTGGCGCCGGAGGTACTGGAGGCAATGCTGCCATGGCTGCAGGCGGATTACGGCAATCCAGGAGCGCTTTATCAGAGCGGCGTGAAGGCGCGCAATGCGCTTCGCACCGCGCGGGAATCCGTGGCGGCGCTGATGCATGCGCATCCGGAGGAAATTTATTTTACCTCCGGCGGTACAGAGGCGGATAACTGGGCGCTGACCGCGACTGCGGAAGCGTTCGCGGCAAAGGGCAGACATATCATTACCAGCAGGATCGAGCACCATGCTGTGCTGCATACCTGTGCCTGGCTGGAGCGCCGCGGATATGAGATCATGTATCTTAAGCCGGATCGGGACGGCCTGATCGCACCGGAGGAGGTGGAGCGGGCGATTCGTCCTGACACGATTTTGATCAGCGTGATGCTGGCGAACAATGAGGTGGGAACCATACAACCCATCGCGCAGATCGGTGCACTTGCCCGGGCGAAGGGCATCCTGCTGCACACAGATGCGGTGGGCGCGTTTGGACAGATTCCCGTGGATGTGGAGGCATTGCAGGCGGACCTGCTCAGTGTCAGCGCGCATAAATTGCACGGACCGAAGGGTGTCGGCTGCCTGTATATCAGAAACGGCGTGCGGATCGGCGCCCTGCTCCAGGGAGGAGCCCAGGAGCGCAACCGGCGTGCGGGGACAGAAAATGTACCCGGCATTGTAGGCTTCGGCGTGGCGGCAGAGTGTGCAGGAAAGCGGCTGCAGGAATCCGAAACGGTGGTGCAGCTGCGGGAGCATATGATACAGCGACTGCTCGCGGAGATTCCGCAGAGTCATATCAACGGGCATCGGGACAGACGGCTGCCGGGCAATATCCATATCTCCTTTGATGGGATAGAGGCAGAGTCGCTGTTAATCCGGCTGGATATGGACGGGATCTGTGCGTCGGCGGGATCGGCCTGCACCTCCGGTTCATTGGAGCCGTCGCATGTCCTGCTGGCGATGGGGCAAAGCGCCACAGAGGCGCGCAGCAGTATCCGGCTGACCCTGGGCGCGGACAACACGCCGGAGGAGATCGATGCGGCGGCAGATGCGATCGGAAAACACGTTTTGCTGCTGCGGCAGATGCGGGCGAATAAACCAGGGCTGTCATAGGACGGCGCATGGATTTTATCATAAAGAGAGTAGGAAGGATTTGGGATATGTCAGGGAAACTATTGGAGATCAGCAATCTGCATGTAGCAGTAGAGGAAAAGACGATCCTGCAAGGCGTCGACTTGCAGGTACAGAAGGGCGAGACACATGTGCTCATGGGACCCAACGGTGCAGGAAAGTCTACGCTGGGGAACGCGATCATGGGGAATCCTTTGTATCAGGTAAGTGAGGGGCAGATTTTGTTTGCCGGCGAGGACATTGTAGGAAAGCCGGTATACGAGCGGGCGAAGCGGGGGATTTTCCTTTCGTTTCAGAATCCTGTTGAGATAAGCGGGATCTCCCTGTCTGATTTCCTGCGGAGTGCAGTGGCGGCGAGAACCGGCGAGCATGTGAAGTTATTTGCGTTCAAGAAGCAATTGGCGGAACAGATGGAACAGTTGTCCATGGATCCGTCCTATGCGGGAAGAGATTTGAATGTGGGATTTTCCGGTGGAGAGAAAAAGAAGGCGGAGATCTTGCAGCTGATGATGCTGAAGCCGGAGTTTGCCATTCTGGACGAGCCGGATTCCGGACTCGATGTGGATGCGGTGCACACGGTATCCAAGGGGATCCGCCTGTATCAACAGCAGCATGCGGACGGCGCGATTTTGATCATCACGCACAGCACCAAGATTCTGGAATCCCTGCGTGTGGACAAGGTGCATGTGCTGGTGGACGGCCGGATCGCGGAGAGCGGAGACGCGTCGCTCATAGACGAGATCAACCGCAATGGATATGAGCGTTTTCAAAATAAGAGAGCATAAGGCGGAATTTTGCGATGGAGACAAATCCACAGGTAAAAACAACGGTAGAAGATATTGATCGCAGTATGTACGATTTTCGAAATGCGGACACAGATGCCTATCGACTGCAGGCCGGATTGACGGAGGAGATCGTGCGGCAGATCTCTGAGGAGAAAAACGATCCCGATTGGATGCGGGAGTTTCGTCTGCGTTCGCTGGAGATTTATCATCAGACGGACATGGTGGACTGGGGACCGGCCATTGACGGGTTGGATATGGAACATATTGTGACCTATGTGCGGCCGGATCAGAATAAGATGCATGCGGACTGGGCCGAGGTGCCGGAGGAGATCAAAAATACCTTCGACCGCTTGGGAATCCCCAAGGCGGAGCGGGAGTCCTTAGGCGGCGTCGGGGCGCAGTACGACTCGGAGCTGGTGTACCACAATGTGCGGAAAGAAGTGGCGGAGCAGGGCGTGATTTACAGTGACCTGGAGAGTGCCATGCACGGCCCGTACGGAGAGTTGATCCGATCGCATTTTATGAAGCTGGTGCCGCCCACAGATCACAAATTCGCAGCGCTGCATGGCGCGGTATGGTCCGGCGGCTCCTTTGTGTATGTGCCGGCGGGGGTCAAGGTGGAGATTCCGCTGCAGTCCTATTTCCGGTTGAATGCGCCGGGAGCGGGACAATTTGAGCATACATTGATTATTGTGGAGGACGGAGCGACGCTGCATTTTATCGAGGGGTGCTCTGCGCCCAAATACAATGTGGCGAATCTGCACGCGGGGTGCGTGGAGCTGTTTGTCGGTAAACATGCGCTTCTGCGGTATTCCACCATCGAGAACTGGTCCAAGAATATGTATAATCTGAACACCAAGCGCGCCATTGTGGCGGAGGGTGGCAAGGTGGAATGGATTTCCGGTTCCTTTGGTTCGCATGTATCGTATCTTTACCCGATGAGCATATTAAACGGCAGAGGTGCACGGGCGGAGTTCACGGGTGTCACCTTCGCGGGGAAGGGGCAGAATCTGGACACCGGCTGTAAAATGGTGCACAACGCGCCGGAGACCTCCTCCTATATCAATACGCGCTCCATTTCCAAGGCGGACGGAGCGGGCACCTTCCGCAGCAGTGTCGTGATCGTACCCGGTGCGACAGGCAGTAAATCCTCGGCGTCCTGCGAGTCCCTGATTCTGGATGACGAGGCGCGCTCGGATACGATTCCGGCCATCGACGTCCGGTGTGACGAGGTGGACGTGGGGCACGAGGCCAAGATCGGCAGGATCAGCGATGAGGCGGTATTTTATCTGATGTCCAGAGGGCTTTCCGAGCAGGAGGCCCGGGCGATGATCGTGAGCGGTTTTGCGGAAAATGTGTCGAAGGAGCTGCCGGTGGAGTATGCCGTGGAAATGAATCAATTGATTCGGCTGGAGATGGTCGGCAGTATCGGGTAAACCCGGACAGACAGACGAAACGAAAAGTGGTGTAAATGAGGTGAAAGAGCAATGAGCGAGCTTGTGATTAACGAGCTGCCGGGAAAGACGTTCCGATGGCTTGGCGTCAATGGCACGAAAATCAATACGACGGTCGCGGCATATTTTCCGGAGACGCTGCGGGAACAGGCAGAAACCTATGTGATTCCGGCGCACACGAAGCGAGAGGAACCGATTCGCATTTCTTTTGCGTATGACCGGCCGGTGTCAAAGGTGCTTCAGATTCGGGCGGAGCGCGGCAGTCAAGGGCGCGTGATTCTGGATTGCAGTGCTGCGGCAACGGATGCGGTAGATGCGGCGGATGGACTGTTGTGTGTGCAGATACAGCTGGAGGATGATGCGCAGTTGGAATGGATTCAGCTGCAGACCATTTCGCGGGGAGCGCGGCTGGTCAATCGGCTGCAGATCACCTGTGCGGACAATGCGCGCCTTCTGACAAAACAGATCTATCTGGGGGAGGGTGCGATGTATCAGGATTTGCAATGTGCCCTTGCCGGATATCAGAGCGCTTTGCAGGCAGAGGCAGCCTATATGATCGCGGGCAGCGGCCGGTTGGATGTCAATTATGTGGCAACGCATACCGGGCGAAAGAGCGCTTCGAACATTCGATTAAACGGTGTGCTGCGGGATACGGCGGAGAAGATCTTCCGCGGGACGATTGACTTTCAAAACGGTGCAGTCGGCGCGGAGGGGGAAGAGAGAGAGAATGTGCTCCTGATGGATCCCACCGTCAGCAATAAGACGGTGCCGCTGATTCTGTGCGCGGAGGAGCATGTGTCCGGCAACCATGGGGCGACCATCGGTAAGCTTGGGAAGGAATTGTTATTTTACATGGAAAGCCGCGGCCTGTCCAGGGAGGAAGTCTATGAAATGATGGCGCGGGCGAACGTGGAAGCGCTGGTGGAACAGATCGCGGACGAACAAATCAAAGAATTGGTGGGAGTGTATCATTGTGCAAACGGAAGAAAGAAGACAACAAGACCATAAGATCCGAAAGGATTTTCCGCTGCTGACGGAGGATATCGCCTATCTGGACAGTGCGGCAACCGCACAGAAGCCGGAGACGGTCATCGACGCGGAGGCAGTGTTTTATAAGCAGTACAATGCAAACCCGCTCAGAGGGTTGTACCAGCTGAGCGTGGAGGCGACGAACCGGTATGAGGAGGCCAGAGAGTGTGTGCGTGCGTTCATCGGTGCAGCCTCCACGGAAGAGATTATATTTACGCGCAACGCGACGGAGAGCCTGAATCTGGTGGCCTATTCCTATGGGATGCATGTTCTGCGGGAGGGCGATGAAATTCTGGTGTCGATTATGGAGCATCACAGCAATTTCCTGCCCTGGCTGCAGGTGGCGCAAAGCAGCGGCGCACAGGTGCGCTTTGTGGAGTGTGACGGACAGGGGCGGATCACGGAGGAGCGGTTCCGCGCCGCGCTGACGCCGCGCACAAAGCTCGTGGCCATGACACAGATCTCGAACGTGCTCGGCTGCCTGAATGATATTGCGCTGTTTGCGCGCATCGCCCATGAAAACGGGGCGGTGTTTGTGGCGGACGGCGCCCAGAGTGTTCCGCATATTCCGGTGGATGTGCAGGCGCTGGATGTGGATTTTCTCGCGTTTTCCGGCCATAAGATGCTCGGTCCTATGGGGATCGGCGTGCTGTATGGAAAGCGGGCACTGTTGCAGCAGATGCCGCCGTTTCTCTATGGCGGTGAAATGATTGAAAAGGTGACCCGGACGGGGGCGACCTATGCGGAGCTTCCCCACAAATTCGAGGCCGGTACGGTCAATGCGGCAGGCGCGTACGGATTGCAGAAGGCAATCGAATATATGCAGCAGATCGGTCTGGAGACGATTCAGGAGCGGGAGGCATTTTTGACGCAGTACGCGTATGCAAAACTGCGGGAAACGCCTTATGTGACGATCTTCGGCGCCGATGATCCTGCGGAACATCATGGTATTCTGACATTCCGCCTGGAGGGAGCGCATCCGCATGATGTGGCGGCGATTTTAAGTGACAGCGGCGTGTGTGTGCGTGCGGGACATCATTGCGCGCAGCCACTCTTGCAGCATTTGGGCGTCTCCTCGACAACGCGGGCCAGTCTGGCATTTTATAATACGACAGAGGAGATTGACCGGTTTGTGGAGGTATTGCAAACGGTGAGGAGGAAATTGGGACATGCAGAATAATTCCTTTTACAATGAGATACTGACAGAGCATAACCTGCATCCGTATCATAAGCATGGCCTGGCGGATGCCAATCTGGAGCTGGAGGGTGTCAATCCCAGCTGCGGGGACGATATCATTCTGCGGCTGAAGGTCGTCGATGACGTGATCGTGGACGGCGCGTATGAGGGAGAGGGATGTGCGATCTCGCAGGCCTCCGCGGATATGATGCTGGATCTGCTGATCGGCAAAAGCAAGGAAGAGGGGCTGCGGCTGGCGGATATTTTCTCCAGAATGATTAAGGACAAGATCTCCGATGAGGAGCTGGAGGAGTTGGAGGAGGCCGGCGTGCTCGCGGATATCTCGCATATGCCGGCGCGCGTGAAATGTGCCATGCTCGGGTGGCGCACCTTCCGTGAAATGGTGGAATAGAAGCCCTATGGCATGAAATGTAAATCAAACAGGGGATCTTTTGGACAAATGCGGCATGTGTCGCACCGTGTTTGTCTGAAAGATTTTTTTTGGGAAAAGTGAGAAAAAATTTTCTACAAAAAAGAAAAATTTTTCTAAAAAAGGAAAAAGTGTATTGACAGATGTTTTTGACGGTGGTAGAATCACTTCATACATAAAAACATAGCAAACTAGTAGGAATTGTAGGAAATGGACAAAACAGAGCAGAGAATTATAGAAATCATTGAAAAGAATAAAGAAGAGATCATCGCGTTTGGGCGTGACATCTACACGCACGCGGAGCTTGGCTATAAGGAGCACCGCACAGCGGAGAAGTTCAACACGTTCATTCGGGATAAGGTGGAGAAGATGGAGGACGGCATTGCGATCACCGGTTCCAAGGCATACATCAATCAGGAGAAGAAGGACAATTTCTCACTGGCCTTGATCGGGGAGCTGGATGCATTGCGCATCCCTTCACACAAATATGCCAATCCGGAGACGCAGGGAGCGCATTGCTGCGGACATCATACGCAGCTGACGGGTGTCATTGGTGCCGCGCTTGCGCTGACGGATCCGGAGGTGGCAAAGCACCTGGACGGTCAGTTGATCTTTATGACGACGCCGGCGGAGGAATACGGAGAGCTGGAGTTCAAGAACTCGCTGGTGGAGCAGGGCAAGATTCGCTACGGCGGCGGAAAGTGTGAAATGATCCGCATCGGTGCCTTCGATGATGTCGACGCGGCAGTGGCGCATCACACGGCGATGGACGGCGTCTCGGTTGGCAGCGGCAGCGGCAACGGCTTTGTCTCCAAGGTGATCCGCATCAAGGGGAAGGCTTCCCACGCGGCAGCCGCCAAGGAGGAAGGAATCAACGCACTCTATGCGGCAAACTTGGGATTGCAGGCGCTGGCTTTTAATAAAGAGACCTTTTACGAGAAAGACTGTGTGCGTGTGCACCCGATCATGACAAAGGGCGGCGATCTGGTCAATGTGATTCCGGAGGAGGCCGTGATCGAGACCCTCGTCAGAGGCAAGACCCTGGAAGCGTTTACAGATGCGGCGGTCAAGACGGACAGATCCTTCAAGGCGGGCGCGATGGCGCTGGGCGCAGGGTACCGGATCGAGACACTGCCCGGGTATCTTCCCTCGCTGCCGCAGGCAGCACCGCAGGAAATGATCGATGTGATCGAGGAGCTCATCGGAAGAACGGTGCCGAGGATTCCGCTGGATCGGCACGAAGCCGGCTCTACGGATGTGGGCGATGTGCAGCACCTGCTTCCGGTGGTGACCTTCCACACCGGTGGTGTGACGGGCGGCGGACTGCATCAGTCCGATTTTGATGTGGCCGACGAAGAGGAAGCCTATGTGCTCACCGCCAAGATTTTTGCACTGAGTGCCTACAGATTATTGCGTGACGGTGCGAAGGCTGCGAAGCAATTAAAGGAAACCTATCAGCCGGTATTTCAGAATAAAGAAGAATATATTGCATTCATGGAGAAGTTTTTCTCCGTGGAGGAAGCATAAGGAGGCAGCATATGGGTAAGGAAGCATATGAGATCACGGGAACGGTAGACCGGGCACTGATGGTCGATCAGATCAGAAAGGCCGCAAGGCAGTTCGCCATGCAGTATTTTCACTTCTGTAAAACCCTGTATGAGCGCTACGGACATGACACGGCAAAGGATATTGTACGGCAGACGGTCTATGAGCTGGCGGTGGATCGCTCCGATCAGATTCGGGCGAAGTCGCTGGCAGCGGGCAGAAAAGCAGACAATGTGGATGACTTTATGACCGATATCGACCTGCCCTTTCAGGGGTGGATCCCCGAGTGGGGCGAGGATCACTGTCCCTACGCCGAAGTCTGGCGGACCTATTTTGACCAATACCCATGGTTTCGGGAGTTCGCGCCGTTCTACTGTGACGTGATCGACACCACGACGATTGAGAATTATTCAAAATGCCTCTCGCACCGCATCACACAGAATGTGATTCTTGAGGGAGATAAATGTACCAGAGAGTACTTTGCGAGCGAGGCAGTGAAGGAGGGGAAATATACCTATGGTGAAAAAGCGTAAGATTACGTGGATCAATATTTTGCAGATCGTCACCATCGTTCTATTGCTTGCGTATATGCAGTACGCGGTGGATTCGGGCAAGATCAGCAAGATCTTCATAGCCAGCCCGAAAATGATCTGGGACGATGCGGTGAAAAGCATTAAAACAGGCGTCCTGCTCCCGAACCTGATCCTTACTTTACAGGAGGTGTTCGTCGGATATTTTCTGGCGGCGGCGGTCGGGATCAGCATAGCGCTTCTGTGGACACTGTTCCCGAAGCTGGAAGAATATATGGATGTATTCTGTCAGGCGATCATGGCGGTGCCCAAGACAGCGATTCTGCCGCTTCTGATCCTGTGGTTCGGAATCGGCTTCCAGTCCAAGGTGGTATTGATCTTTCTGTTTACGGTCTTCCAGATCCTGTATAACACGGTGACAGGAGCCAAACAGACAGACATCAAATACCTCAAGGTGGCAAAGGTCTTTCAGGCAAACCGCCTGCAGATCGTTTTCCATATCATGATACCGGCGGCAATCCCGTCCCTGTTCAACGGATTAAAGCTGGCAGCGGCCACGGCATTGACGGGTGTGGTATTCTCGGAGATGCAGTCGGCAAAGGGAGGTCTGGGATACCTGCTCTCGGAGGCCCAGAACCTGTTAAATTCCGCAAGGATGTTCTTCATCATTATTTTGGTGACTGTAATATCAGTGTTGTTTGTGCAGATCATTCATTTGATCGAATATTTGGTTTGCCACAAATGGCAGCAAAAAATCCACGATGTATAAACATCGATGAGGCAAAAGGAAGCGCCGGAGAGCGCAAAAGGAGGAGTAACTATTATGAAAAAGAAAGTATTATCGATCTTACTGGCAACAACCCTGGTGGTCGGCGCACTCGCAGGGTGCGGTTCCACGCAGGATACCGCAGGTAACGCAGGAAATGCATCCAGCAGTGCGGCATCCCAGACAGCGAAAGAGAGCGAGGCTGGCAGCAGCGCGGCAGATCAAAGCGGTAACGAGGATTTCATCACCATCAATTCCTGCTTTGCAGTCGGTATGACCGGCGCGGTAAACAAATTCGCCATCGAAAAGGGACTGTATGAGGCAGAGGGAATCCGCTTCAACAACATTGACTGGTCCTCCAACGACGAGGTGCTCTCTCTGATCACCCGCGGCGAGATTGATGTGGCGGACGGAGATCCCAGCGCTTATATCCCCGGCATCTCAAACGGTGTTCCTGCGAAGCTTGTGGGAAATATGTGGAGATATTCCGGCTGCTACTGGCTGGTGGCGCAGAATGATGTGCAGACCATTGCGGATCTGAAGGGAAAATCGGTTGGAACAGCAGCTGCAGCGGGCGGTATGAGGCTCTCTGTACTGAAGATGCTTGAGGCCGAAGGCTTGTCCGAGTCCGATGTGGATCTGGTGGCAAACGGTGTATATCAGGGCGCGTATGCGACACTCACCACCGGTGAAGTAAGCGCAACGATCATCCACAACCCGTATGCTGCGCTGGCAGAGGCGGAAGGCACCGGCCATATCCTGGGCCGTGCGTGGGATTATATTCCGGACTATTATACCGGTACGATCATTGCCTCTGACAAAATTATTCAGAATGACCCTGAGAAGCTGCAGAGATTTGTTACCGCGTATTACAAGGTGCATGAGGAAGTGAAGAACGAGCATTTTGACGAGTTCGTCACCTGGGCTGCAGAGTATATGAATACAGACGAAGCAGTGATGAGAAAAGCAATCGAGTCCGAGATTGATGTATGGCTGGATTATCCGGTAATCCCCGTTGACCGTGTGAACAATACGGTGGATATCCTGCATCAGTATGGCTGGATGGATGCGTCGGTAACCGCTGACGGAACCTATGATAACACCTTTGCCGAGAAGGCAGCAGCGGAGCTTGGAATGGAAGATCCTTATAAGTAAGAAGCTGTCATACAAAATAAGAAAACAGTCGGGAGGAATAGATATGCCTGCGATCAAAGCGAATAAAATTGAAAAATACTATCAGAGCGCAGACGGAGAAATGGTGCATGCGCTGAAAGATGTCACATTGGAGATCAAGGATGGAGAATTTGTGGCGATCGTAGGACCTTCCGGATGCGGAAAGAGTACGTTCCTGGAGATTGTCGCCGGACTGCTCTCCGCAGATCAGGGTGAGGTGTTCCTGGATGATAAAAAGATCACCGGCACCAGCCGGGAGATCGGCGTGGTCTTTCAGGATGCATCCCTGTTTCCGTGGCGCACCATCAAGCGCAACATTGCCTTCGGCATGGAGACGGCTAAGGTGCCTAAGGAGGAGCAGGAGGAGCGGCTTGCCCACTACATTGAAATGATGAATTTGAAGGGATTTGAGCACAAATTCCCGTCACAGCTTTCAGGCGGTATGAGACAGCGTGCGGGAATCGCCAGAACTTTGGTGATGAATCCCCAGGCGATCCTGATGGATGAGCCGTTTTCCGCGGTGGATCATTTGACGAGATGCACACTGCAGGATGAGTTGATCAAGCTGCGGGAGGCGGAGAAGAAGACGATTCTGTTTGTCACCCATGACATCAATGAGGCGGTGTATCTGGCAGATCGGGTGATCCTGTTCAGTCCGAGACCGTAGGTGATTCAGGAAGAATATCAGATCAAACTGCCCTACCCCAGAAAGCGGGACGATGAGAGACTTGCCAGGATCGCGTCACAGATCATGGCGGACATCAGCAGAGGGGCCAAGAAAGAGCAGATTGAATACTTTATTTAATCAAAATAAGCATGGAGGTAGAAAAATGGCAAGTGTTGACACCAGTATGGACTATATGCCCAGAGAGGAAGTAATGGCAATCTGGAAGGCCAATATGGATCTGACGGATGAGGAACTGCTTGCGATGGACGAGACAGAGTTCCGCGCGAGATTCAGAGAGCGTTCGCATCATATGCTGGAGATCCAGGTATATGTGGCGCAATACAGACACAACAAGTTGTCGGCGACACAGGCAGATTACACCAAGCGATTGATGAGACTCTGGGAGCAGAGAGGACTGTCCAAGGATCTGCCGGAATATCGCTATGCGAGCTTTTTGGTTGAGACAGCCGACAAGCTGGCGGCAGGAGAGGATGTAGATCTTTCTCCTTATAAGCCCACGCCGGTGACACCGGAAATGGAGAAGAACTTTTTCACGATCGTCAAGGAGCGCAGATCCGTCAGAGAATTCAAGGATCAGGATGTGCCGGATGAGATTCTGGAAAAGGTGCTTGAAGCAGGACTCTGGGCGGCGCACGGATGTAATGTACAGTCCATTCGCTACGTGATCGTACGCGAGAAAAATGAGCCCGGCTTGTTCCGCGGCAGCGACGTGAAGGGCGGACCGATCCATCTGGTCATTTGCCAGGATATGAGATGCTATCGCGCGAATTCCTTCACCCCGCGCAGAAACCAGCTGCTGGATGCAGGTGCGGCGGGACAGAATATCGTGCTGGCGGCACATGCAGCAGGGCTGGAGGGCGTGTGGCTCACCTTCCCTGATGAGAAATTCTGCGATCGCCTGAGAGAGCGTTTTCAACTGCCGGATTATATCCGTCTGGTGACCTATGTGGATGTGGGATACGGCGATCAGACGCCTTATCCGCCGCAACGCTGGGACGTGAAGGACACGATTCTCGGAAGATATTAGGAGTGTTAAAACAGTGCGAAGAGGAGACTGGATATGCGAATTCTGATTGTAGGCGGCAGCAGAGGGATCGGCAAAGCGATTGCCGCAGAGCTTGTCAAAAGCGGGCACAGCGTGCTGGTCACAGGCAGAAATAAGGAGACGCTGGAGCGGACCGGTCAGGAGCTGGGGGCCGGTGTGCAGACCTTTGCAATGGATGTCACGAAGGAAGCGGACGCGAAGGCACTTGCTGCTTATGTGGAAAAAGATTTCCCGGTGGACGGCGTCGTGTTGTCCGCGGCACAGTTTCCGAAGCCGGAGACCAAGACTTCCGTCACAGCACCGGAGGCGGAGGAGCTTTCCTCGATACTGGATGCCAATGTGACGGCCAACTATCGGTTGATTCGGTTGCTTTTGCCACAGTTGAAGGCGAGAAAGGATCCGCGTGTGGTGATCATCGGCTCGACGTCTGGAATTCGTCAGGATAAAGGCGGCGTGTACGGGATCTCCAAGTGGGCGCTGGCATCTTATGCATATAACCTGCGGGATGAGTTAAAAGGGCTTGGCATCGGGGTGTCGCTGATCAATCCCGGCGGAACCTTTACAGAGACCAGAGTGAAGCATGGAGAGGAAGATCGCAGTCTCTTAGAGAGCAGCGATTTTGGTATCCTGGTGGATGCGCTGTTTCGCATGTCACCGCAGGCTGTGTTGGAGCGGGTGGACATGCGGCCGCTTGCAGGAGACACATATTAGGAAGCAATAGAGGCATTTGTCGAAAGACATCTATCAGACGGAAGCTATAAAATTTGCCTTGACGATACATGTAGAAAAAGATATAGTATATATAGGCGTTTAGATGTATACATAGTATACAAGCCACATACATAGTATGCGGCTGATAAACGCAAATACTGTGTTGAGAGAGGTAAAATCATGAGTGTAGCTGACAAGATTGCTGAACTGGGCGTTGTGCCTGTAGTTGTATTGAATGATGTAAAGGATGCTGTTCCTTTGGCAAAAGCGTTGATTGAGGGAGGACTTCCCTGCGCAGAGGTTACATTCCGTACCGCGGCTGCGGAAGAGTCCATCAAGCAGATTCACGAGGCATATCCTGATATGCTCCTGATTGCGGGTACGGTGCTGACCACAGAGCAGGTTGACCGTGCTGTAGCGGCAGGTGCGACAGCGATTGTAGCGCCCGGTTTTGATCCTGAGATCGTAGACTATTGTCTGGAGAAGGGTATTGAAGTGATGCCCGGTTTGGTAACGCCTTCCGAGATGGCACAGGCTGTAAAGCGTGGTCTGACCCGCGTGAAATTCTTCCCCGCAGAGGCAGCAGGCGGCGTGGCGATGATCAAGGCAATGTGTGCAGCTTACACCACCGTAAAGGTAATGCCTACCGGCGGTATCAGCGCGAAGAACCTGGAAGAGTACTTGAGCTGTGATAAGATCTTCTGCTGCGGCGGAAGCTGGATGGTGAAGGGCGACCTCATCAAGGCCGGCGAGTTTGACAAGATCAAAGAAATGACCGCTGAGGCAGTTGGCTTGGTGAAGAAGATTCGCAACAAATAAGAATTACATATATTGGCAATCTGTTTATTAAAAGTTAAGAGTACACAGGTGCAATCTAAAAGCAGCTTGGGACTGAAGTTCCCGGCTGCTTTTTAACTGCTTATTTTTATAATTCATACCATTTTTTGCCGGTTTCACACCATAAACTGGGCAGCGTAGAACGAAAATGATAGAATATAAGGGGCAGGAGAGAGCCTGCTCAAGATAAATCCGAATCAAAAGAAATGTTAGGAAGGAAATACTATGAGGGTCGCAATTTGTGATGATGAGAAAACTATCTGTGAATTGTTGCGCAAACTGCTGCAAAAGGAAGATTCTGGGGCGGAGGTTTGCTTTTTTTATTCGGCGGAGGAACTGCTTGCCGCAGCCGAAGACTATCAGCTCCTGTTTCTGGATATCCAGATGCCGGGGCTAAACGGGATCGAGACCGCGCGGGAATTGAGGAAGAGGAATGAGGATATCTGCATTATCTTTGTGACGGCCGTGAAAGAGTATGTCTTTGAGGCATTTGATGTGGCGGCGTTTCATTATCTCCTAAAGCCGGTAGATGAGGAAAAGTTTGCGCAGGTTTATGGAAGAGCCAGAAAGGAATGGGAGAGAAAAGAGGACGAGCGGAAAAAACGTGCAGGGGAAGAGCAGCCGGAGCCTCTTGTCATAAAAACCAGACATGACACCTATATGATAGCACAGGCTGACATTCTGTATATCGAAAGTCAGGTCAAAAAGCAGGTGCTTCATACTGCGAAAGGGGTCATTACCTGTTACGGGAAATTAAATGAACTACAGGAA
>JAFVAO010000022.1 GCA_017480445.1 Lachnospiraceae bacterium
CAAACGGGGGCAAGAAGGGACTTTGATAGAAAATTTACAAGCCTTGATGGAGACCACGGATTGGTCTGTTGAAAAAGCGATGGAAGCACTGAAGGTTCCTGAGAACAAGCGATCCTACTACATGCGGAAAGTACAGGGATAATGTCTATCACCACATTCAGTATTCTTCCACGTGCTTAAACTGCGTCTCATACAACTCTGTGTAAACGCCGCCGGCGGCGATCAGATCCTTGTGTTGGCCGTGTTCTGCAATTTGTCCGTCCTTTAATACAAAAATCTCGTCTGCGGCGAGGATGGTGGAGAGTCTGTGCGCGATCAGGATGCTTGTCCGCTCTTTGATGATGGGATCAATGGCCTCCTGGATCTTACTCTCCGAGATAGAATCCAACGCGGAGGTGGCTTCGTCAAAGACGAGCAGCGCAGGGTTTTTTAACAGCACTCTCGCGATGGAGATGCGCTGCTTTTCTCCGCCGGAGAGCTTTAATCCCCGATTGCCGACCAAGGTATCAAGACCCTGTTCCTGCGCCTGAATGAAGTCGTAAATATTAGCTTTTTTGCAGGCTTCGATCATATCTGCCTCTGTGGCCTCCGGATTGGCATATTGCAGATTCTCGCGGATACTTCCGTTAAAAAGATAGGTTTCCTGAGAGACAACGCCCACATTTTTCCGCAAAAGATCCAGATCAAGCTTGCGTACATCTACATCGTCGAAGCGTACAGAGCCGCTCTGTACGTCGTAGAGTCTGGGGATCAGGTTAATAATTGTGCTCTTGCCCGAGCCGGAAGGGCCAACAATGGCCATGCTCCGCCCGCTCTCCAGTCGAAAACTCACGTCCTTTAAGATCGGACGCTCCGCATCATAAGCGAAATACACGTGGGAGAACTCTACTTTCCCAGTGATTGCCTTTGGTGAAATGGGATTGGCCGGACTGGAAATTTCAACGTGCATATCGAAGTACGCAAACAGTCGGGAAAAAAGCGCCATGGAACGCATCCAGTCCACCTGGATGTTTAGCAGGCTGTTCACCGGCATATAGGTTTTTCCCAAAAGCGCCACCAGCACCGTGATGTCGCCGACGGTAAGTGCACTGTCATACCGGATCATCAGGATGCCGCCCACGAGGTAGAGCAGCATCGGCCCGATATTTGTCACGGTGCCGAGGATCATGAAGAACCACCTTCCGGCCATGCGCTCTTTAATATTTAGCTGAATCATTTTGCGATTGACTTGCTCATAGCGCTCGTATTCCTGTTTTTCCTTGCCGAAAAGCTTGACCAAAAGCTGTCCGCTGACGGACAGTGTCTCATTGAGGATGCCGTTGACCTTGTCGTTACATTCCTGAGCTTCGCGGGTCAGTGTCCATCTTGTTTTGCCGGCTTTGCGCGTTGGCAGGACAAAGAGAGGGATCACGGCGATGCCAAGCAGTGCGAGAATCCAGTTTTTCTGAAACATTGCCACCAAGGCGAAAACCAGCGTGATTGAGTTGGAGAGGATACTTTTAAAGGTGTTGGTGATCACCGATTCGACGCCGTCGATATCGCTGGTCATTCGCGTGATGATATCACCTTGATTGTTGGTTGTGAAAAAGCGTTGGGACATGCTCTGCAGATGGTGGAACATATGATTGCGCATATCAAAGGTGATATGCTGCGCGATCCAGGTATTGATATAGCTCTCCGCTACACCGATCAGATTTGCAGTAAACGTCACGGCAAAAGAGGCCACGATATAGAGAATCAGCAGGTTCATATTCCGCCCGATCAGACCTTCATCAATGATTTTACCGGTCAATATCGAGGGCATCAACTGAAATACGGACGAGACAGCAATACATATAAGTACCAGTAAAAACTGCTTCCAATAGGGTTTCAGATAAGCAAAAACACGTTTGAGGAGCTGCGGTGTAATCTTGGGCTGTGCTGCTTTTTCCTCTTCTGTCATGTAATGTCCGCCCGGACCGCCCAGTCTGCCATTTGGTGCCATAAAAATCCTCCCGCGTTGCCAAAACAAGTTAGCTGATGAACATGCTTCCTACTCATTATACGGATAACGGCGCCGTTTGGCAATCAGAAATAAAAAGTAAGTGCAGATGGTCTGGCAGAAGAATAAAGCTTTACACTGTCGTAAAATCCACCTATAATAAATATGGATAAAGGTTCATTTTCCAGATTACAGAATTAGACAAAATCAAAGAATAAATAAGTTGCAATGGGAGGTATCTCGCGATGTTACGTCAGGCAGATTTGGGGGACGGCACTTATCAGAATCCGGTGCTGTACGGAGACTATTCGGATCCGGATGCGATTCGGGTGGGGGACGATTATTATATGATCTCCTCCAGCTTCAGCAATGCGCCGGCGATTCCGATCCTACATTCGTATGATCTGGTGAATTGGAAGGTGGTCAATTATGTATGCCGGCATGTGCCGGAGTTCCGTTATATCAATCCGATCCACGGCAGCGGTGTGTGGGCGCCGGCGATCCGGTATCATGACGGAGAGTACTATGTGTTTTTCCCGATGCCGGATGAGGGCATCTATATGAGCAAGGCGAAGGATCCGCGCGGGGAGTGGAGCAAGCCGGTGAATATGATGCCGGAGTCTGGTGTGATTGATCCCTGTCCGTTCTGGGATGACGACGGAAAAGCATATCTGGTCACAGGGGTGGCGGGTTCCCGCAAGGGCTATAAGAGTGTGCTGCGGATGGCGGAGATGGCGCCGGATGGAACGCATCTGTTGACAGAGCCGGAGATCATTTATGACGGAAGGCCGACGGAAAATGATACGATTGAAGGTCCGAAGGTCTATAAAAAAGACGGTTGGTATTACATTTTTGCGCCGGCGGGCGGTGTAAAAGGTGGATTTCAGGTGGTGCTGCGCGCGCGCAACATCCATGGCCCTTATGAATACAAGGTTGTGATGCGTCAGGGAGATTCGCCGGTGAATGGCCCGCACCAGGGGGCTTGGGTGGATACGGTGACCGGAGAGGATTGGTTTCTGCATTTTCAGGATGTATATGCGGGTGGCAGGATCGTGCATCTGCAGCCGATGAGTTGGCAGGACGGCTGGCCGGTGATTGGTAAGCGCAAAGCTGCAAACGCCACAGAGACGGGACAGGATGCAGTGTGTGCCGATGCAGCGCAGGCAGCTGACGGTACATGGGGTGAACCGGTGATGACCCATGCCAAACCATGTACCGCAAAAGCAGGGGCGTGTGATGCATCCGGAAACACCGTGGCAATCTGTGAGCCGGACACCGCGGATGAATTCGAGACCGAAACACTGGGGCTGCAATGGCAGTGGAACGCCAATGATGAGGACGGTTGGTATGAGATGTGCCCGCAGGAATCAGTGATTCGCCTGCATGCAGTCAAGACGAACCGCCTGCGGCAGCTGCCGGATTTCAGGAATCTGCTGCTGCAAAAATGGGCGGCACCGGAATTTGTGTGTGAGACGAAAATGAATGTGCGGGATCTGCAGGTCGGGGATATGGCGGGCATCGTTTCCCTGGGAGTGACCTATGCGGGACTGGCGGTACGGTGCTGCATGACTGATTCCGGTGTAGAAAGCGGAGTGACATCCGGTGAGAGCCTCATGAAAGAAAGCGGGAGGACGGCCGAGAGCAACGGCAGGTGTTACGAGCTTGTGCAGATCACCGGCAGACAGGAATTCGATCATCAGATGGCGTTTGCGCAGAGCGCTGAACAGGTACTGGCGCTGGATGCGGCGGCACTGGAGGCAGCAGACTTTGAGGTGATTTGGAAGTATCGGGTGAAGATCCGTGAATACAAGGATTTCATAGACCGCAAGGATTGGCAGGGCAACGAAGTATGGATTCGTCATGTGCCGCAGGAAGACATCGTATTACATATGGAACTGGGCGGCAAGGTTGTGGAGGGCAGTGAGATCTGTATCGACGCGCAGGCAGGCCGTTGGGTTGGCGTGAAGAATGGCGTGTTCTGTATCCACAAGGATCAGGAAGGAGAGCAATCTGCACGCGGATCCGTGACAGTGGACTATGTGCGATATGCATGAAAATGCGTGCTATTTCAGCCATTCTATTTCTGTCACATAGAACACGGAATAGATATCTGTGTCATGGCCTTCGCCTTTTATGCATTTGGCCAGATCGCCGCTCCCGATGCCGATGCCGTCGCCGGCTGATTTCTGGCACCATACATCCACCAGATAGCCGGTCAGATGCAGTTGGTCGCCCTGCTTAATCTTCCGGAAATCTTCCCGCAGGGCAGCGTTTGCCGGGATCAAATAAGCATCGGTGCAGCACTGATAGATCGCCGCAGATCCGCCAATGGCGTCGTAGGCGTCCCCTTTTGCGCTCCAGGCCAGCGCGCCGCGGATCGGCTGTTGCCATCCGAAATCGATTTTGTCATTGTTCTCGGCCACGGTACCCCAGGCAAGAATAGCCGATACGGGAGCGAGCTTGTCGATGACAGAGCTCTCCCTGAAATGGCGCTCATTTACCACAAGTCCGCGCATATCACAGGAGTACATATAGTCGGCAGTAATTCGGTATCCGTCTATTTCCTCCAGTGTAATCTGGCCGGTGGCCGGCTTCAAAACAGGAGCAGGGATCCCTGCGATTCCCCTGCGCACGGGGAAGCCGAAGATATTCAAATCGTGAATGACATAATATCCCACAAAGCCGATCACTGCCAGTATGATGAGTGTCTTGAGAAAACCGCCTTGATTCTTCATTTTTCAGGATCCTTTCATGTTTATGAATGATACGTGGATGATAGTTATAGTTATGATCGTTCAACGATAATCGAATGTGCGACGTTTAAATTCATTATAGTAAATCCCAATCAGAAAAACAACTTCCATTTTATTTTGGAACTGAAAGAAATATGCGTGGAAATCCGAATCGGAAAAAGGTTGAAAACAGATAGAAACAAGCTTAGAATGGATGCAGGAGCAACTGCTTTCCGATAAAACGTACGAAAAATGGTATTTGGAGATGCGCATATGGAAAAAACGACAAAGGAAGAAATGAAAAAGGAACAAACGACGGAACAGGTGACAGAGCAGACTTCTGCACAGGGTGAAACGGTGCGGGAGTATATCGCGTTCATCAGCTACAGGCATAAGGATCTGGACAAGCAGGTGGCGAAGAAGGTGCACACCATGCTGGAGCGTTATCATGTGCCGAAGGAGCTGCAGAAAGACGGGATCGGTCCGAGGCTGGGACGGGTGTTTCGGGATGAGGAGGAGCTTCCGGTATCCAGCGATCTGACAGCGAGCATCCAGACCGCGCTTGATCACAGTAAATTCCTGCTGGTTGTCTGCACGCCGGACACGCTGAAGTCTGTCTGGGTGGAGCAGGAGATCAATTATTTTGTGAAAAAGCATGGCAGGGAGCACCTGATCGGTATTCTGGTGAACGGAACGCCGGAGGAGTCTTTTCCGGTGCCGCTCACGACAGATTTTGCGGAGGACGGCAAGACGGTGGTTCGCATCACGGAGCCGTTGGCGGCGAATCTGACGGATGTGCATCATGTGTATGACGGCAGAAGACTGAAGAAGGAGATCATGCGTCTCTATGCGGCGATTCTCGGATGCCCCTTTGATTCCCTATGGCAGCGGGAGAGACGCCACAAGCAGCGTGTCGCGATCACGGCATTGTCTGCGATCACCTGTGGTCTGGTGGCATTCAGTTCCTATGTGTATATGAAGAACCGGCAGATTACACTGCAGAATCAACAGATTACAGAGCAAAACGAGCAGATCACAGAGCAAAATGCAGAGATCCAGAGTCAGAACTCCGAGCTGAAGAGACGGGAAGCGGAGGCGATGATCCGCGAGGGCTCGGCGCTGATCGACAGCGGCAAATCCCGAAACGCCGTGAAGCGGATCCTGACCGCACTGGAATCGGAGGAAGGCAGGGAGTCCTACAGTACGGAGGCCTTTGGTCTGCTGCAGGATGCACTGGCGGCCGGTCAGTATTCCAACAAGATGCGCACGGTGGGACGTGTTACACAGGATAATGAGATCAAGCTGATCAAACTGTCGGAGACGGGGGAATATCTGTTTACCAGAGATTATCTGGGATTGGTGCGCTGCTACAGGGTGGCGGACGAGACACTGATCTGGCGGGGAGATTCCCTGAGCGGACAGCTGTATCGTGAGACGGTCAAAAGAGACCGTATGCTGGTGCTGGAGCATGTGGAGGCTGCGCCTGCTGCGGGAACGGATCCTGCGGAAACAAGCTCTGCGGGATGGACCGGCATTATACTGTTCTGTGACGAAGGAAAGATGACGGCATTGTCTATGCAGGATGGGTCTCTCTTGTGGAACTATGACCTGAATTCAATGTTTATGAGAGGGCATTTTCAACAATCGGTGGACTTTTCCTGTGTGTCGGCGGATGGCAGCCGGGCGGCGGTGATCGAGATAAACGGTCTGGAGGAAAGCGCGTCATCATGGGTGTCCGGTCTGTATGAGCAGGCCGAAGTGAAGCTGACGGTACTCAATACGGCAGACGGCACCGTGGCCGGGCAGATTCTGCTTCCGCAGGAGATACAGGATGCGCTGGCGGATAAGGTGAGTCTGAAGGCTGCGGGATCGTGTGTGGGTACTTTTTCGGAGGATGGGAATTATGTGATCGGCGGCATCTACACCTATGATCTGGGCAGTGATTATCAGGCCAAAACCTATTATTTCATTGCGGATCTGCAGGCAGGGACATCGAAGCTGCTCAAGGTGCAGAAGAGTGCGAGCTATGCCGAGGCGGGCGACTATGCCCAGCTGCTGCTTGGATTTTATCCGGATGATGCAAACAAGCGCGTGCTGATCTGGCGGTATGACGGAGGGCAGCAGGAGCTTTGTATGGATGAGATTTTCTGGGATGGCAAACAGGGAAACAGCACCGTTTTGGCGAAGGAGTTGCTGCAGGGCATCACGGAGGAGCGGGAGTGGATTTCAACTTTTAACACAGAGCATCCGAGGGCCATCATGGCTACTTTCGGAACGACGAGGGTTATTTACGGCAAAGAAGATGTCTCTCTTTGGGGGCATCAGGACTATTCCTACAGCATTATGAATCATCAGTACCTGAATCGGGATGACTGGAGTCAATGGACGTTCGGTGTGGTGACGGAAGACGGCACGATGCAGTGTATTTATGGGAGTGGTGTGGCGGCGTATCATTTGACCGACAAACAGCATTTTGCCCAGCTGGAAATTACGGACGGATACGTGTCCACACACAGCGCCTACGGGCATACGATCGATCAGGATGCCGTTGCGGCCGTGGTCTGTGATGATGATCTGAATACGGTATATTTTATGCAGTCGGCGAATGATCCGCATATAGCGATCGCGGATCGGAGCAAAGTGCAGGGAGCGGAGGCTTATGCAACCTATGATCTTGAAAATGGCAGTCTTGCTTTTTGCGCGACAACGGAAGAGGATGCGGTCATCCGGATTGTGGATGCCGCCAGCGGTAAGGAACAGAATGAGTACCGCTTCCCGCTGGCAGATTTTGAGGATCTGCGGTATCTGACCAGCAGCAGGAACAAATTCCTGTTCTGGCAGGATGGGCGACATCTGTCGGTATTCTGGAACCATGCGCAGGTGCTCGACATGGAGACAGGGCAGTGGGAGCCGGTGTACGGGGGGACAAAGGTATACAATTCGCAGATCCTTCGGATGGGTGAACACATACTTCAGGTCGGGCTGGTGCCGGATCCGGAAAAACCGTTGGACGCGGGGGAGAATATCCTGTATTCCGGCGGTTATGCGCTGAACCGGCTTTGCTGGCGGACAGGTGCGGGAGAGCTGCAGGAGAGGACGCTGGAGACAGAAAAATGTCTCGGCAGTTCGGGTCTGACTCCCGCGCCATATCTGGCGGCAGGGGAGAACGGCATGGTTTTGGTCGGACAATATGCAGATGCGCAGCAGGAGACAATGGATTCGTTTCTGGTGTACGATATCGCGGAGGACAACCAGTATGTGCTGGAGGATGCCTGCCCCGGCGATGCGAAGCGTGTGCTCGCCATGGCGAAGGAACAGCCCTTTTTTGCAACGATAGATACCGATGGGATGCTGCGGATTTATGATATCAAGGAGCAGGCTGTCAAGCGGGAAATCCGGCTCAAGGACGGCGGTACACGGGTGGAGCGGATGACGTTTTGCGCACAGGACAGGGCGATCTGTGTGTTTGAAAAGGATCATTTTATCATCTATGATCTGGCGTCCGGATGGCTTGTCTACGAGGAGAGCATACAGGGAACCGGCTACTCATCCGCTGTGGAGCTGCGCGCGGTGGATGATCCGGCGAGGAACAGAACTTACCTGATCCTTTCCTCCAAGGCGGCGCTGTGTGTGGATACGGTCACATGGCAAAAAATTGCGTATTATACCGGCGTGGATGTATTCTGTCCGGAGACGAATCAGGTCTATATTGTCAATCAGGGCGTCCGTCGGATCGGCGAGGAAGAAGGGATTGCGGTGTTGACGGCATATACGCTGGATGACTTGATTGCGTGGGGAAAGGAATGGTAAATAAGATATGCAGGATATAGAACAGGCGATCTTACAGGAAGACCTGTCGGCGGTAAAACGGATTTTGGAGGAGGAACCGTCCAAGATCGACTCGAAAGACGAGAACGGGATTTTGATGAGTTTTCTGGCTGCCAGGACGGGGAATTTACAGCTGGTGCGCTATATTGTGGAGTATTCCAGAGCCAGTATGAACATTGTGGACGACGCGCACCGCAATATCCTGCACTATGGTGTGTTGTCGGGGGATGTCGAGGTGTGTCGGTATCTTACGGAAAAGGTTGGTATGTCGCCTCTTACGGGAGATTTTGCGCTGGAGACGCCCTATGAGCTGGCGGAGCGGCTGGGGTTTACAGAGCTTGTGTCCTATTTTGAAAAATATGTGGGAGCACCCTTGCGGGATATGTACAAAAATCCCATCCGCACCGGATTTTTCCCGGATCCGTCCATCGTGCGCGTGGGGGAAGATTATTACATGGTGAATTCCACGTTTGTGTATTTTCCCTGTATTCCGGTGTCCCACTCGCGGGATCTGATCCATTGGGAGATCATCGGACACGCGATCACGAATCCTGAATGGTGTATGCTGCAGGGAATCGAGGGAGGCAGAGGTTATTGGGCGCCGGATATTTCGTACGCGGACGGCAGATTTTACATCACGGCGACTTACCGGTTAAACGATGACGGAACGGTGTACCGTAAGCAGATCGTGGTGAGTTCGGACAAGCCGGAGGGCCCGTACTCGAAGCCTGCGATCATCGATGAGGACGGGATCGATCCGTCCATATTCACGGATGATGACGGCAGACATTATATGCTGTTAAACCGCGGGGCGCGGATCTTTGAACTGAATGCGGACTGCACAAAGCAGATCTCCGAGGCGGAGCTTCTGTACTACGGGGACAATAAGCGCGCGCCGGAGGGACCGCATCTGTTAAAAAAGGACGGCTACTATTACCTGTTTGAGGCGGAGGGCGGCACTGGTCCGGGGCATCGGATCACGGTGTCCAGAAGCCGGACATTAAAAGGGAATTATGAGCCCTGTCCCTACAATCCCATCATGCGGCAGGAGGATCCCGGTGCGGGGATCCAGCGCTGCGGACACGGGAAACCGGTGCAGACCGCGGAGGGTGACTGGTACATGGTGTATCTGTGCGGGCGGAAGCTGGTGGGACCGGGCGGCGAAGCATACAGCATGTTGGGGCGGGAGACGGCGCTGGATCCGATTACCTGGACGGCGGACGGCTGGCCGATCGTGAACGGATTGAAAGGGCCGTCCTGCCTGCAGGTGAAGCCGGGGATCGGTGCGACGGTTGCGGCAGACGGCGCAAGGATAACCACAGCCGAGATAAGCGATGAGGTGCAGAACGAGACCAACGTGCAGATTTCGGGCACGGTGGCAGGATTTTCCGCAGATACGCTGTATCAGCAGTGGCTCACCGTGCGGGCGCCGGAGCAGGACGGATTCACCTTTGCGGACGGTCGGGTCGGGATCAAGGCAAGCAGGGCGGATCTGGATACCATTGAAGCTAAGAATATTCTGGTGCGCAGGCAGACGGCGTTTGATTTTACCGCACAGGTGACGATGCAGGTGCCTAAGCTGCAGCCGGGGCAGAATTGCGGCATGGTCTGCTACTACGATGAGAATACCTTTGTGAAGTATGGTCTGTTTGCGGAGGCGGATGGGCTGTACATCGGCGTGGTGGAGAAGATCGGGGATGATGTGCGAAAAAGCGGATTTGAAAAGGTACAGACAGCGCTGTGGAAGGATATCATTTTCCGGGTAGAGACGAAGGGGCTCACGCGGAAATTTTCCTATTGCGCAGATGCTGGAACCGATGTGGAGACCGTGGAAGCTGCGAATGCTGCCGATGCTTCGCGGACGGTTGGCTCGGGCGGAGAGACTGCTCGTGGGGAAAGACAGTTTACGGAAAGCGCAGCACTTGAGAATGTGTATTATCTGTGTGATGAGGGCTTGAAGAAAGGGAAACGTTTCACCGGCGCGATGGTGGGTATGTATGCCTATGCCGGGGCTGACGAAGCGTATCGGGCGGAGTTTGGAGATTTTATAGTGACCTGACATACTTTGTCCGGCCGTCATTTGACGGACAGGCATGGATAGAGTATGGGGACTGAGAGCTCTTAGACTCAGGTGGCAATTCTTGCCATAAATAGCGACAAAGCTGATGAATTGCGTCTTTCAGTTGGAGACGATTTCTCCACGGCGACCGCTATCATCAGCTTTGATAGTACCATAGCATATTCTATGAGGAGTGTCAAGCCACATAAGTGAATATTTGTCGGGCTTACCCCATGGGTGAATTTAACCCATGGGTGACTTTAACCCATTGTGATCACAACGTCATAACTCTCTTTGCCCTTCTCGTAAGGGATCACACAACCGTCCACAGCCTTGCCGTCCACTGTCAGGGAAACCACACCCTTTTCAACATTGTTCGGGTTCTTCACCGTGATGTTGTAGGTGCCCTCGCGGAACTTACGGGTCAGCGTGAAGTCGCCGAAGCCCTTCGGTACGCAGGGATTTACAGACAGTCCCTTGTGGGTCGGGTACACGCCCAGAATGTACTGGGAGATGTTTACAAAGGTCCATGCTGCGGTACCGGTCAGCCAGCTGTTCTTGGCTTCGCCGTGGAATACCGCGTCGCGGCCTGCGATCATCTGCGCGTATACATAGGGCTCGGTGCGGTGGATCTCGCTGATCTCCTCGGTGTAAGCCGGGCAGGTCTTCTGGTAGATCTCAAAAGCTCTGTCGCCGCGTCCCAGAACGGTCTCTGCGATGGAAACCCAAGGGTTGTTATGGCAGAAGATACCGGCGTTCTCCTTGTATCCGGGCGGATAGGAGGAAACTTCGCCAAGCTCTAAGTGATACTCGGTGTAAGCGGGCTGCAGGATCATCACGCCGTACTTGGTATCCAGCTTTTCTTTTACGGAGTTCAAAGCCTTCTCGGCAAGACCTTCCTTTACGCCGACGCCTGCCAGCACGCAGAAGCCCTGGGGCTCGATGTAGATCTGACCTTCCTTGCACTCCTTGGAACCAACCTTGTGGCTGTATGCGTCGTAGGCGCGGACGAACCATTCGCCGTCCCAGCCGTCCTTCAGGATGGCATCGTACATTTTCTGCACTTCCTCGCGGGCTCTCGCAGCTTCTGCGTCGTCGCCCAGAAGCTCAGCCAGCTGTGCGTACTCTTCACCGTATTTTACAAACATACCCGCGATGAACACGGACTCCGCAACGGGACCCTCGCTGGGACCAAAGGTCTGGAAGGACTCGCCGGGATGCTCGGAGAAGCAGTTTAAGTTCAGACAGTCGTTCCAGTCCGCGCGGCCGATCAGAGGCAGGTTATGCGGACCCTTGTGGGTGATGATGTAATCCAGTGAGCGTTTCAAGTGGTTCATCAGAGGTGTCGCCACGCTCATGTCATTGTCAAAAGGAACCATCTCATTCAAAATAGAAGTATCTCCGGTTTCGCGCACATAAGCGCTGGTGCCGGCGATGAGCCACAGGGGATCATCGTTGAAGCCGCTGCCGATGTCGGCGTTGCCCTTCTTGGTCAGAGGCTGGTACTGATGGTAAGCGCTGCCGTCCTGGAACTGCGTGGAGGCGATGTCGATGATACGCTCTCTCGCGCGGTCGGGGATCAGGTGCACGAAGCCCAACAGATCCTGACAGGAATCACGGAAGCCCATGCCGCGACCGATACCGGACTCATAATAGGAAGCGGAGCGGGACATGTTGAAGGTGACCATACACTGATACTGATTCCAGATGTTCACCATACGGTTTACCTTGTCGTTGTCGCTCTTTACGGTGTACTTGGAGAGCAGTCCCTTCCAGTACTCCTGCAGCTCGGCAAACGCCTTGTCCACCGCCTCGGTGGTGTTGTATTTTGCAAGCATCGCCTCGGCGCGCTTCTTATTGACAATGCCGTGAGATGCCCACTTTTCTTCCTGAGGATTCTCAATATAGCCGAGCACGAACACGAAGGTCTTGCTCTCGCCGGCTTTGAGCGTCACATCCAACTGATGCGCCGCGATGGGAGACCAGCCGCTCGCGATCGAGTTCGTGCAGGCGCCTTTTTCCACAGCTTCCGGCTCGTCCGCACCTCTGTAGGCGCCGAGGAACGCATCTCTGCTGGTATCAAAGCCTGCAACGGGTGCATTTACGGAATAAATAGCATAGTGATTGCGGCGCTCGCGGTACTCCGTCTTGTGATAGATCGTGGAGCCGACCACTTCGACCTCGCCGGTGCTTAAATTTCTCTGGAAGTTCTTCATATCGTCATCCGCATTCCACAGACACCATTCTACATAGGAAAATACGGAGAAGGTCTTGTCAGCGCCGGACTCGTTGGTGAGCGTCAGCTTGCTGATCTCACAGTTGTCCTGATTGGGCACGAACACGAGCAGATCTGCCTTCAACTGATTCTTGGAAGAGACGAAACGGCTGTAACCGATACCGTGATGGCACTCGTAGGAGTCAAGCTCGGTCTTTACAGGCTTCCAGCCGGGATTCCAGGTCGTCTTTCCTTCCTTAATATAGAAATACTTGCCGTTCACGTCGCCCTGCACATCGTTGTAGCGATAACGGGTCAGGCGCAGCAGCTTTGCGTCCTTATAAAATGTATAGCCACCGCAAGTGTTGGACAGCAGGGTGAAAAATTCCCCTGAGCCGAGATAGTTGATCCAGGGCAGGGGCGTCTTGGGGGTGGTGATGACATATTCCTGATTGGCATCATCGAAATAACCGAATTTCATAATTTGTAACCTCCGTTTACATGAAATTTTTTGTACGATTAAGAAATGTTTCCTGAAAAAAATTAAACGATTAAGTTGCGGTAACTTGTCTTAAATTATACAGAAATATTGAAAAAAAGCAATAGTAATATGAAAAATTGAAAGTGTTTTCGTGCTTAATTTTCGTAAATCTACAGTTTACCGCGGCGCGTGCCGTTCCAGGAGTCAGACGAGAAGGTGAAAATGCACAAAAAAGGAATCAACAAACTGTGTGTTATAGACAAATCGCATATTTTTCCAGAAAAAGATGTTGCAAATCCTGGCAGGGTGTTATATATTTGAGTTACGAAAACGATTAAGTAAGCGGCACGGTGTTAGATGCCCGATTGCAGACAGGAGTGAGCGGATGACATCAATGAAGGACATCTCCAAGGTCTGCGGAGTATCAGTGGCAACGGTCAGTAAGGCGCTGAACGATCACAGAGACATCGGAGAGAAGACGAAACAGCATATCAGAGAGGTTGCCAGAGAGCTTGGCTATTCGCCGAATCTGGCGGCCAGAGCGCTCAAGACCAACCGGACACACGGGATCGGCGTGTTGTTTGTGGATGATGCGAGAAGCGGCCTGACGCATGACTATTTTTCCAGTGTGCTGGACGGATTCAAGCGGATGGCGGAGAAATGTGGTTACGACATCACATTTATCAACAGCAACAAGAACCGGTCGGACAGCATGTCCTACCTGGAGCACAGTCGTTATCGGGGATTTGACGGGATCGCGATCGCCTGCATCGATTTTGATGATCCGCAGGTGTTAGAGCTGATTCAGAGTGATATACCGGTAGTGACCATTGACTACATCTTCAATGATCACATCGCGGTTGTATCGGACAATGTGCAGGGGATGCATGATCTGGCAGAGTACATCTGCAGACAGGGGCATCGGAAGATTGCTTACATCCACGGCGCGGCGTCCACGGTGACATCCAACCGGCTCTCGAGTTTTTACAAGACGACGGAAGCGTTCGGCATCGAGGTGCCGGATGCGTATGTCAGGGAGGCACCCTACCGGGACACGCACAGGAGCTATCAGGTGACCAATGAACTGCTGGATTTGCCGGATCCGCCGACCTGCATTCTGTATCCGGACGATTTCGCGGCGTTGGGCGGCATCAACGCGATCCGCGAGCGGGGACTTCGGATACCGGAGGACATCTCCATCGCAGGGTTTGACGGAATCGCCATGGCAAAGCACCTGGATCCGGCGCTCACCACTGTCCAGCAGGACACGGAGCAGATCGGGTTTGCGGCGGCGAGGGAGCTGATCAGTGCGATCGAGCGGCCCAAGTCCACACTGATTACCCAGATCACGATTCCCGGGCACCTCGTGGAGGGCAAGTCAGTGGCCTGTTTGTTAGAAAAAAAGGTAAATATTAAAAAATTATAAAAAAACAAAAAATTTCACTTTGGCATTTGTGTTACCGCGCATGCGGTGATATAATATAAATGCACTGAAACATTCAATATTTTCAAATGGGAGGAATTGAAAATGAAGAAAAAAGTACTTTGTGCTTTACTTTCTGCTACAATGGTAGCCGGCATGATGGCTGGTTGTGGCGGAAGCAACGAAACGCCGAGCTCTGCTGCACCTGCTGCAAGCTCACAGGCACCTGCTGCAAGCAGCGCTGAGTCTCAGGCAGCTCCTGCTGAGGCAGAGGGAACTGTTCTGAACATTGCATGCTGGAACGAGGAGTTCAAGAGCCGTCTGGAGGATCACTATCCCGGATACGAGAAGATCGATGGTACCACCGGTAAGATCGGCGATGTAACTGTTAAGTTCAACATCACCCCCAGCGATGACAACGCTTATCAGAACAAGCTGGATACGGATCTGTTGAATCAGGCAAGCGCAGCTGCTGATGACAAGATCGACCTGTTCCTGGTAGAGGCTGACTACGCATTGAAGTATGTAGATACCGACTATGCGATGAAGCTCTCCGATCTGGGCATCTCCGATGCAGATCTGGCTGATCAGTACACCTACACGCAGGATATCGTTAAGGATTCCAGCGGTGCGCTGAAGGGATCTTCCTGGCAGGCATGTTCCGCAGGTCTGATCTACAACCGTGAGATCGCAAAGGCAGTACTTGGTTCCGATGATCCCGATGCCGTACAGGCTGCTGTAGCTGATTGGGCGAAGTACACCGAGACCGCTGCGAAGGTGCAGGCTGCCGGTTATAAGATGTGTTCCGTAAACGATACATATCGTGTATACTCCAACAATGTATCCGGCAAGTGGGTACAGGATGGCAAGATCGTTGTTGATGCGAACATGAAGAAATGGGTTGACGATTCCAAGGCATTGGTTGATTCTAAGGCAGAGACCACGGATGATCTTTGGGGCGATGACTGGGCAAAGGGTAAAGATGGCAATGTATTCTGCTACTTTGGACCCGCTTGGTTCTTCAACTTCTGTCTGGATGCAGACAGAGAAGGTTCCGTTGCAAATGCAGGCGGTTGGGGCTACTGTGTAGGACCTCAGTCCTTCTACTGGGGCGGTACCTGGATCTGTGCAGCAACCGGTACAGACAATGCTTCTCTGGTTAAGGATATCATCCTGACCATGACCACTGACAAGGCTGTTCTGAAAGAGATCGCTACCAAGGACGCTGACTGTGTAAACAGCAAGAGCGTACTGGCTGATCTGGCTGGCAGCGCAGATGGTAACCTGGCACTCCTTGGCGGACAGAACCCTTACAAGCAGCTGGCTGACGGCGCTGAGAAGGTTGATCTTTCCAACCTTTCCGCATACGACCAGGCTTGTAACGAAGAGTTCCAGAACGCTATGGGCAACTACTTCAAGGGCAATGGCGATTATGACGCTGCACTGGAGCAGTTCTACAAGGCTGTTATCGAGAAACATCCTGAGTTGAGCAAGTAATTTAAAAGCAGATAAGGATGCATGAGTGATGATCGTGCCTGCCCGCTGTTTTGGCCGGCAGGCACGATTTTTCTACTTTTTTAAGGTTTTTCTTCTTGGGCAGCACCGGCAGGAGCTCCTGACGGGAAGCGGGTGCGTGAGGATTTGCTGCCGGCGCTGTAAAGAATAAGTTATGTGGAAGGAGATAGAAAGGATGAGCAGTAAAAAGAACGGAAAAGTAGTCAGCTATAACAAATGGGGCTATATTTTCCTGGCACCCTTTGTCATTGTGTATTTGGTCTTTCAATTGATTCCGCTGATCAGCACGATCTGGAACAGCTTTTTTGAGAATTACAGATCCGGTCTGACCCAGATCGGTCCCCGTTTCATCGGCTTGGAGAATTACATCACGCTTTTCAAAAACGGTGATCTGCTGACCTATGCGAAAAATACGATGATCATGTGGGTGCTCGGATTCGTGCCGCAGATCATTGTCTCTCTGGTGCTGGGCGCATGGTTCTCGGATACCAGATTAAAGTTGAAGTGTTCTTCCTTCTTTAAGACGGTGATTTATCTGCCCAACCTGATCATGGCTTCCGCATTTGCAATGCTGTTCTTTACATTATTTGCGAATACCGGACCGATCAACTCCATTCTGGTGCAGACCGGTATCCTGAAGGAGGCGTACAGCTTCCTGGATCACACCGGCAGCGCCCGTTTCCTGGTGGCGTTCATGAACTTCCTGATGTGGTTTGGTAACACCACGATCCTGCTGATGGCCGGTATGATGGGTATTGATCCGTCCCTCTTTGAGGCGGCTGAGGTGGATGGCGCGACCTCCACACAGGTATTTTTCAAGATCACACTGCCGCTGCTTCGTCCGATTCTGGTATATGTGCTGATCACCTCATTGATCGGCGGTCTGCAGATGTTCGATGTACCGCAGATTTTGACCAACGGCACTGGTGATCCCATGAGATCCACAATGACGCTGATTATGTATCTGAACAAACACTTGTACAGCAAGAACTACGGTATGGCAGGTGCGTTGTCCGTGATCCTGTTTATCATCACGGCCATCTTGAGTTTCATCGTGTTCAGAATATCGACCAGGAAGGATTGAGGTGAGGAAAATGGATAATAGTAATTTGGATAAGGGCTTAGGTATTCATGCCAGAAGAGTGATTGCATATATTGTGCTGATTGTGTTAACGTTCTTGTGCCTGTTTTGGTTCTATGTGTTGTTTGTCAACGCGACCAGAAGCCACAGTGACCTTTCCAAAGGTTTTTCACCCATGTTTGGCACGAATCTGGTCACCAACTGGAAAAACCTGATGGCAGGCACCCTGCCGGTGGTAAGGGGTATGCTGAACAGCTTCATCATCGCGGGAGCCAGTGCAATCCTCTGCACATATTTCTCGTCCATGACGGCCTATGCGATTCATGCCTATGACTTTAAGTGTAAAAATGCGATTTTCACCTTCATTTTGATGGTGATGACCATTCCGACGCAGGTAACCGCACTTGGTTTCGTGCAGTTGATGGGTAAAATGAAATTGATGGATTCCTTTGTTCCGCTGATTGTTCCCGCGATTGCGGCACCGGTTACGTTCTTCTACATGAAGCAGTACATGGAGAGCGCCCTGCCGCTGGCGATCGTAGAGGCGGCGAGAATCGATGGCTCCGGTGAATTCCGGACATTCAACACGATTGTCGTTCCTATGATGAAGCCGGCCATTGCCGTACAGGCGATATTCACCTTTGTCAGCAGCTGGAACAATTACTTCACTCCGGCATTGATCCTGACAACGGATACCAAGAAGACGCTGCCGATCCTGATTGCACAGCTGCGTTCCGCAGACTGGCTGAAGTTCGATATGGGCCAGGTGTATATGATGATCGCGTTCTCTATCTTCCCTGTTATCATCGTGTACCTGATTCTGTCCAGATCCATCGTACAGGGCGTGGCGCTCGGCGGTGTGAAGGGTTGAGTGATATCAGATGTCAGAAAGAAGGTAAAAGAAGCCGAGATCGGGAAACCGATTTCGGCTTTTTGTATTTCGACATATCGGAACTTGTTTTGCATCACTGTACCACGGCGCTGTGTCCGAAGCGGGTCACAGTAAAGCCCTTCGCTTCATAGGCTTCGATTTCCGACTCCGGTATGATGCAGAGATCGCCGGGCTCTGCGGCTTCCGGAAGGAACACGTACGGCCCGCAGGAGTCGATCCAGAGGCAGATACTGGGATAATTGTTATACACGACCGTCTCGCGATACGTTGTCACCGGCAGTTTACTGTAGAGCAGGATCTTCGGATAATACAGCGACGGATCCACGTAAATTGTAACCGCAGGATCGGTATCGCTCCCGGTCAGGGCAGCTTGCGCGTCCGCATAAGCCACGGCATCCTCCAGACCTTCGCACCAGAGCGTGCCGATCTCCTCGCGAAAATCGGTCACATACCAAGAGGCAAACACGATAAACAGGATTAGCAGGCCGCCGGCGAGCGTCTGAACAGCATAGCGGAAATACTTCTCCACAAAGGTGCAGGTGACATAGAGTCCCGTGATGATAAAGGTCACGATGGGTATGTGGATGCAGTTGATTTTATTGACATTCACCTGGATCAGGCATCCCAGGAAGACCGCGCAGATCAGCGGAAAAATCAGGAGCACAAACGGATCGTAGGCGCGCTTGCGGATGCTTGTGAATGCCCTTTTGAGCCAATAAATCCCGCCGATCAGGGCAAATACGAGAAATCCTCTGTAGTAAAGCCCCACAGGCGCGGAATTCCATACAAGGCCGTCGCTCTGCCGTACCAACATCGTCAGAAGCTGGCGCAGATACCAGGTAAAATAATGAAAAGTCACCTCGCTGTCCCGCATGACGGTGAGCTTGGGAATCGAGAGAAAGGCAAGCTTTATCTCCGCGATATAGCCCTTATTGACCAGCAAAAATAAAAGCAGCGGCAGCGCCAGAATCCCCAGGATCAGAACAGACAGAGGGAGATAGCGGCACCAGCGGAGCTTTCCGGTATATAATACATAGAGAGCCGGCAACAGGATCATAAACGGGACAATGAGCCAGATTGTGGCATAGCAGTACAGGCTCAGCCCGTAAAGAAGCGCGGAGAGCATGTAATATTTGGGTTTCTCCACACCGATTACAAAACAATAAAATCCAAAGAGCAAAAAAGCCGGTGCGAGGTTGCAGTCAATTCCCCAACGGGACATCATAATGTGATAGGGGCAGACTGCAAAGTACAAAAGGCCGATCAAGGCTGCCTTTTCGTTAAACAGGCGCAGAAATAGCCGGTAAATCACATAGAGCGCCACACAGGAAGTGATCAGCTGCGGCATCCGGATCACCCAGGCATGTACGCCAAACAGCGCCATAAAGGGGATCATGAGGTAGCTGTTCAGCGCGCTCATGCCGCTGCCCCAGGTGTTGAGATACACGGGGAATGCATAGCCCGAGCTGTCCATGCCATAATGTAGCATCGAGTAGGCCTCATAGGCACCGAAGGCCTCGTCCTGATTCAAACCGCCGGGAATAGAACCGATTCCGATGCACCGGACGGCGATGCCGAATAATAACAGTGCAATTGCTATAAATTGATGTGAAAAAAATCGCTTTTTTTGCTCCATAATAAGCTCCCTATCCGATTGGTCTGTATTTCTAGGATAATTCAGAAGCACCTGAAAAGCAAGACTTTTCAGCGGATTTCGGATTTCCGGTGGATTTATTGCGCATAAAATGGTACAATTACAGAAGTTCCGAACAGGCGAATTGTTTGCGGCGGGATGTTGACCAGAGAATGAGGATGAGATGATGCAAAACGGAAAAGCTGCACAACAACGGTATGACATGCTGACACAGACGCCGGTTCCGCAATTGATCCTGAAATTGTCGGTGCCGACGATCATCAGTATGCTTGTGACCGGCATTTATAATACGGCCGACACGTATTTTGTCGGCAAAATCTCCACGGCGGACACGGCCGCGGTGGGCATTGTGTTCTCTATGATGGCGATGATTCAGGCGCTGGGATTTTTCTTCGGGCACGGCTCCGGCAACTATCTGTCGCGCATGCTGGGTGCAGGAGAGGAAGAGGAGGCGCGGAACATGGCTTCCACCGGATTCGTCATGGCGGCCATGGCAGGCGTTGTGCTGGCGGTGCTGGGCATTGTGTTCGCCTATCCGCTCGCCTATGTGCTGGGGGCGGAGGCCACCAGCGTCGACAAGACGGTCAGCTATATGCGGATCATTCTGATGGGTGCGCCGTTCATGGTGTGTCAGTTCGTGATCAACAATCAGCTGCGCTTTCAGGGCAGCGCGATCTACGCTATGGTGGGTTTATTCAGCGGCGCAATCGTGAACATTGCGCTGGATCCGATTTTGATCTTTGGGTTCCGCATGGGGATATCCGGCGCGGCGTTGGCTACGATATCTGCGCAGATGATCAGCTTTTTTGTACTATTTGCAGGTACCAGAAAAGGCGCGAATATTCGATTATCCATCAAACATATCCATATCAATCTGCACTATCTCAAGGAGATCGTAAACGGCGGTGCGCCGTCCTTGCTCAGACAGGGACTGGCTGCGGTGGCGACCCTGTTGATGAACAATCTGGCCAGGGATCTCGGCGGCGACGCGGCCATTGCGGCGATGTCGATCGTCACCCGCGCAGTGATGATGATCGCGTCGGTCATGATCGGCTTCGGACAGGGTTTTCAGCCGGTATGTTCCTTCAACTACGGCGCAAAGCTGGTAGGGCGCGTGCGGGAAGGGTTCTTTTTCTGCGTCCGCTACGGATTTCTCTTCCTGTCGCTGGCGGCGATTTTGCTGTTTGTCTTTGCAGAGCCTGTTATCTATTGGTTCCGGCCCGATCCGGAGGTGGTGGAGATCGGGAAGGTGGCGATGCGCTGGCAGGCGGTGGCGCTGCCGATCTTCAGCGTCTCGTCCATGATCAACATGATGCTGCAGTCTATGGGCAGGGGCGTCAAAGCGTCCATTACGGCGTCGGCGCGCAGCGGCTTGTGCTTCATCCCGCTTCTGCTGATCCTCACACACTTTTTCGGTTTGTTCGGACTGGAGATCGCGCAGGCCTGTGCGGATATCGCGGCATTACTCATCTCGATTCCGCTCGCGGCGGATGAATTGCGCAAAATGAATCGCGACGTGGCGGAAGAAGCATAGCAATAGCGCGGATGTACAGCGGCAGGGAGAATCCTGCCGTTTTTATTTTTTTAAAATATAGGATTGACAACGATGGTTTATCGGAGTAAACTAAACATAAGGTTTATCTGAATAAACCGCAAAAAGGAGGACGAGCGATGAGTGAGATGGAACTTGGCGCGATTCAGGAACGCTTCGCAGATATCGTCTGGGCGCATGAGCCGATAGGCTCCGGCGAGCTGGTAAAAATATGCGAGCGCGAGCTGAACTGGAAGAAGCCCACGACTTATACAGTACTGCGCAAGCTCTGTGAAAAGGGGCTGCTGCAAAATCAGGATGGTGTTGTCACCTCGCGCATATCCCGCGAGGAATTCTACGCGGCCAAAACAGAAAGCATCATCGAGGACTCGTTTGCCGGGTCATTGCCGGCTTTTGTCGCTGCGTTTATTTCCAGAAAGAAGCTGACCCAGGAAGAGGCACAGGAGATCCAGAACATGATCGATACGTTTAAAGAGGAGGGATAAGTCACATGAGTGCGCTGCTTATAAAAATCCTGAATAGCGGCATCAACGCCACCTGGCTGATTCTGGCGGTGGTCATCCTGCGACTTGCGCTCAAGAAAGCGCCAAAGTGGATCTTTGGTATACTGTGGGCGCTTGTGGCGGTGCGGCTCGTCTGTCCGGTCTCGCTTGAGAGCGTGTTCAGCCTGCTTCCGAGCGGGGAGGTAGTTCCGGCGAATATCGAAATGCAGCCGAGGCCTGAGATCAATTCGGGAGTTACGGTGATCAATCGTGCCGTGAACCCGGTGCTGTCAGATACGTTTGCACCGGCGCAGGGATCAAGTGTCAATCCGCTGCAGGTGGTGCTTGCTGTCGCTGCGATCGTGTGGATTGTCGGCATGATGAGTATGCTTCTGTATGCTGTATTGAGCTTTCTGCTGTTGCGGAGAACGGTGCGCGCTTCCGTGCCGGTGGGCGAGCGTGTGATGGCCTGCGATGAAGTGAAGACCCCGTTTATACTGGGTGTGATCCGCCCGGTGGTCTATGTGCCATCCACCTTGAGCGGAGAGACATATGAGATGGTCATCGCCCATGAAATGGCACATATCAGACGGCGGGATCACTGGTGGAAGCCCCTGGGATTTTTCCTGTTGGCCGTGTATTGGTTCCATCCCGCATGCTGGCTCGCCTATATTTTGTTTTGCAGAGATATTGAGGCGGCTTGCGACGAGAAAGTCATAAAGGATCGTGACAGAGCGTACATGGCGGCGTATTCCCAGGCGCTGCTGGATTTAAGCGTCCCGCGAAGATCTATCGCGGCCTGTCCGCTCGCATTTGGCGAGGCGGGCGTGAAAGAGCGGGTGAAAGGGGTACTGCATTACAAAAAGCCGGCGTTTTGGGTCATCATCGCGGCGATCCTCGTGTGTGGTGTCGTGGCGGTGTGTTTCCTGACGAATCCGGCGAAGGATCAAACCGCGTCTGCTGCGGAAGGTGGAATCGCGCCCCAGGCGGACAGAGAGGTGCAGGCGGCCATGGAAGCTGCACAAAATGCACAGAAGAAGGAACAGGCGGAAATGCAAAGACTAGCGGAAATGCAGAGATCAGCAGAAATACAAAAGAGTCGTCCGGTCGTAAACCTTGCGGGTCCGGAGGGGGCAGACATGACGCAGCTTCTCTATGCGGATGAAAGCCGGATTATTTTCAGCGGATATTACGGTTTGTTCGCGTATTCCAAGCCGGATCACGCAATTGTCGCAGCGCTGGATCTGGCGGCGATCGGATGCAATGATACGCAGGGGGATAACTATTGTGAGAAGTTTGTAAGCGCTGATGGAAAAATCGTTTATCTGCATCCCATATCGGATACGGAGATGTACGTGTATGATATTGCGGCGGACACGCTTACGAAGACGGCCTATACGATCAATACACTTGACGGAGTGAAGCTGCACGTTTTGCCGCAAACGATGGAGGAGAAACAATATGATGTCTGGAACGGTGACGGCAGGTTGATGGAAACCTATCTCCACCACGGGAGCATGCTGGGAGATCTTGGATATATTGACTGTGGTGCGACCAGTGAGGATACGGTACTTCAGTATTACCCGCTGTTTTCGCCGGACGGATATGCAGGTGCTGTGAACCTGGCACCGACGGATATACAGGGGATTGTATCCGCTGCCATCTGGCGGGACGGCGTGCTGCGGCAAACCGAGGATGCGGACATTTTGCGGCAGTTAGAGGAAATCCTCTCCGGCGCCAACATGATCAAAGGGACTTCCGCATGTCCGTTCTATACAGCCCTTTATTTGCAGAAAAGTGACGGAACAGTCGGGTGGATATTTCCGGCGACAGACAGCTGCTCTATGTTCCTTTCAGGAAAAGCGTGTTATCAGTTTTTGGAAACGAGTTATGAGTTTTCAGGAAAAAAGACGAATGATGCGCTGTGGAATCTGATTGATCAATTTGAGGAGACAGAGCATGCGCCGACTGTCGCGGATTGGATGCAGGTGGATCTGCCGGAAGGGTATGCAATCGGCGCATTTGCGGAAGATATCGGATGGATGGGAGGCGCGCTGATCCTGCCGCAGTCCTATCAGGTGCAAGCGGCGTCTTCCGCCCCGATGGAGTGGCAGTATTCCGGTTTGATCAGCCGGATTCCCGCAGAGAGTGCGGAAGTGACTTTTACGAACGGGATACCGGACGTATCATCCCATCTGCCGTTAGACAATCACAGCGCAGGAACCAATCTTGCGGTAATCGGGCTCGAACGGTCGAACACACAATGGTCTGCAATCCTTCGGTCGGCCAACCATGACCTGTATACCGTCGCCGAGATCGGAGAACTTGAGGCAGCGGGACAGAACGTAAGCATATTGGAGCCTACAAGCGATTACTGGGAATTCTGGTTCGTAAAAGAAGGCGAAGATACCTATTATATACTGACGCTCTCTGCGAAGGAATTTTCGCAGGAGGAGGCGGAACGAATCGCGAAAACGGTATTCATCCGTAATTAGTTCTGCTTCCGATTTGACAATGTTAATAAGATATGTTAATATTTCTGCCATACACGGAAAGGGACAGCAATGAAGAGAATACAAAATTATTATTATACGTAGTATATGAACAGACATATTGGCTTATAGCGGGGAAGCTGCACAGCTGTAAGCCGGTAGGTCTTATCTGTCTGTGCAGGGTTTCCGTATAAGAGCAGTATAGAAACAAAGCGGACAGATTGTAATGTTTGGACGCTGTGTTTTTTGTTTGCAAGTATTTGGAGGTGCGGTATGGAAATTTATCTGAAAAGGATCGAAATTGACGATGCAAAGCAGCTATGGAAAATGCAGGTCAGGGCATTTCAGGATATTTATGAGAAATACCGGGATACGGAGACGAGTCCGGCAACAGAAGAAATGGATAAGGTCGTTATGCGCTTGAACCAGTGGTTTACATACTACTATTTTATTGTGCTTCAGGAGGAAATTGTAGGAGCTGTCCGTGTTGCGGATAAAAAAGGAGAAGAAAAGCCCAAGCGTATATCACCGATTTTTGTGATGCCGGAGCATAGGAATCGGGGGATTGCGCAGGCAGCAATTCGTGCGGTGGAGGAAATCCACGGGGCGCACGACTGGGAACTGGAGACGATCCTGCAGGAAGAAGGCCTTTGTCATCTATATGAGAAAATGGGGTATGAGAGGGGCGAAATACTTGCGCAGGTAAACGACAGGCTTACATTGGTGAGATACAGAAAAGCATAAGCAGGTATGTAAATCAACTGTCAGTTGAGTCGATAAGAACGAAGTTGATGAATGAAGTTATTGAGGTTATTGAAATGTGCTTGTTATAATAATACTCGGAATCCTATGTTGAAATAAAGACATGAAAAGATATCAGGTTGGGAGAAGAAATGCTGAATAAGAAAAATGTCGGAAAACGCATCGCATACTACAGACGGGATAAGGGCATGACGCAGAAGGATCTTGCGGATTGCCTGAATATCTCGTATCAGTCTGTATCGAAATGGGAAGCCGGGAGCAGTCTGCCCACGGTTGACACCCTGTATGAAATAGCATCCATACTGAACGTCTCTGTAGATTTCCTGTTAAATGAGGACTGGTGGGAGCAGAGATGGATCAGATATCAGGATACAGGCCTGAATACAGGGAAGCTGTATACATTGAAAAACAGGATCCAGGAGTTGAATTCTACGGACGAGAGGCTGGTTTCCGCGCGCTACGCGGATGCCGTACTGTTCAAAATGGACACGACACACATGAAAGAGCCGATCTACTCCACCATCACCTGCATTCCGGGTTCGAAGGAGAAGCTTGCCAGAGAGCATGGGTACCACAATGAGATATGCGAGGATGTGGCGGCGAGCGGGCTCAACTATATCCTGCAATACGGATTAAAGCCCGTGATCCTGCGGGGAATGGTGATCTGTGGAAACTTTAATTATGAAAAGCTGTTATCAAATGGCACAGACACTGCAGCGATGCTGTGAGGAAAATGATGTGATGTTTGCCGGAATGGAGATCGGCGCACAGCCGGTAAATTTCGATGTGGATACATACCATTTGAGCGTG
>JAFVAO010000023.1 GCA_017480445.1 Lachnospiraceae bacterium
AACGGCAGAGCAGTTCAACCTGAAGGCTGAAAATGCCGGGATCAACAAGCGCATGGAGAACTCCGGCATTTCAACCAAAACCACCAACAGGATAGGGGATAAGGCGCTGGCTATTAAAAACGGCACGATGACAACTGAGGTCATGTTTTCTAACATGGCAAATGCCGCAAAGAATTCTGCCGCCGGGGCTGCAGGCATCACCGCTGCATTCGAGATTGGAAAATCAATCATAAACGGTGATGATGCCGGCACGTGTGCCAGAAATGTGGTATCTAAAGGTGCAGAAAGTGCTGTTGCAGGTGCTATTGCAGGCGCGACCGGTGAAGGTGCTTTTATGGTTGCTGCGGTTGTTTGCCCGGAATTAGCAATCCCTGCCGCCGCCGCAGGCGCCATTATAGGAGGAATTGCTACCGGAAGTGTGGTTGACGGTGCGTTTGAAGATCTTGGCTTTCTCGCTGAGGATGCCGTGAATGCCATTTCTGATGGCATTAGCAACATTACAAACAGCATTGAGAATTTCTTTTTAGGCTTTCCTTTTTTCTAATTGTTCTACTTTTAGATGTGAAGCACATGACAGCCCACAAAAAACTTGCAAAATATGCATACTGTTATACAATAGAATTGCCGGAATCCATATATGATTTCCGGAGTAAGTACCAATACAAAATACAAACAAAGGAGAGTGCTGTTTGAAGAAACACAACACACCGAAGATTGTCGGCTGACCGGGAGGTTTGCGGACAATCGAACAAACCTCCCGCCCATGGGCAGCTTACAGTCAAAAGTTTTCAGGAGGAAAAATAATGAATAAACAGGACTACATAATTCGTTTGGAAGAAAAAGAAGATTACAGAGCAGTGGAAAACCTTGTCAGAGAGTCATTCTGGAATGTTTATCGTCCGGGATGCAGTGAACACTACGTGATCCATGCGCTTCGGGACGATCCGGCATTTGTGAGAGAGCTGGACTTCTGCATGGAGCAGGACGGCCGACTGATCGGACAGAACATGTTCATGAAGACAGTGATCGAGGCGGATGACGGCCGCGTAATTCCGGTTCTTACCATGGGACCGATCGGCATTACACCTAATCTAAAACGCAAGGGCTACGGAAAGGCTTTGCTGGATGACTCTTTGGAAAAGGCAGCGGCACTTGGCTTCTGCGCGGTACTGTTTGAAGGCAATATCGGCTTTTACGGCAAGAGCGGATTTGACTATGCCGGCAAGTTTGGCATTAGGTACCACGATCTGCCGGCAGACGCTGATTCGTCCTTCTTTCTCTGCAAGGAGCTGATCCCCGGGTACCTTGACGGGGTCACGGGCGTCTACCAGACGCCGCAGGGATACTATGTGGACGATTCCGATGTGGAAGAATTCGACAAGGACTTCCCGCCCAAGGAGAAATTAAGACTTCCGGGACAGATCTTCTAAACGATGGCAGCCTGCACGAAATGGCAAGCGGTTGCACGAAGCGGAGCCGGCACTCAAATGCCGGCTCTATTTTTTATTCCCAATATTCATGCCCTGACTCGTCTACATACTCAGGTATCACAATCTCTTTCCCCTGCGTGTCGATTGCCCGAAAAACGTCCGGCTGGTTCATCAGATGTATGCTGCTGTCATAATCCACCAGAAAATCATGATTTGCGTCTTCAACAAGCGTGTAAACCCGTCGATTGAAGTTGTCCGGATCTATAACGGACGCGCTGTACTCATCCTGCACAATATAACCAATACATTGACCCAGCATCTCTGAATGAAAAGAATTGTTCATCGTGCCAAATATAATATACGTTCTTCCCTGATACTCGATTGTACTGTAACCGTAAACCATACCGTCGTGTGCATAATCCACCAAATGTCCCATCGAAAGAGCAATCGGCTGATCCGGCTGATCCGGCAGCTTCGGATATCCCGTCTCGTCACGGTCGGCAGATACGGTGTTGCGCCTGATCTGCTGCAATGCCATATGTCTGGAGACATTGTAGGTGCGGATCCCAAAGTTCTCTGTCACCCACTGCAAGCGCTCCAGATAATAGTACCCAAAGCCGTCCTGCGTGAATCTCTGATAGCCTTTTTTCTTGGTCTCCATCCAAAAACGCTCCCGCTCTCTGATATCTTCATCGGTCATTTTACCGCGAAACGCAGGCAGCGCCTCATAATCATACCCCAGCTTGCGCATATACGGAACCAGCACCGGCGCCGCATCGGCGGACAGTCCGCTGAGATAACCGTAATCGCTGTACGGCGTCTCTGCCAGGAAAAACGCGTTCGCCTGCCACTTCGCATCACTGCCGGAAGCATTCGCCACATTCACATACGCAATGATGTAGTCCGGATGGCTGAAGGACAATACCAGATACAGAATCGTCACCACCACCACGCTATACCGAAACAGCGGAAATTTCTCCCGGAAAATCCCCGCAACCACGCCGAGAAACAGCACAAACAAAAGCGCCAGCGCCCACAACACCAAAATCCGCAGAAACGTCAGATAATAAAACCGAATGTAGATCACCATACGCATCGCGCTGGAGACGATCATGATAAAGGTGCAAAGTGACATGATTGTCAGGATGATTTTCAATACTTTGCTCTCCCGAAAAAAGCTCATGCACACCAACACAATGACCAGATTCAGGATGCTCACCGCCAGCAGCTGGAAAAATCCCTCTCTGGCATACTGCGCATAGGTATAGCCCTCCGGCAGCTGTAGTTTTCCCAGGAATAACCCCAGGATCTGGATGCCGGAAAACAACAGATAAATGGCGGATAGCAGTCCGGTGATCGTAATCGCCAACACCGGCTCGCCCTTCCTGTGATCCTTCACGTCCTCGCTCATGCTGCGTCTGCAAAGAAACGCAATCAGCAGATACGACGCAAAGAAAATAAATGCAATGCGAAAACACACGTCAAACAGGTTCTCTGGATTGACCCCGCGCAATACCGTACTGGTCAGCTGCCGGAACACTGCATCCGCTCCGGCTAAAAGCGCCACCACCACAATAAGCAGCGGTACAGCGATCAGTATCCCTAAGCAAATATACCCGACGGTCTTGCTGCCCTTTCTCTCTTTGCGTTCAAAGTATCCGGCCGCATCCGTAAAGGGTCTGCCAATCTCCGCTATACTTGCGAATATCAACCAGAAAATGCTGCCGACATATTTCCCGAACTTCCACTTGGAGGTATCATAAAACTGCTTTAAGAGCAGACTCATCATCAAAAGAAAGATTCCTGCCTTGTTGAACACGATGATTCGCATATCGTCTGTGCAAAAGGTGGAAACCGAAAGCAGGATCATGCTCACCATATAGAAGCCGCTTCCTTTTTTCAAGGTAAGCCCCAGTTTTGACAAGGAGAAGCACAAATACAAGAGGCTTGCGGCTATGAAAAAAGGGAAAGTGACACCCGATCCGTTTTTAAACATGCAGAACGCGTAGAACAACGCATACAAAAATGTCACCGGACCGAAGAAGCCGAATTGCTCCTTCATGCGTTTCGTCTCCTCCGTGTCCTCCTTCTTCGGAGGCGGGGTCTGCATCAGTGACACTTGTGTCATGCTTTGGGGCGCCGCTGCACCCGCTTGATATCCTTCATTCATATTCCTTACTCCTTTCCAGCGGTATCCTCTGTACCGCTATCATTCGGATCTCCCTGCAATTCCAATCCCTTCATGCCCTTTTCATCCGACACAGCTTCCGCATCCGGCACATACTCCAGTATGTCCCCGGGCTGGCAGTTCAGCGCCTTACAGATTGCCTCCAACGTGGTAAACCGCACCGCTTTTGCCTTATTGTTTTTTAAGATGGACAGATTTGCAAGGGTGAGATCCACCTCGCCCGCAAGCTCGGTAAGCCCTTTTTTGCGCTTCGCCATCATCACATCCAGATTCACTACAATTCCCATTGATATCAACCTTTCTGTCTTCCCTGGAAATATCCATACAACCTAAATCGTCAGATCATTTTCCTCCTTGTACCGCACGGCCTCCTCGAACACCAGCGCCAGCACTTTGCTGAAGAGTCCGGCGATCACAAACACCAGTATCACCACCAACATCGCAATGGTCAGATACACAATGTTGCGTACCAGAGACATCAACGCGATGAAGAAACTCCAGTTCCCCATTTTGTTCAGGCTCACGACATTCTCCATGACGAAGCAGTCCCGGTTAAGCACCGTTCTGAAAATCCTGCGCAGCTCCCGGATCAGCACAAGCGCCGCGATTCCAAGCACAAAATAAATGATCACCGTCTCCTCATAGTGTTCCACAACCGGTTCGTAAAACGTACCGATCCACTTGACCGAAAGCGGCAGACTTACCGTCACCAGTATGCCGACATAAAACATGACATCCAACAAATACTTGGTCCACTTTGTCAGATCCAACTTTTTCTGCGCAAGCTTTTCTACGCTTGGACTGTCCGATTTCTTTACTTCACTCATATACCTTGGTTCCTTTCACGAGTTTATTGGATTCATCGGGTTCCTTCCGGTTCCTTCTTTTCCCATTATAGCAGCGTATTTCCGTTTGTCAATATATTTTTATTGTTTTTCAATAAATTTTTATTGACGCAAAGAAAGAGCAGAACAATCGCATCCACTACAATCGTTCTGCTCCATGTCTGTCTTTTTCAAATCAAAAATTCCTCCAGCGTCATTTGCACGGGCGTATCCGCCTTAATCCAGCTTTTCTGCACCGCCTCGTGCACCTCGTCCTCCGGCCGGCTGCCGCCGATCAAAAACGGAGAATGCGGATCGTGCTGCGTATAGTTCCTGCGCACCGTCTCCTCATCGTAATTGGCATAGCAATACCGGCAACCATGCAGACATGTGTTGTACACACCGATATCGCTGCCTAAGATGCAGGCACATTCCTTGCGCAACGGCGTTTTCGCCGGGATGTGTATCTTGGCGTGCAGCGCGGTCTCATAAGTCTCGCGCGTCATACACCCGCTGCAGTCCGCACCGAAGCGTTCCAGCTCATTTCCCTCGCCGCACGGTCTGACAATCATGTCATATTTCCCCGCAATGCGCACCATCTGTTCTCCTAGGTACAGTCGTTCCGCTCTCGGCACCTGCGTGACCTCAGGGAAATTTTTCCGCACCTTCTGATACAGGTCGATAAAGCTGATGACGCAGGTGTGCGTACAGCCCTGCAGCGCCTTTGCCATCTCTTCAAACTGTTCCAAATGATACGCCGTCGTATATGTTTCATTCAGAAAAATCGGATCATACCGCCACCCCATCGCATCCGCGCCCACGATCCCGGAGAGTCTCCGAAAATCCGCAAGTACCTGCTGCCTGTCCGGCACGTGCGGCTCGATGTCACGGCCATAGGGCGTGATCGTCACAAACCAGTACATTCCGTAGGGCGCAAGCAAGTCCATGTAGGGAAGCATCGGACCGGGATTCTTCGTGCAAAACCCGATCAGATCTACCAAGGACGGGTCCAGCCGATACCGCGTCACCTGCAGAGGATTGTAGGGATTCCGCACCTTGACATAGCCCGCCCGCAGCCGGTTGGCGAACCACTCCGCATAAAAAGCCGGTATATCTGTCCGCATACCTGTCTGTAAAATCATGTCTTTTGTCTCTCTATCCCAGCCGGAACCGGTTCACATCCCCATACAGCGCATCGGATATGTTGGAATTGGTCTGCGCGTCATCCCCGATCTCCTGCACACTATGGGAGATATCCACTGTTTTCTCTGTCGCGTACAACACACCCTTTGCGGTCTCCTCGACTGCTGTGTTCACACTCGCTGTAAGCTCGTGGATGCTGTTGATGTTTTCCTGAATCCGCGAGCTGATCTGTGCGAATTCCTGCATCATGCCGTCCATCTGCTCGGCACTTTTCCGATATTCTCCGCTGGTTGTAACCAGATCCGTATAACCGTTCATCGCCGTTGTGTTCATAAATTCGATCAGTCGTTTCGCCTCTCCGGCCAAACCATCCACCGCAGAAATCACATCTGTAGAAACCGCCTGAATCTCCGCAGCGGACTGCGCCGAATCTTGCGCCAGATTGCCGATCTCCGACGCCACGACAGCAAATCCGCGTCCCGCTTCGCCGGCGCGAGCCGCCTCGATCGAAGCATTCAGGGACAACAGATTGGTCTGATCGGTGATGGCAATGATATTTTCCGTCAAAACACTGATCTTCTCCACCGCGTGGGACCGCTCGATGCTCTCCGCCACATTGCGTGCCATCTCCTGCATTTTGGCGCTCGCCTCGTCCTGCTCCGTCTGTGCCTGTTTGCGAACCTGTTCCGCGCTGCGATGCATCTCCTTGGCGCTGTCGCTGCCATCTTTGATACGGTCTACAATGTCGTCAAAAGCATCCGTGATCTGTCCCATCAAGTCATTGACCTGCCCCAGAGACGCCGCCACCTGCTGCATGGATGCACTCATCTCCTCCATTGTCGTGCTGACATCGGACGCATTGTCCTTGGTGGACAGAAGACGCCCCGCAATATCGCCGGAGGTCGTTTTCAACGAATTGGATTCTTTGGCAATATCCTGCAATATTTTCCGGATCTGCTCCAACAGCTTGTTCACATTTCCGCCGATCGTCTCAAACTCATCGCCGCTGTTCAACTCGATCACACGGGTCAGATCCCCGTCTCCCTCGCAGATATCCACCAATTTATCATTCAATGTCACAAATCCGGTGCGCAGTGCGCGGCTGATCACAAATAAAACCGCAGCTCCCAGCAACAGCACTACCACACATACACCGACAATCAGCACCAGCAGCCTGCCGGTCTGCTCATTTACCCAGTCTACACTCAGATCCACCGCCGCGAGTCCTACGATCTGGCCACTCTGGTTATAGATCGGGCTGTACGCGCTCAGATGAGTTCCCCATTCGTCCGTGTACGGATTCGCACTCGCTACAGACTCCCCGCGCAGCGCCTTGGAAACCTCCTCGCCGTCGTCCTCAAACGCGTCTCCCACCGACGCCGGCTCCTCGGGATCGGAATCCACCACAAATACCATACCGCCGGCCTCTTTCCGCAGTGTATATACGTATTCCACACCGCTGTTGTCGCGATACAGCGTCAGCTGCTCTAACACGGTCTGATACGTCTCAGACTCCTCATCGCCCACCTGAATACGCTCCAGCAGATCTCCGTCCACGGAAGCGGCCACACAGCGATCTACATTGACGGCATTCCCTTTGATCTGCTCTACCAACAGTTTCTTGGCTCTGCGGTATGTCACGGTTCCCATGACAACCACCGAACACAACAACAAAATCATCACCGCCAAAAACAATTTCCAGGAAAAACTGATTTTTCTGACCTTCATAGGCTGCTCCTTTCGCCGGGCGCAATTATTTTACAGAAATTCTTCTCTCTTGGGATTGAATACATCTACCAGCTTGCCGGCTTCCAGACATTTTACGCCATGCAGCGAATTGGACGGCATGAACACACTGTCCCCCTTATGCACCTCGCAGCTCTCCCCGTCGATGGTAAACAGAAAACTGCCCTCCGCTATGTACGTGATCTGCTCATGGGGATGCTTGTGCATATTGCCCTCCGCCCCCTTCTCGAACGTGATCTCACACATCATCAGTTGATCTGAATAGGCCATCACGCGTCTGGTAACGCCGGGCTCACAGGGTGTGATTTTACAATCTGCATTTTTTACAAACATCTTTTCTCTCCTTCCTGCTAAAATATCCCGTGCTCTACATTACTTTTATTCTATACAAATTATGTGCATTTGTCCATGCCTGTTTTCGCACATCCTCCGGCGAAATCCCCTTGATCTGCGCCAGTTCATCGATCACATGGGGAATATACAGGGAACAATTGCGTTTCCCGCGAAAAGGCACCGGCGCCAGATAAGGACAATCCGTCTCCAGAACAATTTTCTCCATTGGAATATACGCCACGGCCTCCTTCAGCTTTTTCGCATTTTTGAAGGTCAGCACGCCGCCGATACCAAAGTAAAAGCCCATGTCCAAAAAAATTTTTGCAGTCTCCTTCGTATAGGAATAGCAGTGAATCACGCCGCCGATCTCCTCCGCCTTGGCTGCCTGCATCAGATCTATGGTATCCTTTGCCGCTTCCCGGGAGTGGATGACCACCGGCTTATGCAGCGCTCTGGCCAGCTCCAGCTGCCGCACAAACCATTTTTTCTGGATCTCACGATCCGGCTCGTCCCAATAATAGTCCAGCCCGATCTCCCCGACAGCCACACATTTTTCATGGGTACAAGCCTCTTTCAGCCACGCAAACTGCGTTTCGTCCAGCTCCGCCGAGTCGCTGGGGTGCACGCCGATCGCACCGTAAATATAATCATAGCGCTCCATCAGCGCCAGCGTCCGCCTGCATGCCGCCAGACTTGAGCCCACGTTCACCACACGGGCAACGCCCGCCTTGGGCAGCTCGGCAAGCAGCGTCTCTCTGTCCTCGTCAAACGCTCCATCATCATAATGGGCATGCGTATCAAAAATTGGGGGCATATGCCGCTCCTTTTACGTAAAAATCCATTTTAGGCGTTTGCGAAACTCCTTGTTTCAGCAAGTGTCATTGTGCACATTGTACAACTCCAACACAGGGACGCTCTCGCTACGCCCTGTTTATGGAGTGTACAATATGCCCAATTCGATATTGACAAAATGGAGTTTCGCAATTGCCTAGAAGATCCATTACGGGATCTGTTATAATCAATCATCTAGAAAAAAAGAACCGTCCCCCGGGCTCATATGTCCCGAAAAACAGTTCTCAAGTGCGTCTTCAGGGGCTCGAACCCTGGACACCCTGATTAAGAGTCAGGTGCTCTACCAACTGAGCTAAAGACGCGTTCCTCATATCTTGTTCAAAGACAAAAATGATTATAATATATACTTTATGTAAATGCAAGCTTTTTTTTAAATTTTTTTTGCATTTTTGTTTTTTTCAACAAATACGCCGGTTTTTCCCATCTTTACAGGGTCACGGAAGCCTGCAGCACACAGCGATCCGACGCATTGCCCACATGCAGCACAAACGTGCCCGCCTCCGTCACGAACCCCCTCCGGTTCACATCATAAAACGCAAACGCACTCCGCGGAAGCGTAAGTGTAACCTGGCCGCTCTCCCCGGGCTGCAAAAAGATCTTACTGTAAGCTTTCAGCTCTTTCACCGGACGTTCCACACTGCACAGCTCGTCCGAGACGTAGCACTGCACGGTCTCCGCGCCTGCCATGTCTCCTGTATTGCCCACCGTCACCGTCAACACAACGACCGGCTCGTCCTCCTGCGCCACAACGCCCTCGCCCAGAGGTGCGACCACCTGTGTCGTCAAATCTTTAAGCGCAAAATCCGTGTATGACAGTCCATGGCCGAAGGCAAACGCCGGCCGGATCTGTTCCTTCTCATAATAACGGTATCCCACGAAAATGCCCTCGCGGTATTCCACACAGCCTTCCTTGCCGAATTCCCCGTTCTTGTATGTCACAGTATCTGTATAAGCGACGGGAAGTGTCTCCGGCAGCTTTCCGGACGGGTTCACCCGCCCCAGCAGAACATCTGTCAGCGCATTTCCGGTCTCCATGCCGGCGTAATAACACCATACCAACGCCTTCGCACGGTCTGCCCAGGGCATCTCCACCGGCGATCCCGCGATCATAACGACAATTGTGTCAGGATTTATATCCAGAAGCGCCTGCACCAATTCGTCCTGTGCGTAAGGCAGCTTCATATCCGCCCGATCCCTGCTCTCCGTGTCAAAATCATGGTTCAGACCGCCCACATAGATCACCGTATCCGCTGTCCGCGCCAGTTCGCAGGCTTCTTGCAAGAGCTTCTCGCGCTGTTTTTCGATCTCCTTGCGCAGCGCCCGCTGTTCCTCGCTGTCCGGCTCCCCGCCGCCCATGATCCGCTGCTCCAGACTGGCCTCCTGCCAGTTTACAAGCTCGTCCGCGCCCCGCTGGGGATCCGGCACATAATACCCCTGGGCATAGCATACCTCCACGTTGCCGCCCAGCGCCATCTTCAGTCCCAGCAGCGGTGAGATCTCGTACAACGCCTTGATCTCTGCGCTTCCGCCGCCGCTCGCATGCACACGCTCCGCATTTTGACCGATCACGGCGATCCGTCTCTTGCGCATAGAGATCAGGTTCCCCTTGCGGTCGAGCACCGGCTGCATCGCCAAACGATCCTTCGCAAGCGGCAGCAGCCGCTCCTCTCCGGCGCCTGATGCCTTGCCCGTCGGCTCATTTTTCAGCAAGATCACGGACTCCTTCGCCACCGCATAGGTTGCTTCCCGGTGCGCGACGGCGTTATACGCCCCCTGCTTTCTCTCCGATGCATGCTCTCCCAACATCTTCAGGCGGAACATCAACCGCAGAATATTGCGCACCTTGGCGTCGACGCAAGCCTCGCTGATCTCGCCGTTTTGCACTGCCGAAAGCAGCGGCTTCGCCAGATAATATGCGTCAAAATCCGTCGTCACACTCATTTCCATATCCATCGAGTGCTCTGCGACGCCTTTGGTGGAATGGGTGGAGCCCCAATCGCTTATGACAGTCCCGTCATATCCCCATTCCTCCCGCAGGATATCGTCCAACAGCTCCTTACTCTCACTGCAAAAGCTGCCGCGGAACCGATTGTAGGCGTTCATCAGAGAGTAGCTGCCTCCCTTTTGCACCGCTGCGAGAAAGGCCGGCAGGTAGATCTCCCGCAGCGTTCTCTCATCCACCAGCGTATCCACCGCCAGACGGTCGGTCTCCTGATTGTTCACCGCAAAATGCTTCACACAGGCCGCCACATCGCACTCCTGCACTCCTTGTATAAATGGAACCGCGATGGTGGCCGTCAGATACGGGTCCTCGCTCATATATTCAAAATTCCGGCCGCAGCGCGGGTCTCTCTTGATATTGATCCCCGGCGCCAGGATCACGTCCTTGCCGCGTCCTCTGGCTTCCTCCCCGAGCACCTTGCCGCTCTCATGCGCCAGCTGGGGATTCCAGGTCGCCGCCACCGCAGAATTGCTGGGACTATATGTGACATAATCGTCAGTTTTCCCAACCGGTACCCAGCTGTCATCCGGAAACTGCATCCGCACGCCCATCGGGCCATCCGAGGATACCACGCCGGGGATGCCCAGCCGCTCCACACCCTTCGTCCGGAAAAATCCGCAGCCATGGATCATGTCGATCTTTTCCTCCAAGGTAAGCTGCTCCAACAATTCCTCTATTTCGTTTTGATAGTCTTTTTGGTCGTTCATGACAATCCCCCTGTTATCCTGTTATTATATATTCCTGATAAATCCTGACTCTTAGCGATTCCCCTCGTTGATTGCGGCAAATAACGCGCTTGTTTCTTCAGTCGTCGCACCACTGATGTAATAGATCCCGTCCGCTGCTCTCAGGCGGATACAGCTTCCCACATTTGTATAGAGAAAAACCTTGCATATGCCGTCACTCTCAACCTGAAAGTCTCCTTTTCGGATAGAATCCATCGTCACGCCCTGTATCTCTCTATAATCCATAGCCCCAAACGGCCCAAGAAGCTCTGTCTGCTGCACTTCTTCGATCGGAATGCGGTACTCATCGACCAATTGTCGGCAGATAATCGCACCGCTTTCCACCTTCACCGTCATCGGCGTCTTTAATGTAATCCCCATGCAAACCAAAAATACAAAGAACCCGCTTAACATCAAAAGCGCCAACAGGTAGGACGCCTTGCCCACCGGGTGCGCATAATTAACCGATTTTCTTGCGCCAAGCTCTTTGTCGATCCTTGTGTTGAACCATGCGGTTGTTCTGTCCCTGACCAGCAGCCTTGTGTCATGCGGATTGTAATAGAACATCCCACAGATCCAATTGTCATCCTCATCCTCCGTCACCGACGAAGCTCTCAGAGCGCTTGTCTCTGCACGGATGACTCCGGAGGCGAAAACGACCAGGAGCACAAAAAGAATCAGCGTGCCCGCAGCGCCGCCGAGGAACAGCAGCCGCTCCGGATAACGATAGTTCGGCAACACATAAAACATTGCAAAGAACACAAATTGAAACAAAACCGTCACGAAAGCGGCCACCAAGGCCATATCACTCACACCGCTCTTTTGCAGCCAATCGATATCGGCATATTCTGCCACCAAATAAACCGCAATACAGATCGGGACAACAGTAAACATCAGTATTACCGTCCCCGACAGTATCCGCGTTCCGCCACCCAATGCATTACCGATCAGAATCGCGATCAAATAAAGAAGCAGCACCGGCACAACGGACACGATCATCCTCCGAATGCTCATTTTCTTTACAGATTCCATATCAGAGGGAACATAATCAAGGCTTTGGGCGGGCGCGATACCCAATTCCCTTTTAAGGCGCTTGATTTCACGATTCTCCCGCGCCATGAAAAGGGAAAACAATATCCCATGGGCAAACAAGAGAACCGCCCCCACAATCCATGACATGGTCGTATACGGCAGGGCAAACAGAAGAAACTGCATCACACAGCCCACGATCTCTATGATCCCCGCTTTTCTCCGCCCGGCAGAAATGATCGCGTCAATTCGCTCCTTGACACTCCCTGCCAAATATTCTTTTCTGTTTTTGATGCCGCAAAAAAATTCCCGTTTGGTCCAATTGATCGGAAAATATCCAAAGAGCATAACCAACGTTACAATCGTATAGGGAAGACCCACTCGGAGTCCGTTTGCAATATCCATAAATACTCCTTTAGAACATTGACGCATGCGCCTTATGCCGGTCAGTGTTCATTTACCACCTGAAAAATAAAAAACTTCAGATAATAGCTCTCGTCCGCCGCCCACAGGATCGGATGATCCGGCGCCTGCGTCCGGAATTCCACCTGTCTGAGCCGCTTGTGCGCGCTCTGGGCCGCCTGCCCGATGACCTTGGTAAACAGCTCCTGCGTCATGAAATGCGAACAGGAACAGGTAGCAAGATATCCACCGTCCTTTACCAGCTTCAAGCCCTTCATGTTGATCTCGCGATAACCTTTGATGGCGTTTTTCGTGGCTTCCCTGGACTTGGTGAAAGCCGGCGGATCCAAAATGACCACATCGAACTGCTCGCCCGACTCATACAGCTTCGGCAGCTCGTCCAGCACATTGGCCTCCCGAAAATGCACCGTCTGATCCAGCCCGTTTCTGCGGGCATTCTCCGTCGCCTGCTGCACCGCAAACCCGGAGATATCCAGTCCGGTCACCTCGCTTGCACCGGCAATCCCCGCGTTCAGTGCGAACGTCCCCATATGCGTAAAACAATCCAGCACCCGCTTGCCCTTACAGAGCTTCTGTATCGCTAAGCGATTGTACTTCTGATCGAGAAAAAAGCCTGTTTTCTGCCCATTGACCACATCCACCAGATAGTGTACGCCGTTTTCAACGATTTCCACATTTGTATCAAAATATGCGGGAGAATCTGCGTCTGTGGATCCCACGATCACAGAATTGCTCCAGAAGCCCTTCCTGGGCTCCAGCCCTTCTTTCTTGCAAACCGGCGCATCCGAGCGCTCATAGACGCCCCGCACGCGGATACCGTCCTGCGCCAGCACGTCAATCAGCTCCTCCAGAATCGTATCCTTTAACTGCGCCATGCCGAGCGCCAGGCACTCCACCACCAGCACGTCGCTGTATTTGTCCACCACCAGCCCGGGCAAAAAGTCCGCCTCCCCGAAAATCACGCGGCAACAGTTCAGATCACCGTTTCCTGTCGTTCCGACTCCGCGGATATCGCTTTGTGCCGCAAGCGGCGTATTACCGCCACCCATAACGTTTTTTCGGTAGTTCCAGGCATTTCCCACTCGTTTGCGCAAAAACGCCCTGTCAATCTCCTGCTCCGGCTTCCTGGTGAGCATCCGCACGCGAATCTTGGAATTCTGGTTGATAAACCCTGTCCCCAATGGATATCCGTCAAAATCTCTGACCTGCACCAGCGCGCCGTTGTGAAAACTGCCCGTGATGGTGTCAATCTCATTGTCGTAGACCCACGCGCCGCCCGCCTTCAGGTTGCGGCCCTCTCCTTTTTTCAGCGTCACGATCGTGCTCATGTTCTTCCCATCCTCATTTTTCTGCGTATTTTCCGGCATTTTTGCAGCACTTTCATAATTTAATCCCATCTTACTCGTTTTTTGCTTGACAATCAATCATTTTTTATATATTATTGTAATGTTGAAATCGTCGCGTGGCTCAGTTTGGTAGAGCGCTGCGTTCGGGACGCAGAGGTCGCAAGTTCGAATCTTGTCGCGACGACTTAGGAATTACAGGGCTTTCCGGATTTGGAAAGCCCTGTTTTTTACTCTCAGTTCTAACTTTTTTTCTAACTTTTCTGATTTATTACCCCGACAGATAACAGGCAATGGTAACATCTCGTTCACTTAAAACGTATGATACTATTTTAAGTTGCAAATACACAAACTATCAGAAAAAATGGTTGTCATTCCTTACATACTCGTGTTATAATCCATGTATATGGATTAACCAATGAAAGGCGGGCATATAAATGGACAAATTGAATACAATTCAGAAAAGGAATAACTTGAATGAGATCTACTCCATGGATGAGCTGGGCCCCGGCGGAGCGCATCACGTTTACAGAGTAGTTACGCCGAATGAGATCGACCCGACGGTAGGTATTGTTGCGACCATCAAGTTCCAGAAGGGCGCAAGAAGCGAAACCGAGACGACCACCGGTGTTTTGGATGTTGATCTGTTGGAGATCGTAAGAGACAGACTTCTGTGCTTCCAGAACGGTCCGTTCGCATGCGAGGAAGACGGTGAGGCATTGAGACATATCACGGAGGCTTTGATGTTGCTGAATAAGCGCGTTGAGGACAGAGCTTCCAGAAACGTTCTCGGCAAGAGCGAGAAATAAGGCACATAATAAGAATCATGCAAAAGGCAAGGACATACGTCACTTGCCTTTTTTGTTTGGTTTTATGTGGCGGTTCTCTTTCTGGCCTTGGCATGATCAAGGCTGCGATAGATTTCCGAGATCAACACGAATCCCAGCGGCCCTTTGATGATACCGGACAGCCCAAAGAGCTGAATTCCGGCATACAGAGAGACCAGCACCGCAATCGGCGGGATTCCCATCCGTCTGCCGATCAGCTTCGGCTCCATAAACTCCCGTATGAAAATGCAGATCACATACAGGCACACGCAGCCGATCGCCGGCACATAGCTCCCCTGCAGCCCATGCAGAATCGCCATCGGCACAAGTACCACACCCGTACCGATAAAGGGCATGGCGTCCAGCACGCCGGCCAGAATCCCCCAGAGCACCCCGCCGGAAATCCGCAGCACCCCCAATACCACCGCACACAGCAGACCGATCATGGCCATAATAATCAGCTGGGCTTTCACATAGGTCGCGATGTAACGGATCACGCCGCAGATTACCTCCAGAAATACATGATATTCCTCCCTGTCCAGCAGCCGGTTCATGATATCGTCATAGTCCTTGGCCAGCAAAACCGAGGCGATCAGAAACACCACCACGAAGCCGCCCACTTCCCCCAAAATCCTGGCATAGGCAATGGATTGGCTGAGTACTCCCGACGCTGCCTCACTGCCCAGCGCACGCAGTTTGTCCTCCGCGCCGCCCAGAATCCGCTCTTCCAGATAGCGTCCGTCCACCCCCACCAGCTCGCCCACTTTTTGACACAGCTCACGCAGATACAGCTGCAGCTGTTGTCCGGTGGTCGCCCACCAGAAGCTCCATTTGGGCATACTGCCCACGATCCAGGAGAATAGAATGCTAATCAGTCCCACGACCACCGCCGTCGCCAGAATCAACAAAAAAACCGCCCCGATCTGGCGGTGCAGATGGAGCTTCGCCTGCAATTTCTGCAGCAGTGGACCGAAGATCGTCACAAAGATCATCGCGAGCAGCACCGGTCCGATGAGTGGGGTTATATATTTTAAGAAAAAATAGACTGCTCCCGTCAAAAGGAGCAGTACCAACGCCTTGTTTTCCGTAATCTTTTCCTTCATATCCGCGCCTCAGTTCTCTTTTTCTCTTAACAAGAATAGTATGAACATTTCGGCAGAGAATATGAGCAGCCTAAGCTTCGTCCGGCATGCCAAATTTTTGAAACACGCCGCCCCGCGGCGTCACGGTAAACGGAAGTGTCGTGCCCTTGGCCGGATGCACAAATTGCAGCGCGTTTGCGCAGAGCGCCACTTGACGCACGCCCGCCTCCCGGCTGCATTGCACAGAGCGCTCCGATCCGTATTTGAGATCACCCAAAAGCGGCAGACCGGCATGCGCCATCTGTGCGCGGATCTGATGAAAACGACCGGTTTCTATGGAGATCTCCGCCAGGGATAGCTGTTCGTTTTCAGACACTTGTGTCGTTTTTAGTATACAATACCGCAGCACCGCTCTTTTCGCTCCGGTTTCCTGCGCCTGCTCCGCCGACACAATCTTCGCGCAATAGTCCCTGGTCTTGTACAGATAATCCGTCAATTCACCCGCTGCTTGCGCGGGCGCACCGTAAAGCACCGCACGATACTGCTTGTGGAGCGTTCCCTCCGCAAGCTGCTTCGAGAGCGCAGCTGTCGCAGCCTTTGTCCTGCCAAATACCAGCAGCCCTTCCACCGGTTGATCCAGCCGGTGCACCAGTCCCAGATACCCGCCCTTTACGTAATTTTTCAACTCACTCGTCATGTCCGGCTCGCCGATGCGGGCTGTCTGTACCGCGAGCCCCGCGGGCTTGTAAGCAACCAGAATCTGCTTGTCCTCATATAGAATTTCTGTCTGCATAGTGCTTCCCCTTGTCCTGTCAACCTTTCACTTGCGCAACCCCTTGGGATAGTGATTTTTCATGATGCCGCCGGCCAGCTTGCCCCATCCGATGCTGTATCCGTCCACAGTGATCAGGTACCAGCCCTTCTCCCCTTCCATCGGGAAGGTCTGACCGTTCAGATAAGCGGTGACCAGCTTCGCCTCGTCCTCGTTGTCCAGATCAAAATGACATACGTGTCGCGCATCATTTTCTGCGAGCGCAAGCGCCAGTGCATGGGATGGCTCAAACCGGTTTTTCTTAATCGTTCCCAGCTGCAAACCCGGCCGAAGCACTTTCAGTCCCTTCAGCGCGGGCATCCCTTTGGGCGCAAAATAAACATTCTCGCCAAAGCGCAGGAAAATTCCCTGATCGTCGTTAAACCGGACGTCTGCCGACAAAGCCTTATTCTCCTCCCGCTTCTGTGCGGCCGCGCTTCCTGTCTCCTGCCAAAATTGCCGCCAAGGCTCCAGATCCTTGTCCTTCAGCGAAATCCCCCGTTCACAGCCACCCGCCGCAAAGGTCTCCTGATCCGCCGTATATGCACCCTGCTTTTGCAATACCGCCGCGAAATGGCCCTCGCCCCGCACGACCTGCGGCCACAACCGCAGCGTACGGCGCAGATCATATCTGCCATCCGGCACACCGTTGCCTGAACTGCCACCTCTGCCGCCCGGCGCATCGTCGCTTACATCACTTCCTGCATCCGCCCATTCCGGTCTCCCGTCGCACAGGCCTTCCGGCAAGCCCATGGCGTTCTTATCGATGGCGAGCAGTTCAAATTCCGCATGCCGCCGCAGGAACCGGCGGATGCTTCCCTCGTTCTCCTCCGGCGCAAAGGTACAGGTCGAATAGACCAGTCTGCCACCGGGCATAAGCATCTTCGCCGCTTCGTCCAGAATCTCATCCTGCCTGCGCGCACAAAGCGCGACATTCTCCGGTCTCCACTCCGCACAGGCCTCCGGATTTTTGCGGAACATACCTTCTCCGGAACATGGCGCATCCACCAGAATCCTGTGAAAATATTCCGGAAATTTTTCTGACAAAACTGTCGGTGTTTCGTTGGTCACACAGACATTGCGCACGCCGAGTCGCTCCATATTCTCCGACAATATTTTCGCTCTGCCGGGATGAATCTCGTTGGCCACAAGCAGCCCCTCACCCTGCATATAGCCTGCGATCTGCGTGCTCTTGCCGCCCGGAGCCGCGCACAGATCCAATATCTTCTCACCGGGCTGCGCCTGCAAAAGCGGCGCCACCGCCATGGCGCTGGGCTCCTGGATATAGTAGACTCCCGCCTCATGCAGCGGATGTTTTCCCGGCTGATCCTCCGATGCATAATAATAGCCGTTCTTCTCCCATGACACATGTGTCACATGAAAATATTTGCGGAGCGACGCCTCTTTTTCAAGGGTTTCCGGCTCCGCTGCCTCATCTGTTTTCAGTGGTCCGCGCTTCAACGGATTACACCGGAGCGCACTGTATTTTTCCTCCTGATAGCTCTGCAGGAACGCCTCATACGCTCCGCCAAGCTGTTGGTGCATCCTGTCTAAAAACGCCTCCGGCAACATCACTCTTTCCTCCCGCATATCATCCTATATTCCATTCCGTATTCCATCTCTTATTCTAATTTTATCTCTTATTCCGTTCCGCGCAGTGCGCTCTGAGCTGCGCACCGCCTCTACAGCGTATCATACCACATCCAATTCCCCCTTGCAATTGACACCTATTCCATCTATACTGAAACATATATAGCGGAATCATGTATCATCAAAGCATATATAATAGGATTCGGGTGTCAAAAGTCCTTTTCTGGAACAGCTGAGGCATATTACACAATAAGATTATGAGTTTGTGCTGCGGAGCTGAGCCCAATGCGTGAAGCGCTCTGCACATCCGAATAATTGTTCGTGTAATATGCGAAACCTACGAACAAGCTTTTAGGGAAATGCGCGGTACAATCCGTGCAGCATAACGAAATACAAGAGGAGGAAATCAGGTGAAACGTTTTTTACCAATTATTTTGTCCGCCGCACTCGCGATCTCATGCACCGGCTGCGGCCAAAACGCCAACCTACAGGAAGGAGAACAGGAAATGATCGAATCCATTTCTGAGTCTGTTGCGGAATCTGTGGCCGAGTCCGTTGCCGAGTCTGTGGCAGCATCTTTGGAGGCCAAATATCACGGAGAGGAAGTCACAGAAGCTACAGATGCCGCGGACGCTGCAACCGAGAGCACAGCGACGGCACAGTCCACAAAGTCTGCAAACCCAACAGGTAGCCAGGCCAGCCTGCAAAACGCAGACTCCCCCAACGAAACCGTTGATTTGTCCGGTTTTGCCGGCACACACGGCGCACTTTCCGTAGATGGAACCAAGCTGGTGGATCAAAACGGAGATCCCATCCAGCTTTACGGCATGTCCACCCATGGCATTGCCTGGTTTCCCCAGTATGTGAGCTATGATTCCTTCAAAACCCTGCGGGACGACTGGAAAGTGAACTGCGTGCGGCTTGCCATGTACACACATGAGTACGGTGGCTACTGCTCCGGCGGCAACCAGCAGGAATTGAAAAATTTAATTGACACAGGTGTCAGCGCCGCTACTGATCTGGGTATGTATGTCATCATCGACTGGCATGTGCTGCAGGAGCAGGATCCCAATGTGTACAAGAGTCAGGCGTTGGATTTCTTCAAGGAGGTGTCCGAGACCTACGCGGATCACACCAATGTCCTGTATGAGATCTGTAATGAACCCAACGGCTACGCCACCTGGGACAGTGTCAAATCCTACGCGGAGGAAGTGATTCCCGTCATTCGGGCCAACGATCCCGACGCGATCATCATCGTGGGGACTCCCACCTGGAGTCAGGACATTGACAAAGCCAAGGCCAACCCCTTAGACGCAGAAAACATCCTGTATGCCCTGCATTTCTACGCAGGTACACACAAGGATGTCCTCTGGAATCGCTTAGACAGCTGTGTTCAAAACGGTCTGCCCGTATTTATTTCAGAATTCGGCATGTGCGATGCCTCCGGCAACGGCGGAAATGATTTTGCCTCCGCCGAGAGTTGGTTCCAGGTCATCGAGCGCTACAATATCAGCTTCTGCTGTTGGAACCTTGCCAACAAAAACGAGAGCAGCAGTGTCATCAGTCCCTCCTGCTCCAAGACCTCTGACTGGGACGAGAGCGACTTGAGCGAATCCGGCAAATGGATCCGCAATTATTTCCGCAGCAAGCAACAATAAGGTGACAGGATTCTGCACGATACCGCGTTACACCTTAAAGCGGTATCCCACGCCCCAGATGGTCTCAATATACTGGGGTTTGGCGGAATCCTTTTCGATTTTCTCCCGTATTTTCTTGATATGCACTGTGACCGTGGCGATATCGCCGATGGAGTCCATATCCCATATCTCCCGGAACAACTCCTCCTTCGTGAAGACATGGTTCGGATTCTCTGCCAAAAATGTCAGCAGATCAAACTCCTTGGTCGTAAACGCACGCTCCTCGCCGTCCACATAGACCCTGCGCGCTGTCTTATCGATCCGGATCCCCCGGATCTCCACCACATCGTTATGCTGTTTGGTGCCGGTGCCCACCAGACGCTCATAACGCGCCAGATGCGCCTTGACGCGCGCCACCAGCTCGCTGGGGCTGAACGGTTTGGTCATATAGTCATCCGCGCCGAGTCCCAAGCCGCGAATCTTGTCGATATCATCCTTTTTGGCTGAAACCATCAGGATCGGAATATCCTTTTGCTCCCGGATGGCTTTGCAGATCTCGAAGCCGTCCATGCCGGGCAGCATCAGATCCAGCACCACCAGATCGTATTCTCCCGCCAGCGCAGTCTGTAGTCCCTCATCACCGCTGTTGCAGATATCCACCTGGAAATCGCTCAGCTCCAGGTAATCCTTCTCCAGATCGGCAATTGCCTCCTCGTCCTCAATAATCAGAATCTTGCTCATCGTGCGTCCTCCTCGCTTCCGTCAAACTTATTTATCCTGGGAGAGCTCTATGTATTTCCGCAGTACAAAGTGCATGCAGGTTCCCTCTCCCTCTCTGCCGGTGGCCCAGATGTAGCCGCCGTGATCCTCTATGATCTTTTTCACAATGGACAGACCGATCCCGCTGCCGCCCTGGGCAGAATTGCGGGAAGCATCGGTGCGGTAAAATCGTTCGAAAATGCGCTGTAAATCCTTCTGCGCGATGCCTTTTCCGTTATCCTCGATCTCGACCTGTATGGAATCCGTGCGATCCAGAATCCGGATCGCAATTGTTCCCTGCGGTTTGTCCATATATTTGATGCTGTTGCTGATGATGTTATTGATTACTTTCTTCATTTGTTCCGGATCTGCGATGATGACCGTATCCACATCCGTCAGATTGGAATAATTCAGTTTAATGTTCTTGGACTCTAAATCCAGCCCGACCTCCTCAACACAATCCCCGAAATAGTCCGCCACGTTGATGCGATGGAAATTGTAGGGGATCCGGTTGGTGTCGATCCCCGAGTAGATCGTCAGCTCATTGATCAGCCGATCCATATCGTTGGCCTTGTTGTAGATAGTCTTGACGTACTTATCCACCTTCTCGGGCGTGTCAGCCACGCCGTCTATGATCCCTTCCACATAGCCTTTGATCGCCGTGATAGGGGTCTTTAAGTCGTGGGAAATATTACTGATCATTTCCTTGTTGCGCTCGATGTTTTCCTTTTTCTCCGCCTCGGACTCCTTCAGCCGAAGCCGCATGTCCTCGTAGCTGTCGTAGAGCTCGCCGATCTCGCCCTTTTCATCGCTGCGCAGCATATAGTCCAGATTGCCGTCCTTGATCTTCTGCATCGCCACGTTGAGATCATTCACCGGCCGGAATACGCTCCGCTGAATCCACTGCGTGAGCATGATACTGGTAAAAATCAAAATCGCGATAATCGCTACGAACATATCCACCAGCAAATGTCTCGAAATCAGGGAATACACCTGCGTCACGATGAAAATACTGCCCGCCCCGCCGTCGGAGAAGCGGAAATTAATCTGCTTGACGTACTTCTCCAGATTGTTGTAATAATATCCTGTCTCGGAGGAGAGCTCCTGCTCGTTATACGCCGGCAGCTTATTAAAAATCTGTCTGGCCGCCGCCATGTTCCCCGTATAGTATATGCCGTCGTCCTTGCGCACAATCAAATACGTGGATTTGCGGGAAATTTCCTTGTCAATCTTCGCGAGATACTCTTTGTCCTCCAGCTGTCGCGGATCCATCCGCGCCTGCTCCTGCAGGACAAAATACGCCCTGTCCGTGGTATTGATAAATTCCTGCATATTGTCCGCCATGATGGAGTGATCCTTGTCCTGCACCATGCCGTCCTGATACGAATTCGTCAGATAGAGGACAATCACCAGAAAAGCCATCATCGTCAAAATCAGCGGAAGCAATATAATACTGAGAAATGTAACCTGCAATCGTGTCCTGAATTTCACGTAAAATCTCTCCCCGGATATAATCCTTGCGCAGCAAGGCAAGATGGTGCGAGCCAACTTGGATTCTGTGCGACAGAATCATTATATCACACAACAGAACACGAAATGCTAAAAAAAACATAAAATAATCATAAAATTGCGTTCTTTATTCCCCGATGCTGTCCGATTTGTAAATAAACTGCACCGAACACTCCACATCATCTCTGCATCCGCCAAAGCTCTTATACTCCTCGCTATAATCCCGAACCGCCTGTAGTCTGTCGTAAAATTTTTCCAGATCCTCGTTCACCAGATCAGAAAGCTTAGAGATCCCTTCGTCGTTAAACTTCATGACACCGTCCTTGAGCTCGCCGCTTCCGTCGAGCAGCTCCGCTACCCCATCGACCAATTCCTTTACACCATCTTTCAGATCATTGGTGCCGTCAGACAGTTTCCCTGCGCCCTCCGCCAGATTCAGCGCACCTTCCTTTAGATCATCTGTTCCGTCCTCCAGCTTCAAGGCTCCTTTTTTCAGCTTTCCGGTGCCCTCCGCCAGATCCCCCGCACCTTTTGTGAGCGCATTTACACCGTCCGAAAGCACAGGCAACTGCTCGTTCATCGCGTCCAGACCATCCTTTACCTGCCCTGCGCCGGTTGCCGCTTTCTTCACCGCACCGGAGATTGTGCTCATATTGTCCACCATGGAGCCGATGCCGGCATCCACGCCGGGATATGCCTCGTTTAACGCATCCACGCCGGCAGTCGCCGTCTTGACATTCCCATACATGCTCTGGTAGGTGCCCACCATCGTGCGGATTGCCTTCGCATAGGCGGCGTTATTCGCGTCTCCCGTGGCCTCGAGTCCTGCTGCATACGCATTCAGGGAACCGATCAGCTTGGCCAGATCCTCGGACTCCGGATCATACCCTGCAACGATCTGATCCAGTCCGGCGGAAGCAGCGGATAATCCCTCTTGCACGGAGGCAGAACCTTGCTGCAACGCAGCCATCTGCGCCTGCGCCGTGGGATCAGACAGCTTCCCGTCCAGCGTATCCAGCCCTCCTGAGAGCTGTGTGATACCGGCCTGCAGCTGCGTCACACCGCTTGTCAGGGTCGGGATCTTCGCCTGTAACTGATCCATGCCGTTTTTGAGATCATTCGCACCCTTATCCGCCGCGTCAATGCCCTTTCGGAGACTCGTCACGCCGCTGCCGATCTTATAGGTGCCATTGAGCAGCTGATTCGCACCATCCGCAAGACTCGATGCACCGCTCTGCAGATCGTCCGTGCCGTCAGACAACTCCCCCGTACCATCGGACAACTCCTGTACGCCGTCTGTCAACCGCGCTGTGCCATCGATCAGATCGTCCATGCCATCCGTCAGCTGATCCATATCCTCCTTCAGATCATCCAGCGAGTCGAAATCATCCAATCCCAACCGCTCCAACGCCTCATTGCTCGCAATAGACAGCGTCATCAACAGGGAAAAGTCCGTCACATCCGCATCCACGACTACCTGCTCCGGAATGTCGAGATCCAGCTTTTTGCCCTCATCATTTTCCATTTCATCAATACCCAGACTATCGGCCAGTCCCGGCATGGCCACGCCAAAGACAAACGTCTTATCTCCGCTGTTGACAGTCTTTCCGTCGCTTACCTCCACATTCATAACCTTGTCATTGTCAAAGATCATGCCTGAGATCACTACAAACGGCACATAGATCGTCCGCTCCTCACCGTGAATCTCCTGTGTCCGCCCCGTGTGGTTCTCATAGTTGAAGGTGATCGTCAGATGCCCGCTTGCCCCCTCCAGATCCTTGGCCTTTACCGGTTTTCCATCCAGCATATAACTGATCTTCACCGAGATGGGCGGCTCCTCCTGCGACGCTCCCTGATAATAGACATCGCTGCCGCCGGTAGACCAGGTCAGATGCTCTCCGTCTCTCTGAAACGTAGAAGATCCCTTGACCACATGAATGTCCTCCAGCCGGGAGATATCCTGCAGGCTTTCTGTGCCGTCCGCGTTTTTCAGCCACTCGCTCACCACCGTCGAGGTCTGATTGCCGTCGGCATCTAACATCACATACACCGTCTCTTCCTTGCCCGCCGTAGCGCTGTGCTTGATCAGCGATGTGCCCAAAAATCCCTGCATCACATCCTCGATCTCCTGCACGTCCTCCACGATTTCTTCTTGTTGCGCTTCTTTCGTCTTGCCGCAGCCAGCCAGACTCATCAGACCAAGCGAAGCGCTGCATAACAGCGCAATGACTTTTTTATACCGTTTCATGCTGTTCCCTCCTCAGCTTTATTTTCAACATATCCAAAGTGGTTCTGCAGATCAGCCGGTCAAAAATGAGCAGCATGGTCGGCAGCACACAGATGACAATCACCATGCTTAAGATCGCGCCCCGCGCAAGCAGCATACAGATCGCACCGATCAGATCCACATCCGAGTAGACTGCCACGCCCACCGTCGCCGCAAAAAATCCCAGCGCACTGGAGAAAATTGCATTGATGGACGTGGACAGCGCGATCTCCACTGCTTCCTTCCGGCCACATCCGCCCAGACGCTCCTTCTTGTAGCGGGTCGTCATCAGGATCGCATAGTCCACCGTCGCGCCCAGCTGAATTGTCCCCACACAGATAGAAGCGATAAACGGCAGCGTCGTGCCCGTATAATACGCAATCGACATATTTACATAGATGGCCAGCTCAATCACCAATACCAGGATCACCGGCAGAGAGATGGACTTCAGCACGAAGAAGATCAATACAAAGATCGCACCGATGCTGACGATGCTGACCACCTTGAAATCCCTGTCTGTGATGCGCACCAAATCTTTTGTCGCCGCGGCCTCCCCGACCAGCATGCCGTTCGGATCGTAGGACTTGATGATTTTTTCCAGCACTTCGCACTGTTCATTCACCTCATCCGTTGCCACCTGGTAATTGGAGGACACAATGAGCATCTTCCAGTTCTCACTGCTCAACCGGTTTCGGGTCTTCTCCGAGAGAAAGCTGTCGGGTATCAGCGACCCGCGAATGGAGTCCATACCCAGCGCAAACGCCACGCCGTCCACCTGCTCTAACTCTGCAAGCATCTCTTTAGTGGTCTTTGTCGGCAGATCCGCCCGCACCAGCACCATGGAGACCGAGTTCATATCATATTGCCTCTCCAGCTCCATGTTCGCTTTTCTGCTGGGGAGATACTCCGGCAGACTCCGATCCAGCTTGTAATATACACCCACATTCTGATTCCCGTAGATCGCCGGGATCCAGAGCACCACCATCAGAATACCGATCAGCGGATAAAACTTCAGGACAAACCGCGTGATCCCCTTTGTCCCCAGCTGAAACGCCCTGTGCTGCGTCTTCTCGATCGCCTTATGGAACACCAGAATCAACGCAGGCAGCACCGTAACACAACAGATCACGCCCAACACCACGCCCTTGGCCATGACGATACCCATGTCCATACCCAATGTAAACGTCATAAAACACATCGCCAGAAATCCCGCAATCGTCGTCAGCGAGGAACCCGCCACCGACACGATCGTCTCTGCAATCGCGTGCGCCATGGCTTCCCTCGGATCCGGATATGTGCCAAGCGCCTCCTTATAGCTGTGATAGAGAAAAATCGAGTAATCCATCGTCACACCCAGCTGCAGAATCGCCACCAGCGCCATTGTAATATACGAAATCTGACCCTGCACAAAGTTCGTGCCGAGATTGTAGATAATCGCCATACCGATACTCGCCATAAACAACACCGGAATCATGAACGAATCCGTTGTGAGCAACAGCACGATCGAGCACAGAATCACCGCGATCACCGTATAGATCAACATCTCGCTCTCCACCAGGTTCTTCGTATCCGTCGCGATCGCGGACATGCTGGAGAGAAAACATTGCTCGCCGGAAATCTTCCGGATCTCCATGAGCGCGTCCATCGTCTCATCCTCGGAGGTCGATGTGTCAAAGAAAATGAACATCAGCGTGGATCCTCCGTCCTCCGAATAAAAAATCTTGCGGATCTTCGTCGGCAGAAATTCCGCCGGAATACTGCCCCCCGTGATATTGTCAAAACAGATCACCTCTGCCACATGATCCACCGCTTCCAGCTTTTCCGCCATCCGTATGGCATCAGAACTGCTCATCCCGTTGCACACAAACATCCCATAGGCACCCTTGCCGAATTCATCCAACAAAATATCCTGCCCTTGCATTGTCTCAATGTCGTCCGGCAGATAATATAAAATATCGTAATTTACCCTTGTGGAAATAAATCCGATCCCGGCAGGCACCAACAGCACCACGGCGAGCAACAGGATAGGAATCCGCAGCTTCACAAGCTTTTCTGCTATTTTAAGCATACACCTGTCCCCTTTTCTGACCAATAGTCAATTTTTCTTATGCGTATTATAACAAACTCTTGACCAGCGGTCAATATTTTTGTATAGTGAAATAAATACGAAACCGGATTCGTTCCTGGGGAGGCATCGCACAGCCATGGGCAAAGCGGAAGAAAATAAACGAAAAAAGAGACTGGCATTACTGTCGGAGGCGTTCCACTTATTTATGAGCAAGGGCATCTCCAACACCACCATCTCGGATATCACACAGAAGGCCGGCGTCGGCAAGGGCACCTTTTACTTTTATTTTAAGGATAAGGATGATCTCGTGGAAAAATTGATCGCCCAGAAGGCCGGACAGCTGTTCATCCGAGCTTTGGATCGGCTGGACAAGGAGCCGGCGGACATGTCCGTGGAGGACAAGCTGGTCTTCATCGCGGACGATCTGGTGCAGCAATTGATGCGGGATTCCCGACTCCTGCGGTTAATCAACAAAAACCTAAACTACGGCATCTACAAAAATGCCCTCACCCGCCTGGAATCCCAGGGAGACTTTGATTTTATGGCACATTACTACGAGCTGATCGCTGCGGACGGATCGGAGTGGAACGAGCCGCTGTTGATGCTCTATACCATAGTGGAGCTGGTCAGCGCCACCTGTCACTCCATCATTTTGGAGGGTGAGCCGGTGGATTACGCATCCTACAAGCCGTATCTGTTCGCCTGCATACGAAATATTGTGGGCGTTTTCCGCAAGGCAAACGTACATTCCGCTGCAGATCCGACAAACTGACTTGTCTTTCGGCGTGGAGCTGTAGTATAATTTGATCAGTAAGGCATGTGTTTCACAATGATTTATGTAGATTCAAGTGTCAAAAGCTTGTTCGTAAGTTTCGATGTGGCATATTACACAAACGATTATTCGGATGTGCAGAGCGCTTCACTGAGCCCAATACGTGGAACATTGGAACCATTGGCTTCCAATGTTCCACTGGTCTCAGTTCCGCAACACAAACTCATAATCTTATTGTGTATTTTGCCACATCTGGTTCTGGAAAAGGACTTTTGACACTTGAATCCTATGTGTAAAAATGTATAAAATTAGGTAATTGCGAAACATAGTTATTGTATAAGTGTCATTGTGCACATTGTATATGCCCAATTCGATACTTCGCATATGATGTTTCGCAAATGCCTATGCTTCAAAATAAAAGAGAGGAATATAGAGATATGCGTAAAATTGGAATCATCGGTGCAATGGAGCTGGAAGTGGAGACCTTGCAGTCTAAGCTCGCAGACAAGACGATCACAGAAAGAGCCGGCATGGCGTTTCACGAGGGAACACTTGGCGGCACGCCTGTCGTCGTCGTCAAATGCGGAATCGGCAAGGTAAATGCCGCGCTGTGTGTGCAGATTCTGGCGGATCTGTTCCAGGTGACTCACGTGATCAACACCGGCATTGCGGGCTCCCTGAACGCGAAGCTCGACATCGGTGATATTCTGATCTCAAAGGATGCCGTCCATCATGACATGGATGTGACCATCTTCGGCTATCAGCCCGGCGAAGTGCCTCAGATGGGCCGTCTGGAATTCCCTGCCGATCCGGCTATGATGGAGCTTGCGAAAAAGACCTGCGACGAAGTGTGCCCCGACATTCACGCCCTCTGCGGCAGAGTGGTCAGCGGCGACCAGTTTATCTCCGACAGCGCAGTCAAGGATCGCCTGATCCAGACTTTTCACGGGGATTGCGCCGAGATGGAGGGCGCCTCTATCGCCCACGGCGCATATCGGAACAATCTGCCCTTTGTCATCCTCCGCGCCATCTCTGACAAGGCGGATGGCAGCGCCGAGATGGATTACCCGCAGTTTGAGAAAGCGGCTGCCGAGAACTGCGCGAAGCTGGTGGAGGCCATGGTGGCACAGATGTAAGTATGATCCCCTCAAAAGCGCGTCCCAACGAAACCAATCGCCCATAGAAAAAGTGAGGTGTCTTCACACCTCACTCATTTACTGTCTCTTCTGTCTTATCCTTTTTAAATACAAAAAACTTACTGATCACATAATTCCCGACCATCACAAGCGCCGACACGAAAATCTTCGAGAACGCCTCATTGATATGCAAAATGTTGATCATCAACACCATCATCACCGCATCCAGCACCCATGTGGACACCCTGCCGCCGGAAAACTGCAGAAACTCTTTGAGGATCTCCGGATTGTGACTCTTGAAGACGAATTTTCGGTTCATAAAGTAGCCGAACACCACACCCACGACCCAGGCGATCACACTGAGCAGCACATTCTGCCACATGATCTGCGCATCCAGCACTGTATAGGCGAACAAAAACCACGCCGCCCAGGAGACCAGCGTATTGAGCACACCCACGATCAGATAGGCCACGATCTCCTCATATTTTATCAAAAGTTCCTTGATCTTCTCTACCATGCAATTTCCCTCTCTGCCAACCATTCCAACGGTATCTGTTCCCGCGATATTTACTGCGAAACCTGTCGCGCTTACATTCTGCAATCTTACTATGAAAGCCGTAGCTTGTCAAGAAAATCAAAGACAGATTTTCAGAAAATCAAGAGCTGTTTTTTACGGGTTCACCACATGGATCGGCGCGCCCTGCTGAAAAGCGCGAATATTGTCATACACACCCTGCACACAGCGGGTGCGCGCCTCGACGCTGCCCCAGGCAAGGTGCGGCGTGATAATCAACCGATTGCTGTCCTTGAACTGACTCAACGGATTGGTCAACTCCAAGGGCTCTTTCTCCAGTACATCCAGGCCTGCTGCCGCGATCTCCCCCGCGACAAGCGCGTCATAGAGATCCGGATTGTTCACCACCGGCCCTCTGGCCACATTGACGAGAATGGCGGTGTTTTTCATCTTTTGCAGGGCCTCTCTGTCAATATAATCTCTGGTCAGATCACTCAGCGGACAATGCAGGGAGAGGTAGTCACTCTCCGCAAGCAGCGTATCCTTATCCACCCGCTCATATTCCGTACAGGTGCTCCTGCCCGTCACAGAGTGGAAAATCACCCGACAGCCGAACGCCTCCGCGATCCGTGCGGTGCGGCGGCCGATGTTGCCCATACCCACAATCCCCCAGGTCTTGCCGGCCAGCTCATAAAAAGGAACGTCAAAATTTGAAAACCGGTCCTGCGCACTGTACGCGCCAGACTTGACATAGTTGTCATAATAGGGAAGCTTCTGACTGAGCGCCAGCGCCAGCGTAAATGTGTGCTGCGCCACCATCTCTGTGGAATAATTCACCACATTGCTGACCACGATACCGCGTTTCCTGCAATAGTCCAGGTCGCAGTTATCGTACCCGGTGGCGAATTCACAGATCAGCTGCACGTGCGTCGCATCCTTCAGACTTTCCTCCCGCATGGGGGATTTGTTTGCGACAATAATGTCAGCATCCTTGACCCGCTCCCGCACTTCCTCCACAGTGGTCGTGTTTTTATAATACGTCACCTCGCCCAGCTCACCGAAACAGTCCACCGATATATCCGGTCCCACACTATTTCGCTCCAACACCACGATCTTCATGCGCCTGTACTCCTCTCATCCCCTGTCATATATTTGAGCGTCAAATACCCCGCTCCGGGGAGCGAGGTATCCGATCTGAACTCTATTCGTCGTCATCTTTTATCGCGTTTTACCGCAATTACAGTCTCTTGAGCAGTTCCTCTCTCTGTGCCTCATAGCCGGGCTTGCCAAGCAGCGCGAACATATTCTTTTTGTAGCTCTCCACGCCGGGCTGGTTGAACGGGTTCACGCCGAGCAGATAGCCGCTGACACCGCAGGCAAACTCAAAGAAGTAGAACAGCTCGCCCAGATAGAACTCATTTACCTCGGGGATATTGACCACAAAGTTGGGAACCTGTCCGTCGGTATGCGCCAGAATCGTACCGTTCATCGCGCTCTTATTCACGAAATCAACGGTCTTGCCCGCCAGATAATTCAGGCCGTCCAGATCCACCGGCTCCTCGCCGATGATAATCTCCTCGCGGGAAGTCTCCACATTCAGCACCGTCTCAAACATGATGCGCGCGCCGTCCTGGATGAACTGACCCATGGAGTGCAGATCGGTGGTCAGATCCACGCTTGCAGGGAAAATACCCTTCTGATCCTTGCCCTCGCTCTCGCCGTAAAGCTGTTTCCACCACTCGCTCACGTAGTGCAGCGCCGGCTCATAATTGGCCAGGATCTCTACGCTCTTGCCCTTGCGCAGCAGAATATTGCGCAGCGCCGCATATTGCAATGCATCGTTATTCTCAAAATCATTCTCCAAAGCGCGCTTTCTGCCGCTCGCAGCGCCTTCCATCAGCTTGTCAATGTCTGCGCCGCTGACAGCGATGGGCAAAAGACCCACTGCGGTCAACACGGAGAAACGTCCGCCGACATCATCGGGCACCACAAAGGTCTCGTAGCCTTCCTCATTTGCCAGATTCTTGAGGCTTCCTCTCGCCTTGTCCGTGGTGGCGTAAATTCTCCCCGCAGCACCCTCTTTGCCGTATTTCTTCTCCAGCTTTTCCTTAAATACACGGAACGCAATCGCAGGCTCCGTGGTCGTGCCGGACTTCGAGATCATGTTGATCGAGAAATCTCTGTCTCCCACCACATCCATCAGATGCTTCAGATAGGTAGAACTGATGGAGTTACCGCAGAAATAGATCTCCGGTGCCTTGCGCACACTCTTGTCCACCACATTGTAAAAGCTGTGGCTCAAAAACTCGATGGCCGCTCTCGCGCCGAGATACGATCCGCCGATACCGATCACCAGAAGCACCTCAGAATCGCTCTGGATCTTCTTTGCCGCCTCTTTGATGCGCGCAAACTCCTCCTTATCATAATCTACCGGAAGATCGATCCAGCCTAAGAAGTCATTGCCGGCGCCGTTTTTCGACACCAGAACTTCCTTCGCATCCAACGTCAGCTTCTTCATGTATCCGATCTCTTCCTGTGAAATAAATGAACCCGTCTTGGAATAATCAAATGTAACCTGCTTACCCATACTTTTGCTCCTTTCTCCTTTCAGAACTCTTTTTTTAGTTTACCAAAATTGTCCAATAAGTTCAAGAGATATCGCAAAATTGTCAGCAAAACTCCTTGATAAGCGCCTCCATTTCCTCCTCCGAGATATAAAAGGGACTGAGCCCCGCCGATCCGCTCTCCGGCGTGCTTTGCGGAAGGACTTCCTCCGGAGCACCCGCTGCCGCGTTTACCGGAGTACCTCCCACGGCTGCACCCGCTGCCGCGTTCATCGGAGTACCTCCCACGGCTGCACCTGCTGCCGCGTTCACCGGAGCACCTCCCACAGCTGCACCTCCCACAGCCGCCTGCGCCCCAACTGCCGCCGGGGCAGCGATGGGCGAAATCGCCTCATACACAACCGGCTGTTTCGCCTCGCGACTGCCGCGGACCCCGATGGGCATCAGCTCCACGGTGCGCTGGTTGCCATAGAGCATCTGCATGTCCTTCTTGGTCACACCGATCCGCGCAGAGAGGTGATTTTCCAGATAATCCACCAGATTCACCTTCAGCACGCGCTTTTTCCCCTTCAGATTCACCAGGGTGGACACGCTGAAATACAGATACAGCTCCAGGCAGCACACGATGTAAAACGGGATGATATCCCCCAGCGTATGTCCGTCCGCGATGGCCGCGCAGACCCCCGCGCCCGCGGCGACGACGGATAACAGCATACTTTGCCCCGATAAGTGATATAATGTTTCAAAGGAGCAGGGACCCAGAGAGAGGCGGTTTAGAAACTTGTCCACAAACACCGGAATGTTTGACACGCCGCCGTTTAACTGGTAACAATTGGCAAATTTCAGTTTGCACTGCCTGAGCAGCCGATGGTTGGTCGTCGCCATATTGTCCGACTCCACGATCATCCCCCGATAGACCCACCCCAACAGGATCCGGACAGCCAGGCTCAGCCCCCAAAAGCCAAACATCACTGCGCTCACCGACGGTTCCTCCATAAAAATCTGAAACATAGACTTTCCCTTCTTTCCTTTCAATATTACGCTTCGACAGCTGTTTTTGCCGCATATCGGCATTACGTACATTATATCGTATTTTTAGTATGATATGAACGAAATATCATCGAATTATTTCGACAAAAGCTCCTACAAAGCCACATGGTTTTCATTGCAGGGTAGGGTAAAATCTGGTATAATGACTTTTAGTGATCGAAACAGGAAGGTAATGCCATGAAAAAAATTGTTCTGACCGGCGGCGGAACTGCCGGTCATGTAACTCCCAATATCGCGCTGCTTCCACATTTGAAGGAAGCCGGATTTGAAGTGACCTACATGGGCTCCTACGACGGAATCGAGAAAAAGCTCATCAGCGATTTTGACATCCCGTACATCGGGATCTCCACCGGGAAGTTTCGCCGGTATCTGGACGCGAAGAATCTGACAGACCCGTTTCGGGTGCTGGTCGGACTGAACCAGGCCAAGAAATATTTAAAAGAGCTGGCGCCGGACGTGGTGTTTTCCAAGGGAGGGTTTGTCAGCGTTCCCGTGGTGCGCGCCGCGGCTGCGCTCAAGATTCCCTGCATCATCCACGAGTCCGACATGACGCCGGGTCTCGCCAACAAGCTCTGTATTCCGGTTGCGCAGAAGATCTGCTGTAATTTCCCCGAGACAATGGAGCATCTGCCCGCCGGCAGAGCGGTACTCACCGGCTCTCCCATCCGCGAGGAGCTGACGCAGGGCAACAAGCTGGCCGGTCTCGATATGTGCGGATTCACCGCCAACAAGCCGGTGCTTATGGTCATGGGCGGAAGTCAGGGCGCTGCCAATGTGAACAAGGCGGTGCGCGAGGCGCTGCCGAAGCTGTTGGAGGATTTCCAGGTCGTGCATCTGTGCGGCAAGGGGAAATTGGACAATATCTATCTGAGCACCCCGGGCTACAAGCAGTTTGAATATATCAAGAGTGAGTTAAAGGATCTGTTCGCCATGGCGGATATCGTGATCTCCCGCGCCGGCGCCAACGCGATCTGCGAGCTGCTTGCGCTGCGCAAACCCAATCTCCTCATACCGCTCCCCTCCTCGGGAAGCCGGGGCGACCAGCTTTTAAACGCAGCCTCCTTCGAGGCGCAGGGATTCTCCATCGTGATCAACGAGGACGATCTCACCACCCAGCTGTTGGTGAATAAAGTACAGGAATTGTTCGCACATCGCAGGGAATATACAGAGACCATGGGAAAGAGCACCCAGACGGATGCCATCCCGAAGATCATAGCGTTAATCAAAGAGGCCGCGGAATAATCCGAAGCCTCTTTCCACGTTAAAAATACAAGCAAAGGAGTGTATAAAAATGAACATGAACAGTTTTCGCAAAGAATTATGTGTGTGCCTGACGGCAGTGCTTTGCCTCTCTCCGCTGATGCCGGGTGAACGGGCTAAGGCAGAGGAAGATGCGTCGGCGCAGGCATCGCAGCTGATCCGGGAGGCGGTGCCCTCCGGAACCATCGATGGTATCAATACCGGTATCGATACCATCAATTATAGCGGCATTGATTATGAAGGAATCGATTATGAAAGCATTCTTCCCACTGAAGACTCCACAAAGCTTTCCGGTACAGCGGGAGCGGACGTACCTCTTGCGGCAGGTGTATCACAGGAGATGTGCAAAGCCTCCTATTGGTACAACAAAAGCTTAACTTCCGGCATTCCCGCCGACCGGACACTGCTTTCGACAGACGAGATCCGTAAGCTGAATCAGGAAATGCTTGCTGCCGACGGCGCCAATATGAATGATCTGGAGAATATGCGTGGAACCTACGACGCGGATGATCTGAAGAGTTCCCTGGCGAAGAGCATCACAGCGCCGACACGGGACATTTATGCCGATCAAGTGCTCCTCACTGATAAAGAAGCCTTTTACGGCGAACTTTCCAAAGCGGTGTCCGAGACCGGTTTTACCGATAAAAGCAGAGAAAACCTGTATGCGGTCGCTGTGCACCGCACCATTATATCCTCTCTTCCCACAGCGGCTTATATCGGATACTCTGCCACGGACAAGGATGACGAAAAGGTATCTTCCGCGATCAATGTCAACGAACCTTTTGTAATACGGCAGAAAGCAGTCGTTGCCGATCAGACCTATTACTGGGGTTATGCCAATAACTGCACCGGCTGGGTCAACGCAGATTGCCTGGCCATCTGTGCGGACAAGGACGAGTGGCTGGACGCTTATCAGGTAGATCCGGCCGATCAGGATTTCCTCGTCGTGACCCAGAATCAGATCACACTGGAGCCGTCGCTTCGCACGCCTGAGCTGTCAGAGGTAAAGCTCACCTTTGCAACCGTTTTAAAACTGGTGCCGGAGGATGCGCTTCCTGCATCCGTAAATGACGGAGAGCGGGGCCTGTGGAACAATTATGTGGTCTACCTGCCCACAAGAGCGGCAGACGGAAGCTATGTACGACGTTGCGCACTGATTTCCCAGCACTACCAGGTGAGCATCGGATTCGCACCCCTGACCCAGCAAAACCTCCTGGACGTTGCCTTTCGCAATCTGGGAGACCGCTATGGCTGGGGCGGTATGGTGGATTCCATGGACTGTTCACTCTACACCAGAAATGTATATAAATGCTTTGGTCTTGAGATCCCCAGAAATACGACCTGGCAACAGACGATTCCCGGCAGAAAGATTGATCTGTCCGAAATGACCGATGACGAAAAGCTGGCAGCGATGAGCCGGATGCCCGCAGGCACACTGTTCTATTTCCCCGGACACACCATGATCTACACCGGCACAGCGGATTACGCCGGAACCGGAACCACGGATGAGCCCGTCGGCAAAATGGCCTATGTGATCTCCGACACCGGCTCCCTGTCCGACACCACAGGCGATCTGCAGGTAAAGAGTATGTATTCCATCATCCTGAACCCGCTGACCACCAGACGCGCCAACGGAAAAACATGGCTTACGAATGTAACCACCGCCATACTTCCTATCTCCGAGGAGAATTTTGCGCTCGTCAAAAACAACATCGACAACACTGTTACGGAAGAAGTACTGATCAAGGTGCCCGCCGCCGAAGGACAGCGCTACGCCTCCTCGAAGGACACCCTGCCGGTGGAATGCTTCCTCGGCAAGACGACCAGTATGTATTTAAGCTTTTACCATGTAAAGGATGTCGAGCCAAGTGCCCTTCGCGTCACCGTCATAAAGGGCAGCAAGCTCATCACCAAAGCGCCTGTGAGGAAAGTCACCTGTGACAGCAAGGTGGCCTCCGCCAAGATCGACAAGACCAATTCCCTTGCGACCCTTGTCATGAAAAAGTCCGGCAGCGTAACCTTTGAAATGGCCGACGGAGAACCCTATACCGTTGATTTTACCGTAGAAACGCCGAAGGCACAGACGAAAGCAGTCAAGAATCTCCTGGCAAGCGAAGAAACCGCCGATATCGTCTCCCTCGACATCAAGGATCTGTTTGGCACACAGTTGGACGGCGGAGAACTGACGATCCTGAGCCAGAAAGCGGAAACTGCCTCTGTCTCCGATAATGTGCTGACACTTACCAAAGGAGTCAAAAATACAGTGAAATTGAGATACCAGTATCTCAACAAAAAATACTCCATATCCATACAGATCAAGTAAAACAAATGGAGCGGCTGCAGGAAAATCTGCAGCCGCTCTGAAATTATCTGGATTTACAATATTATTTTTCCAGCTACTACCCATATGGCCATTATCCGCCTGATGTCACTTTTTCACCGCAGTCCAATTTCTTCTTTATTCTCGTCCTGCACCCTAACTATACGCATAATAAAATGACTTCTGGGCAAATACCATATTTCAACATAGTCCCCTACTTCGAAATTCTCAGCAGTTGCCACAAAATATTACTCTTGATCAATATAAATATCTGCTCCTCGATGAGCGCCTTCTTTAAAGCCCAAAATTCTGGTGCTCGGGGAATATATACTACTGATATATCCTTGCGTTACAAGAATGTCCTCCTCTGTTTCTTGCGCCAGCGCAATTCCTCCGTTCACAAGAGACGTAGCGTTTAAAAATGAAAAACCAACCAAAGCGACCAATAAAACAATATACTCTAAAGTATTTATTATATCCGCCTCTTTCTTTGCTATAGCTCTTATAAAAATGTTTATGTTTTACCAATCAGCTATGTTGTATTTCTCCAAAAGTTCTTTTGCTTTCTGCTCACCTTCTTTTGTAATATACATGGATTTTGTGCGATGTGAACCCTGCCTTATGTAATCCTGCTCATCAAGTTTATTGAGCATATCAAAATCATAACCTTTCCACGCATACTTATCATCTTTATTAGCAAACCTATCTCGTTCCGTAAAATGTGACAAATAAATCAACATCATTGTCAATTCTTCCATTGCTGTTTTTGCATCTGTTTTATCCATGCTATTCTTCCTCTGCTTTCTAACATTTCTAATTTCTGTGTAAAGCTACCTGAACAAACGACAATTTCAAAATGTCCTCGTTTAGATCTTGTTTAAATCTTGTTTAAATTTCAATCGTTAAACAAGACCTCATTTTAATATCCAGCTAGATTTTTGCTGATTTTCCGAGTCTGTATCAATAATACCTTGTTTTCTTAAAGCTGTAAGCATATTACGAATCTTGTTTTCTTTTTGAACATCACTCAGCACATCCGGCAGCTTATCCCATAACAACTCCCGAATATCTTTCTTTTTTGCTTTTTTATACTGCTTCAAATATTCAACAATCAAATCTTTATAATACTTGTCATCAAACCCCTTGTTTTTAATATAAGTTGTGCTCTCATCAATACTTTTAGCCGCTGATGCAGACAGATACAAACTTGTCAATCTACCCTCTACCAATTTCTGCCCGCGCAGTCTGTCTACATCTTCCTTATCTACGGGCAAGCCTTTCTGTATCCGGTCAAGTAAAAATACCGTTTGTAAGTCCAAGTCCTGATGATCATACAATATATGCATATAGCTGTCGTTCAGCGTTTTACCGTAAATTGTCACTTCAACCTGTGTTCCGGAAGAAACATTATAATCCGGCATCGGAAAGTACTTTGCTTTCTGAATATTGTATGCTCGGCGTATTCCTAATGTTGCAGTATCAATCATATGAAATGCCGCCATAGATTCCGCCAACAATTGGTATGAGCAATGCAATTGTTCAGCAACTCACGCATTAACCAACTGTCGTATTGCTCCGTTTCCATCGGAAACAACGTCATCTGATTCGGCATATACCTATACGTCAGATTCCTTACCTTTGCAAATACCTTGTCCACCACATTGATAAATGGGATTTTGAAAATGGCATAATCCCTGTCCATATTGTCGGCTCCGTATAATCTCCACATAATACTTGGTGCAGACTGAAACATATAGTCATAATCTGAATTGCCTAACAAAAGCATTCCTGCATGTGTGATTTTGCCATTTATCATGAGCTTTAACTTTGTTAAAAACTGTTCATCACTCATGGAATCCACTTCCTCAGAAATGTGTTCCTGATTCATTTTTTCCTTATACTTCTCCCTTGCTAAAGCAACCGCATCCTTATCTAAATGCTCTATGCCTGCCTGTTCTAGCACCCGTTTTGACCAATCTCTGCGCTCCTGTGAACGAATTGCATCTATCTTATACTGTTTTAATGGTACAAGGCTTTCTCCCGCACGTTCATAATAATTTGTTTTCCAATCGGTAGGTATACCCGTTGCCGCCGCAGGAATTTTAAACATAAGCACTCTATACTCTTTCCCATTCACGCTTGGAAATATCTCTATAATGTCATAAAAGGTCATTCCATTGGTGGTATCTCTGGATATTTCATATTTGAAACGCTCCAACAGGCTGTTATCACCCTTTTTGTATGCTGTTCCTACAATCTTCTTTGTCTTGGTTTTCTGTTCCTCACCAACGCCAAAAACAAGCCAACCGTATTGCTGCTGGCGTAAATTTGCCTCATTGCTGATTGCAGAAAAATATCTGCCGATTTTATCTGTATCATAGCCGCCTTTAGCTTCCTTAAATTCGACTATCTCATATTCCCAGCGCTTCATGAGGTTTTCTAAGATTTCGTAATATTCGATGTCCTTTACAGATTTACTGTATTCAAAATATGGCATTATTCTACCCCTTTCTAAGCGCTTTTCTCCTACCAATACCGAATTATTAAGTAATCTCCATTTTACGTGCAGTTAGCTCGATTACTTGAGAAATATACCGCATCCTGTTCCATCCATATCTCCAATAACCAACGCAACTGTTGATACTTTCGGACTTTTTAGAACTATGTATTAATTATTCCCTAGCGGAACGGGTTCTTCGTCAGGATCCCCTTCGGGTCGCTGGAGGAGGATGCGGGGGTTACACTGATCAGCTTCCCCCACAGGTCATATTCGTAGCTGCCTACCAGCGTGGAGTTGCTGCTGTTGTAGATCGCGATCACATCTCCCTGACCGTTGTATGCGTAGAAGTAGGTCACGGTCGCGTTACTGCCCTGCTTGTAGGTGATGCTGACAGGCTTACCGTCTGCGTCATAGGTAAAGCTTAGGGTTTCCGCCGTTGTACCTGTGCCGGTGGTCTGGGACAACAGGAGGCCGTTGTTGTAGCGGTAAGTCGTGGTA